>NZ_JBHFEI010000014.1:0-79728 GCF_041928815.1 Ensifer soli | reverse complement strand
AGCCGCATCAACGACGTCTTCCCCGACAAGGTCGGTCCCAGAAGAACGTTCAGGCTCCCACGCTCAAGCACAAGATCTGCATCATATACATGACGCTCAACACCAACATCCAAACAAACGCCTCGAAGCTCAAGCATCTGTCGTCATCCTCCCCCTTGGAGACCCGGCGGGCCCGGCTTCCTGCTTTTTTACTGCGCCGCGACCTTTTCGGGCACGCCGTCGAAGGCGTCGGCGATGCCGTCCGTCCAGTAGGGGGCGATGCAGTCGATCGCCCGGTTGTAGGCCTCGTATTTGCGCTCGAGCACCGCCTGGCGCGCCGGGTTCGGCGCATAGGCGCGCTCGACCTCGACCATGTTGGCGATCGCCTCGGGCACATCACGGTAGATGCCGGTCGCGACCGCCGCGCAGATCGCGCCGCCCTTGGCGCCGAATTCCGTGCCGTTCGCCACCTCGACCGGCATGCCGAGGCCGTCGGCGAACATCTGCGACCAGACGGTGCTGCGCGACGGGCCGCCGGCGAGCCGGATGAGGCCGGGCTTGGCCGCATCCGGGCCGTTGAGCAGGAAGGAGAGGTCGCCGCGATGGGCGAAGACGATGCCCTCGTAGATGGCGCGCAGCGTGTCGCCGAGCTTGGTGCCGGCGGTCATGCCGAGGAAGCCGGCCGGCGCGCCGTTCGGCCCGCCGAACAGGAAGGGGAAGAACAGGATGCGGTTGTCCTTCTTCAGCGCCTCGCCGACCAGATCGTTGACGATGTCGTAGATCGACCGGCCGGTCTCGTGGCTGCGCTCGGCTTCCGCGGCGAGCATGGTCTTGATCAGCCATTCGAGATTGCTGGCGGAGGTCGGCGTCGCCATGGTCGCGAGGAACTGGCCCGCGACCGGATAGGGCGTCTGGATCGTCGGCAGCGGATCGAGCGAGGGTCTGGCATGCACCGTCGAGTGGATGCTGAAGGTGCCGGCCACCGCCGCCAGCTGGTCAGGGCGCTCGACGCCGGAGGCGAGCGCGCAGCCGACGACGTCGTAGACGCCGCGGGCGACCGGCGTTCCGGCGCGAAGCCCGGTCAGCCGGGCGGCCTCGGCGCTGATCCCGCCGACGAGCGCGGCCGAGGGGCCGATCTCCGGCAGGCGGTCGAGCCAGGCGGTCATGCCCGCCGCCTCGAAGGCCGCGGTGGCGATCATGCCGGTGCTCGGCCGGATGATGCCGGCGCAGCCCGCATCGGTCGGATCGGTGGAGACGTCGCCGGTGAGCCGCAGGCGCAGGAAATCCTTGCAGAACAGCACATGGCGGGTGCGCCGCAGCGCTTCCGGCTCGTTTTCCTGCATCCAGCCCATGATGGGGAAGCTCTGGCCGGCCCAGATCTGCTGCTCGATCTCGGCCGAAACGGCGCGCGCGACGCCGGACCTCTGCCAGCGCGCGATCAGCGGCAGGGTGCGGCTGTCGGTCGAGACCAGCCCGTTGCGCACCGGCACGCCGTCGGCATCGACGAGATAGATCCCGCCGCCATAGCCCGACGGCGTGACGGCGACGATGTCGCCGGGATCGGTGCCGGTCGCCGCCAGAAGATCGCGGATCGCCTCGCAGGTGGCATTCCACATGACATCCGCGTCGCGCTCGGTCCAGCCGGGCTCGGAAAACAGCATGATGTTCGGACGGCATTCGCGGCCGAGCTCGCGGCCCTTGAGATCGAACAGGACGACCTTCGTCATCGTCCCGCCGGCATCGATACCGATCAGACGCTCGCGCATGCATTCCTCCTCGTCACCATGCCCGCCGATCCCCAGCGGCAAACGGGGCGCATCCGCCCGGCATGGCTTTCCATCCTCGAAACCTAGGCTATTGTACCGGACCGAATTGTCAATCAACAATGTAAAAAAGTTTTTTCATATCCAACATCATGATTTATTACATGAATTCCAGATACCATCCACAGGGTGGCGGCGGGACGGCTTCCGGACGGCACAAATTGCCACTATGAGGGCGACGGGACCGCAGGCACCCCGTCCGACGGGCGTGAAAAGGCGCGCGGCAGGGCGCGCGCGAAGGTCCCGGCGGCCGGCGAACGACCGCCCGATCGGCTCGAGGAGGACCAATGCATGCGCAATCGTGACACCGCGCTCAGCCAGCTTCGCGCGCAATCCCCGTCGCCCGCCGTCCTGATCGTCGGCGGCGGCATCAACGGCATCGGCGTCTATCGCGACCTGGCGCTGCAGGGCATTCCGGCGGTGCTGGTGGAGAAGGGCGACTTTTCCTCCGGCACCAGTGCCGCGCCCTCGCGGCTGATCCATGGGGGCCTGCGCTATCTGGAAACCGGAGAATTCGCGCTTGTGCGCGAATCGGTCGTCGAGCGCAACCATCTCCTGATCAACGCGCCGCATCTCGTGCGGCCGCTGCCGGTCTGGGTGCCGGCCTTCAGCTGGTTCGGCGGGCTTCTCTCCGCGGGCCTGCGTTTCCTCAAGCTGAAGAAGACGCCGGGCGCAAAGGGCATCCTCGCCGTCAAGCTGGGCCTCGTCTTCTTCGACCGGTTCGGGCGCGGCAACCAGACGATGCCGGACCATCGGCTGGTGCCGGCGGAGGAGCGGCGCCGGCGCATGCCGAACCTCTCGCCGAAGGTCGCCGCCGTCGCCGAATATTACGATGCGCGCCTCACCCATCCCGAGCGCCTGGCGCTGGAACTCGTCGAGGATGCGGAACGCGATTGCCCGGACGCGATCGCGCTGCCCTATGTCTCGCTCGACGGCATCGACGGGGGAACGGTGCGGCTGAGGGACGAGATCAGCGGCGAGACGCTGACCGTGACGCCGACGCTCGTCGTCAACTGCGCCGGCGCCTGGGCCGACCGGGTCAATGCGCGGCTCGGCATCGACAAGCGGCTGATCGGCGGCACGAAGGGCTCGCATCTGGTGCTGAGGCGGCCCGATCTCGCCCGGCCGCTCGGCAACGGCATGCTCTATTTCGAGACGCGCGATTTCCGCGCCTGCCTGATCTACACGCTGGACGAGGAGCGCGTGCTCGTCGGCACCACCGACATCCGCGCCGACGACCCCGACACCGTCCGTTGCTCCGACGAGGAGATCGCCTATCTCTTCGACGTGCTCGAACAGGTGCTGCCGGGCGCGAACGCGAAGAAGGAGGACATCGTCTTTGCCTATGCCGGGCTGAGGCCGCTTCCCTTCAGCGATGCGAGCACGACGGGGGCGATCAGCCGCGACCATGCGCTGCGCGACTTCGAGCCGGAGGGGGCGCGGCCCTTCCCGGTGATGACGCTCGTCGGCGGCAAGTGGACGACCTACCGGGCCTGCGCCGCGCAGATCGCCGACGCGGTGCTGTCGCGTCTCGGCGCGCGGCGCAAGGCGGACACGCTGAAGGCGCCGATCGGCGGCGGGCGCGATTTCGACCCCGGCAAGCAGGCGGTCGCGACGCGGGCGAAGGCGCTCGCCGAGGCCTGCGGGCTCGACCCCGCGACGGCGACGCGGCTTCTCGACCGCTACGGCAGCCGCGCGGCGTCGGTCGCCGAGGCGATCCGCGCCGGGGGCGGCGCCGCGCTTTCCGCCACGTCCCTCTATGCGCGCGGCGAAATCGCCTGGATCGTCGACAACGAGCGGGTGACGCGGCTTTCCGACATCGTCCTTCGGCGCACGCTGATGGGCTTCGAGGCGGTCGCGACCCGTGCCGTGGTCGAGGAGGTCGCGGCGATCGCGGCCGAGCGGCTCGGCTGGGACGGCGCGCGCCGCGCCCGCGAGACGGAGGAGACGCTCGCCCTGCTGCGCGACCGCTACCGAGTCCGCCTCGATTGAGGCGCGGCATCGGCGACGGGTGCTTTCCAGCGGGCCGCAATGCCGCTACATGCCAGGGTCCGAGCCGTTGCGGACCCGCGCCGATGCCGATTGCAAGCCTTGCCATGTATGTGAGCCCGCCGCCGGTCGCCGAGGCGACGGCCGCGCTCTGGGCGTTCCTGCGTGACCATCTTCGTCACGCCGGCCTCGCGGACGTGCCGGACCGGCTCGACGCGACGATCCGCTACGACGAGGCCTGGCTCTCTCCGGATCTCCTCCTCGCCCAGACCTGCGGCTATCCCTATGTGCGCCGGCTTACCGGCCGGGTCCGCCTCGTCGCCACCCCGGTCTACGGCCTTCCGGGCTGCGATGGGCCGACGACCCGCAGTTTCATCATCGTCGGTCGCGACAGCGCCGCCGGCGGGCTCGCCGACCTGCGCGGCGCGCGGGCGGCGATCAACGAACCGGGGAGCAATTCCGGCGCCAACCTCTTTCGCGCCACGATCGCGCCCCTTGCCAAGGACGGACGCTTCTTCGGCAGCGTGACGGAGACCGGCGGCCACCGCGCCAGCATGGAGGCGGTCGCAGACGGCCGGGCCGACGCGGCGGCGATCGACTGCGTCACCTTCGGCAACACCGCGCGCTTCGATCCCGGCCTGACCGGGCGCCTGCGCATCCTCGCCGAGACGCCGGCCGGGCCCGGCCTGCCGCTCATCACCCGCGCCGATGCCCCGGACGCCATGGTGGCGCAGCTGCGCGCCGCGCTTGATGCCGCGATCGCCGACGCGTCCCTCGCATCGGTGCGCGACACCCTTGCCCTTTGCGGCTTCGCCCGGCTGTCGGACGCCGATTACGCGGCGCTGTCGCGGCTGGAGGCCGACGCCGTCCGGCGCGGCTATCCGGCCGTCGCCTGAGACAGGCCCTACGCGGTGCCGCCGGCGATGGCGGTGCCGGCGTCCCACTCAACCATGATCGCCTTCGCGCCCCGCCCGCGGCCTGCCACCGCATTCGCTGCGTTTGCCATTCAGCGGCGCCGATGCATAGTGTGGGAGCGCCGGCCGCACCGGCGCGAGACACCAGGGAGGAAGACGATGACGATATCGGTGGCACTGCTCGGCGCAGGCGGGAAAATGGGGTTTCGCGTGACCCGCAAGCTGGTCGAGGCCGGCTACGACGTGCGCGCCGTCGAGATCGGCGCGCCGGGCAAGGCGCGCCTCGCGGAGGCAGGCATTGACGCCGTCGCCATCGAGGAGGGGGTGCCGGGCGCCAGGGTCGTGGTCATGGCGCTGCCGGACAACATGATCGGCGACGTGGCGCGGCAGATCTCGCCGATGCTCGCCGCCGGCACGATGCTGCTCGTCCTCGACGCCGCCGCCCCTTATGCCGGCGACCTGCCGAAGGACCGGCCGGACCTCACCTATTTCGTCGGCCATCCCTGCCATCCGCCGCTCTTCAACGACGAGACCGACTGGGACGCCCGGCGCGACTATCACGGCGGCATCGCCAGACAGTCGATCGTCTGCGCCCTGACGCAGGGACCGGAGGAGGACTACGCGCTCGGCGAGGAGATCTGCCGGGCAATGTGGTCGCCGATCATCGACTGCCACCGCGTCACCCTCGAGCAGCTCGCCATCCTCGAGCCCGGCCTCTCCGAAATGGTCGCCATGCCCTTCGTCGACACGATGGTCGAGGCCGTCGAGGAATGCGAGAGACGATACGGCATTCCGCGCAAGGCGGCGCTCGATTTCCTCATCGGGCATCTGAATGTCGAGATCGCCATGTGGTTCGGCTATTCGCCGAAGGTGCCCTCCGACGCCGCGCTCCGGCTGATGCGCTTCGCCAAGGGCGTTGTCGTCAAGGAGGACTGGCGCGAGGCGCTGTCGCCCGACAAGGTCAAGGAGGCGGCCGAGCTGATCGTCTACGGCAAGGGCGCATGAGCCTGCGCCCCGTCTCGGTCTCGACCGTGCTCTTCGACGGCCATTCGATGGATCTGGCGATCGCGGAGATCGCGGCCGCCGGCGGCGGCGCGATCGAGCCTGCCTTCATCGAGGGCTATGTCGATTTCGACGAGAGCGTCTTTTCTCCGAGGGCGGCGGCGGCGCTCATCGGCCGGCTGGACGCGGCGCATCTGACGGCCGGCGCCGTCTCGGCCCATCTCGATCTCTCGGAACCGGAGGCGGCCACGGCCCTTGCCCGCCGCATCGGCTTTGCCGGGGATCTCGGCGCGCCGTTCCTCATCACCAATTCCGGGCCGGCGGCCAAGGCCGACGCGATCCGAAGGACCGTCGAGGCCGTTCTTCCCGTGCTGGAGGCGACGGGGGTGACGCTGGCGCTCGAAAATCCCGGCCATGGCGACGGCAACCTCACCGGCACGACCGCAGCGGCGGCGGCCTTCATCGCGGCGATCGGCGCGCCGCTCGTCAGGATGAACCACGATGCCGGCAATGTCTTCACCTACAGCCGGCAGGCATGCCAGCCGGCCGACGACCTCAGGCACGCGCCGCGGATCGTCGCGCATGCCCATCTGAAGGACGTCCTCGACCGGGACGGCGGCTGGGCCTTCTGCGCGATCGGCGACGGCGATGTCGATCTCGCCGCCTATCTCGCCGCGCTCCCGCCCGGTTGCCCGGTCAGCATCGAATTGCCGCTGCGGCTCTCGCGGCCGTCGCGCCTCGACCCCGTCCGCGCCGGGGCGCCGGTGCCGCTCGATGCCCTCCGCGCCGCCCTTTCCTGCTCGCTTCACTACCTCGCCGCGCGGGGCGGCTGAGCGGAGGCTCCCGCCGGCGGGAAGGACCGGCGGTCGCGCGCGGCCGATGTCCGCCAGCGTATCAAAGGCTTAACCTAATGCCCCCATGATGGCGCATCGCGTTGCACCAGGTTGACTCTCTCCATGGACACCTCTTCCCGCGCCGGCGACACCGTCGTCGACGATGCCCGCACGTTCAACCAGCTCTACGCCACCGTGCGCTACGAGCCTTCCGGTCTGATCCGCTCGGCGAACCTCAATTATGTCCGCCTCGTCGGCCGCTCGCTGGAAACGCTGCGGGGCCGGCATTTCCTCGATTTCGTCCATCCCGACGACCGCGAGCGCCAGAAGGACGTCTGGGAGAAGATGGTGCGCGGCGAGGTGGCGGAGGACATCGGCCGCTGGATCGACGCCGGCGGCGGCGAACGCTGGCTGCAGGCGCGCTTCGTGCTGCTGCGCGATGCCGACGGCCAGGACGCGGACGTCATGCAGGTGGTGACCGACGTCACCGAACTGCAGGCGCGCGAGGCCGATTACCAGGGCCAGATCGCAGCGATCGAGAAGTCGCAGGCCGTCATCCATTTCGCGCTCGACGGCACGATCACGGCGGCCAACGACCTCTTCCTCGACGCCGTCGGCTACGGCCGCGACGAGGTGGTCGGCCGGCCGCATGCGATGTTCGTCGACGAGACGATGCGCGACAGCGAGGCCTACCGCTCGTTCTGGCAGCGGCTCGGCGCCGGCGATCACCTCTCCGGCGAATATGCGCGGCTGCGCAAGGACGGCGCGACCGTCTGGCTCCAGGCGGTCTACAGCCCGATCCGCGACCGCGCGGGGCGCACCTTCAAGGTGGTGAAATACGCCACCGACGTGACGGAGGAGAAGCTGCGCCAGGCGGATTACCGCTGGCAGATCAACGCCATCCACAAGTCGAACGCCGTGATCACCTTCGACATGTATGGCACGATCCTCGACGCCAACGACAATTTCCTTGCCGCGACCGGCTACACGCTGCCCGAGATACAAGGGGCCCACCACCGGATCTTCGTCGAGAACGCCCATGCCCACAGCAGCGACTATGCGCGCTTCTGGAGCGACCTGCGCAGGGGCCGCCACCGCTCCGGCCTTTACCGCCGGGTCGGCCGCGACGGGCGCGAGATCTGGTTCCAGGCGACCTACAACCCGATCTTCGACATGAGCGGCGAGCCGATCAAGGTGGTGAAATACGCCTCCGTCGTCACCGAGGAGAAACTGTTCCAGGCCGACCACGAGGGCCAGATCGCCGCGATCGACAAGGCGCAATGCGTCATCTCCTTCGAGCTCGACGGCACGATCCTCGACGCCAACGACAATTTCCTCGCCGCGACCGGCTATCGCTTCTCCGAGCTGCGCGGCCGCCACCATTCCATGTTCGTCGATGCGGCGACGGCGGACAGCGAGGCCTATCGCGACTTCTGGCGCGACCTTGCCGCCGGCCGCCACCGCAACGGCGAATATCGCCGCCTGCGCAAGGACGGCTCCGACCTCTGGCTGCAGGCGAGCTACAATCCGATCCGCGACCTGAACGGACGGCCGTTCAAGGTGGTCAAATATGCCGCCGACATCACCCGGCGAAAGCTGGAGAGCGCCGAGCTGCAGGGGCAGATCGCCGCGATCGACCGGTCGCAGGGGGTCGCCTTCTTCGGCCTCGACGGCACGATCCTGTCGGCCAACGCCGCCCTTCTCGGCATGCTCGGCTACTCGGCCGCCGAGGTCGAGGGCCGCCCGCACAGCCTGCTCGTCGACGTCGACCTCGCGGCGAGCCCGGACTACCAGCTGTTCTGGGAGGAGCTCCGGCGCGGCAACTACCAGTCCGGCCTGCACCGGCGCGTCGGCAAGGACGGCCGCGAGGTCTGGCTGCAATGTTCCTACAACCCGATCCTCGACCTCGACGGAAAGCCGCTGAAGGTGATGAAGATCGCCAGCGACGTCACCTCGAACGTCGCGCTCGCCGAGGCCTTCGAGGATGCCAAGCGGCAGGCGCTGCACGATTCGGCGACATCGCTGCCGAACCGGGCGAAGCTGTCGCATTTCCTCGACACCCATCTCGCCAACCCGGCGGCGACGCTGACGCTGCTCTACATCGATCTCGACCGCTTCAAGCCGATCAACGACACGTTCGGCCATCATGTCGGCGACCGGGTTCTGGGCGAGGTCGCCGACCGGCTGCGCCGGGCGCTGCGCGAGGACCAGATCGTCGCCCGCATCGGCGGCGACGAATTCGTCATCGCCGCGCCGGGGCTGACGCCCGACAGGATCGAGGCGCTATGCCAGGCGCTCTACCGGCTCATGGGCGAACCGATCCACCACGACGGCGGCGACATCCATGTCGGCATGTCGGTCGGCATCGCCATCGCGCCGCAGGACGGCGGCACCCCGGACGAGCTTCTGCGCGCCGCCGACACCGCGCTCTACCGGGCCAAGCAGGATGGGCGCGGCCAATACGCCTTCTTCGCCACGGAGATGAACGAGAAGATCATCGCCAGGCGCCAGCTCGCCGAGGACATGCGCCACAGCCTGTCCGCAGGCCATTTCTATCTCGAATACCAGCCGCGCTTCGATTCGAGGGCGCGGCGCATCCGCAGCGCCGAGGCGCTGGTGCGCTGGGCCCATCCCGAGCGCGGCCGCATCAATCCCATGGACTTCATCTCGCTTGCCGAGCAGAACGGCCTGATCGTGCCGCTCGGCGACTGGATCCTGAAGACGGCCTGCGCGCAGGCCTGCACCTGGCCCGGCATCGGCGTGTCCGTCAACATCTCGCCGGTGCAGTTCCGCGACGGCAATCTGGTGGAGAAGGTGCGCGACTGCCTCGACGAGACGGGGCTTTCGCCGCATCTCCTGGAACTGGAGATCACCGAGGGCGTGCTGCTCGAGGACGCGGACCATGCCGTCTCGGTGCTCAACGCGCTGAAGGCGCTCGGCATCAAGCTGGCGATGGACGATTTCGGCACCGGCTATTCGTCGCTGAGCTACCTGCGCAACTTCCCCTTCGACGTGCTGAAGATCGACCGCAGCTTCATCATGGACCTCGACACGACGAAGACGGCGCGGCCGATCGTGCAGGCGATCCTGGCGCTCGGCCGGTCGCTCGGCATCGAGGTGACGGCCGAGGGCGTCGAGACCAACGAGCAGCTCGCCGTGCTGACGGCGGACAAGTGCAACGAGATCCAGGGCTACCTGATGTCGCGGCCCCTGACCGCCGAGACGATGGCCGAGCTGATCGAGGGCGTGCCCGAACTGACCTCGGCGGCACCGGCCGCCGCCTGACCGTCTCGCGTTCAGCCCGGCGCATCCGGGGCGCCGAGGCGCCGCATCCGCAGCCGCCGGGCGGGATTTCCGGCATAGACCGTTGCCGGCTCCAGATCGCGGAAGGCGACGCCGCGCGCGCCGAGCACCGCGCCGGCGCCGACGGTGACGCCCGGGCCGACAAAGGCCTCGGCGGCGATCCAGGCATGGTCGCCGATGAGGATCGGGCGGGTGAAGAGCTGGAAGGAGGCGCTGTCGATGTCGTGGCTTCCCCCGCACAGCACCGCGCCCTGCGACACGGTGGCGTATCGCCCGAGCTCGATCCGGTCCATGGCGTAGCAGTCGACCCGGCCTGCCAGGCAGGAATGGGCGCGCATCACCAGGTTCGGCGGATACCAGATGCGCGCGCTCGGATAGATCCGCGCCGTCGCGTCGATCCGGGCGCCGAAGGCGCGCAGCAGCAGGCGCCGCCAGCCGTGGCAGGGCACCGGCGTCCATCGGGCGAGCCCTAGCCAGACGAGGCCCCAGGCGAGGCGCAGCAGCCGGTGCCGGAGCGGAAAGCTCGGGCCGCCCTCGCGCGAACGGAACCTTCCGGCATCGAGCGGGCCGCTCATCCCGTCCTCCTCCGGGTGGCGGCCGCGCGGGCGTAAAGGCGAAGCAGCGCCGCGCCGACGGCGTCGGCGGAATGGTCGCGCCGCGCAAGGCAGACCGCGTTCGCCGCCATGTGGCGATAGGCGTCCGGCGAAAGGGCGGAGGCAGCGCGCAGCGCCGCGACGATCGACGCGACATCCTCGCCGGTGCGCAGGGCCGCGCCGCCGGCAAAGCCCTGCGGCAGGTTGCAGGCCTCCGTCATGATCGACGGGACGCCGGCCGCCCATGCCTCCAGCACCGCCATCGGCAGGCCTTCGCTCTGCGACGGCAGAACGAAGAAGCGGGCGCGCGACAGGGTGCGCACCTTGTCGGCACCGAACCGCGGCCCGGCGAAGACCGCATTGCCGTGCCGCGCCGACAGCGCGGCAAGACGCGCCTCGACACCGGCAAGCCCATCGTTCCAGCCGCAGACGACGAGGAGCGAGCGGGCCGCGAATGCCGGATCGCCGGCGCAGAGCCGGTCCCAGGCCTCGAGGAGCGCCGCGCAGCCCTTCTTCTCGTGCAGGCGACCGAGGAAAAGATAGAGGTCGCGGCCGGCGAACCGCGCCTCCCACCAGTCCGGCGGCTCCGGATCGGGCACGAAGGGCGGCACGGGATTGGGGACGACCTCGACGGCTTGCCCGGACAGGAAAGGCGTGACATCCGCCGCCTCCCTCCCGGTCAACACCTGGACGCCGGCGGCGCGGCTGAGGAAGCGGTCCTGGTGGAGGCGCGACACCAGACGCTTCAGGCGCGGCGAGCGTCTGAGGATCCATGGGTCGAGCATCCCGTGCGGCGTCACGACATAGGGCCTGCCGGTCAGGAGCGACCAGAGATGGACGGCCGCGCAATGGCACTGCCAGAGGCCGTGGACATGCACGAGGTCGGCGCCGGAGCGCAGGAGCGCGGCGAGCATGCCCGGCGCCACGCCGTAGCGCCGCGCGAACGGCAGCGTCGCGACGGCCTCGACCGGCACGTCGCCCCAGCCGGCCCGGTCCTCCTCGAGAAAGGCGTCGCGGAAGGCGACGACGCCGACCGGCGCGGCATTGCGGGCCGTCAGGGCCTGCGCCTGCAGCCGGGCCGCCTCGGACACGCCGCCGCCGCGGCGCGAGGCATGCGGCAGGACGAACAGCACGGAAGGAGAATGGGCGCCCGTGACGGCTTCGCTCGGGGCCGAGGTCATGCCGTCCGTCTCGCGGGCCGGCGCCGGCCGCCGAGAAAGAGCAGCCGGACGAGCGCGAGAAGCGCCAAGGTGGTGACGGCCGGCCCGACGACCGCGACGAGCGAACCGCGCATCAGGATGAAGAGGTAGCCGGCGACGATCGCCGGAAAGAGCTTGCCGACGCGATCGCCCCGGGCATGGGCGCGGTTGAAACGACGGTCGCAGGCGCTGACGAGGAGCCCGAAGCCGAGGGACAGCACCACCAGCCCGGCAAGGCCGAAATCGACATAGAATTCCGCCGGCATCGGCGCGGAGATGTTGAGGAAGGGATAGCCGACATGGCTCGCCGCGTCATAGCCCGTGCCCCGGCTTTTCTCCGCAAACCAGGCCCGCGGAACGAAGAACAGGAGCGCGGAGACGAGCTGCCAGCCCCATCTGAGACCGTCCTCACGGACGAGGATGACGACGTTGACCGTCGACTGGAACCCGTCGAAATCGCCGTGGCGTGCCAGATAGCCGAGCGGATCGAAGCGGAAACCCTGCCATCCGCCGCCGCGCGTGACGGCATCGAGCATCGGAAAGAGGGTGAACTGGCAGAGCGCCGCGAGGAAGACGATCGCCAGCCGGCAGAGGCGCCCGAGCGGCGCGAAGAGGAAGAGCGCAGTGACGGCGTAGGAGCCGACGATGAAGCGCGGCAGGGCGAAGATGTCGTTGGCGAGAAGGAAGGCTGCGAGCGCCGGCAGGCAGGCGAAAAGCGCCATGCCGCTGCGCCGCGCGGACACGGCGAGGACCGCGAGGATCAGCGACAGGAAGCCCGCGGACGTCGCGAGCGTGCCGAGGATCATTTCGCCCGGTCCGGGGCCGCCGGGATCGGCGGCGGCCGCGCCGCGCGTGACATGCAGCCGGTCGATGCCGAAGGCGAAGGCTGAGGGGATCGAGACCATCGCCAGGAACAGGGAGGCGGCGGCAAGCCCGCCTTCCTGCGGGCGCGCCGGCGGGAGGGGGCCCGGCCGGCCGGCCGCGACGCCGCGACCGAGGAAGAAGACGAGGACGAAGACCAGCACGATCAGCGACGCGGCTGCGATCTCGTCCGGCGCATAGCCCATCGCGAAGAAGGGAAAGCGGTTCTCGCCGGCATGCAGCAGGCCGGGCGTGAGGTAGAAGAGGATCAGGTAGAGGAGCGCCGTCAGAAGGACGGGATCGGGACGCAGGCCGGAGAGCGACTGCGCGAGGACCGCGACGCACGCGGCGATCGCGGCGGCCAGCAGCACGGTCTCGCTGCGGCGCGGAACGATGTCCCCCGCGACGAGCGTCAGCATCAGCGCCGCCGCGAGGAGGGCGAAGACGGCAAGGCGCAGCCGGTCGCCGGCGCCCGCCCGTCGGATGCGGCGTGGAGGGCGCAGGCCGCCGCCCAGGCTGTGGGCGGATGTGGCTGGAGACGGCGCGGCGGGGATCACGCGGCCCTCCTTTCGCGACGACGGGCGGGCGCCGCAGGGACGGGCGCGGCGCGAAGGAGGAGCACCGTCGTCGCCTCGCTTTTCGGGAGCGCGCGCGCCGGCGAGGGCGGGAGGCACCGGCCCGCCGGCCGCCGAGCAGGAAACGACGAGGCAAGCCCCGACCCGGGGCCGGAACGACGCCCGGTCCGCGCCGGCGCGGCGCGCAGGAACCCGGAAGGACGAGCAGGCCCGCTCAATCGCTTTCCCCCCGCGTCCGGTGGAAGAAGGCGAGATCCGGCGCCAGATCCCGCACGGCGGCGGCGGGAACCCCGCTCAGCAGCCGGTAAGGCGCCGTATGCGCCGCGTTGAGGACGGAGCCGGCGGCGAGCACGCAGCAATCCGGCAGGACCGAGCCCTTCAGCAGGATCGTGCCCGTGCCGACGAAGCAGTGGCGCCCGACGGTCACCGGCGCGCAGGCCTGGTTCCCGGTCGCAAGGTCGATGCTGTGCGTCAGGATCTGGTTGCGGTTGCCGGCGACGAGCGCGAAGGCGCCGATGCTGACCCGGTCGGTGCAATCGATCAGGTTGCGGTGGACGATCGCGCCGTGCTCGCCGATGACGAGCGACGGATCGCGGGCCGGGAAGGCGCGGAAATAGCGTTCGCCCTCCCTCGGAAAGCCGGAGATCCAGTTGAGATGGCCGAGCGCTGCGCCCTTTTCCAGCCGGATCGCGGCAAGGCCGCGGGCGAGCGTCAGGTGGCCGATCCGGCTGTCCTGCCGCATCACCAGCCGGTCCGGGGCCACGAGGGAGAGGCCGATCCGGGCGGTGGCGTCGATCTCGTAGCCGCAGAGGATGACGAGCAGGCGGCGGCGCACTCCCCAGGGCAGCGGCAGGAGGAACAGCTGCAGGACGAGGGACAGGCGGCGCCTCACCTTGGGGACCTTTCGCGAAGGAACCGGACGGCGAGGGCGAGGGCGATCGCGTCCTGCGCGAGGTTGGCGAGCGCGAAACCGGCGAGGCCGAGGCGCGGCGACAAAAGCAGGCTGAGCGCCAGGCCGGCGGCGACGGCCAGCAGCGTCGTTGCGGCGGCGTCCGGATAGCGGCCGAGCGCCATCAGTCCCTGACCGGCCGCAAGGGCGAGATGGCTGGACAGGACGAGGATGGCGAAGAGCGCCAGCGGCGGCCCGGCCCCGGCCAGTCCATGGCCGGTCGCCGGCAGGGCGAGGCCGGCGGTGACGAGCACCAGGACCATGGCAAGCGCGGCGGCCGTCGCCTTCGCCTGGCTGGCAAGCAGGGTTGCCACACGACCGCCGGCAGGATCGGCGAGCTGCGCGACAAGGCCCGGAAAGGCGACGCGGCGGGCGAAACCGAGGAGCTGAACGAGACCGGCGACGATCTGCGTCACATACAGAAAGAGGGCCGTCGCGTCAGTGCCGAGAAAGGCGGCGCTCATCAGCAGTTGCGCGCGGAAGAAGACCTGGCCCGGCAGGGTCACGCCGAGCATGGCGATGCCGTCCCGGCCGGCGCGAACCATGCCCGCGCGCGTCGGCCGCGCAAGGCGCGGCGCAAACCCCGCCCGGCGAAGCGCCGCGGACTGGATCGCCAGCGCAAGGGCATGGCCGAGCGTGAAGGCCGCACCGAGCACGGCGCCCGCCGACGCCGGCGGTAGGTCGCGCGCGAGCGGCAGCGCCAGCGCCGAGGCGATCGCGGCGGCCGACGCCGCAAGGCCGCTGACGCCGCTGAGCCGCAGCCCGTCGAGAAGGCCGGCGGCACTGAGGGCTGCGGCCGCTGAGGCGGGCGCGGCGAAGACCGCGTAGGCAACCGAGAAGCCGTGAACGCCGCGAAAGGCAAGGACGCCCGCGACCGCGAGCAGCACGCCTGAGGCGACGATGCCGCGGACGAGGCAGGTCTCCCAGTAGAGGCGCCAGAGGTCGGCACCGCGCGCGCGTCCCTCCGCCACATGGCGGGCGAGGACGGTCAGCGATCCGGCCTCGATGACGAGGACGGCGAGCGTCGCCAGCGAGAGGTGGAGGCCGAAAAGGGCGATCAGATCGAGCCGGCCGGCGGCGAGCAAAAAGGTTTGGACGAGGAAGACCGATCCCTGGCCGAGGCCGAAGCCGGCGACGAGCAACAGGACATTGAGCGTCCCGGCCGGGGCGCGGGGCGGCAGGCCCTGTGCCGCCGTCCTCAACCGGCCACCGCCCGCGCGAGGCCGCCGAGACCCTCGGCGCGCCCGAGCAGCAGCGCCTTGCGGCGGCGGGCCTCGGGAGAGGAGGGACCCTCGGCACGCAGCGCGCGGATCGCCTGCGCCAGCCGCTCCGCATCGCCGGGCGGCGTGATCAGCGCGGCGTCGCCGAGGAAGTCGGCAAGTTCGGTGCCCGGATCGGCCGTGACCAGCACCGGCTTGCCGGTCGCCAGCATGCCGCCGAGCTTCGACGGCAGGACGAGGTCGGCCGCCCCCCGCTCCTGCGGCAGGACGTGCAGATCGGCCATGTTGAGGAAGGCGTTCAGCCGAGACTGCGGCTGGAAGGGCAGGAAGCGCAGCCGGACATCCGCGCCGCAGCGGGCCTGCAGGGCGGCCTTTTCCGGCCCTTCGCCGGCGATCACCACATGGATGTCGCGGTCCTCGCGCAGAAGCGCCGCGGCCTTCAGCAGCACGTCCAGCCCCTGCTTGGCGCCGATCGTGCCGGAATAGAGCACGACGAAATCGGTGTCGCGGAAGCCGAGCTCGGCCCGGCAGGTGCCGGCCGGCGCAAGCGGATGGATCTCGGAGAGGTCGACCCAGTTGCGCACCACCGACAGCCGCGCGCGCGCCACGCCCTTCGCCTCGAGCCTTGAGGCCATCCGGTTCGAGATGGTCACGACCCGGTCGAACAGGCGCAGCGTGACGCGCTCGAAGGCGGCGGCAAGCCGCCTCAGCGCGCCGGCCGGGGCGAGGTGGCCGACGGCAAAGGCGGCGTCGACCTCCAGGTCCTGGACATGCAGCACCCGGCGCGCGCCGACAAGGGCTGCGGCAAGGGCGGCGACCGGTGCGGCGAGCAGCGTCGGCTCGACGCAGAAGACGACCGCCGGCCGCCGCCGCAGGATCTGCCAGACGACGACCGGGGCGGAGGTCAGCGCGAAGGACAGCGGCGCGAGCAGCCGCCGGAGGCCGCGCATCGGCCGGCGCAGGAGAAGGGGACAGCGCAGCACGCGGATGCCGTTCTCGACGCTCGACCCGTAGCGGTTGGCAAAGCCGGGCGAGACCGTCCAGGCGGGATAGTGCGGCGGCGTGGTGACGACGGTCACTTCCATGCCCTCGGCGGCGAAATGGGCGGCGATCTCGCCGGTATAGCGCCCGACGCCGGCGATCTCCGGCGTATGGTTCATAGCATAGATCAGAAGCCGGGCCGGCCGCACCGCCTTCGTGCCGGCCTCGGCGCGCCAGAGGGCGGGGGAGAGCTGCGTCATGCGGCGGCACCCCGCCCGCCCTCGGCTGCGGCGCACCAGGCACGGCAGACCTCGGCAATCCCTTCTTCGAGGCCGATCCGCGGCGCCCAGCCGGTGGCGCGCAGCCTGTCGCTGTTCATCAGCTTGCGCGGCGTGCCGTCCGGGCGCGTGAGGTCGCGGACGATCCGGCCTTCGAAGCCGACGAGCCGGGCGACGAGCCGGGCGAGATCGAGGATGGCGATCTCCTCGCCGGAGCCGACATTGACGGGGCCTGCGCCGGAATAGACCTTCATCAGGTGGACGCAGGCATCGGCGCAATCGTCGACATGGAGGAATTCGCGGCGCGGCGTGCCCGTGCCCCAGATGACGAGGTCCGCCGCGCCGCTTCGCCGCGCCTCCTCGGCCTTGCGGATCAGCGCCGGCAGGACATGGCCCGAGGCGAGGTCGAAAGTGTCGCCGGGCCCGTAGAGATTGGCGGGCATGGCGGCGATGAAATCGGCGCCATGCTGGCGGCGATAGGCCTGGCACAGCTTGATGCCGGCGATCTTCGCCACCGCATAGGCCTCGTTCGTCGGCTCCAGCGGTCCGGTGAGCAGGGCCTCCTCGACGATCGGCTGCGGCGCGAGGCGGGGATAGATGCAGGACGAGCCGAGGAACAGCAGCTTGCCGACGCCGCTTTCGTGGGCGGCCTTGAGGAGGTTCGCCTGGATCAGCAGGTTGTCGTGGAGGAAGTCGGCCGGCCGCGTGTCGTTTTCGAGGATGCCGCCGACCCTGGCGGCAGCGACGAACACCGCCTCCGGCCGCATCCGGGCGAACCAGGCCTCCACCTGGGCGGGCTGCGTCAGGT
Organism: Ensifer soli; assembly: GCF_041928815.1. Lineage (NCBI taxonomy): Bacteria > Pseudomonadati > Pseudomonadota > Alphaproteobacteria > Hyphomicrobiales > Rhizobiaceae > Ensifer > Ensifer soli. The sequence goes on along the minus strand of NZ_JBHFEI010000014.1, from coordinate 62,421 downwards.
CGAGCTCGGCGCGCGCCGCCGTCAGGATGGCGCAGCCCTCCGTGGCGAGCCGCCGGACGAGGGCGGCGCCGACCATGCCGCGATGGCCGGCGACATAGACCCGGCGGCCGGCGAGGTCGAAGAGCGGCTCAGCCATGGGCGACGCTCCTCAGCGCCGCGCCGGCCGGCGCGCCCGGCGACAGTGCCGTCAGGTCGCTGCGCACCATCTCCGTGACGAGCTGGTCGAGGTCGGTCTCGGGACGCCAGCCGAGCCGCGCCCGCGCCTTCTGCGCATCGCCGACCAGCAGGTCGACCTCGGCCGGGCGGAAATAGCGCGGATCGACCGCGACGACGCATCGCCCCGAACCGGCGTCGAAGCCGCGCTCCCCGACCCCTTCGCCGCGCCACTCGACCGGCATGCCGGCCTTGGCGAAGGCCTTTTCGACGAAGGCGCGCACGCTGTGGGCCTCGCCGGTGGCGAGCACATAGTCGTCCGGCGTCTCCTGCTGCAGCATCAGCCACATGCCGCGCACATAGTCGCGCGCATGGCCCCAGTCGCGCCGGGCATCGAGATTGCCGAGATAGAGCCTGTCCTGCAGCCCGAGGCGGATGGCGGCCGCGGCGCGCGTGATCTTGCGGGTGACGAAGGTCTCGCCGCGCATCGGGCTCTCATGGTTGAAGAGGATGCCGTTGGACGCGTGCAGGCCGTAGGCCTCGCGGTAGTTGACCGTGATCCAGTAGGCGTAGAGCTTCGCCGCCGCATAGGGGCTGCGCGGATAAAAGGGCGTGGTCTCGCTCTGCGGCACCTCCCGCGCCCTGCCGAAGAGTTCCGAGGTCGAGGCCTGGTAGAAGCGCGTCTTCCGCGTCAGGTCCAGCAGGCGGATCGCCTCCAGCAGCCGCAGCGTCCCGGTGCCGTCGGCATTTGCGGTGTATTCGGGCGTCTCGAACGACACCTGCACATGGCTCTGCGCGGCGAGATTGTAGATCTCGTCGGGCTCGGTCTCCTTGACGATGCGGATCAGGTTGCTCGCGTCGGTCAGGTCGCCGAAATGCAGGATGAACCGCGGATCCGCGACATGGGGATCCTCGTAGAGATGATCGACGCGATCGGTGTTGAAGCTCGACGAACGCCGCTTGACGCCGTGAACCGTATATCCCTTGCCGATGAGCAGTTCGGAGAGATAGGCGCCGTCCTGTCCGGTCACGCCGGTGACGAGCGCGACCTTTTCCTTGGCCTTGACCCGCGATGCCATGCACACCCCCTTTTGAACCCGCCTTCACGACCACCACGGCATGCGACGTCCCCGTTCTTCCGTCCGTCCTCCGGCCGGCATGGCCGGACCGGCACCCGTGACGGCAAACGAGGACACGCAGGCCCTGCGGCGCCGCCCCCCGGCGGGCTCGCGCCGCCGGGGCCATGGCCAAAGCTGCCCGCCGCCGACAGGATTTTCTTAAGATCCCCCGCCTAGTCTCGCCCGCGGTCGCGCCCGTCCGGCGCGCACGGGGCGCTCCATGGCCGCAGACGACAATTTCGCCTTTCTTCTGCCGGTCATCATGCTGACCTTCGGCACGATCTTCCTGCTGGCGGCCCGCCAGGCCTCGCCCGCCGCGCGGGTCTGGGGCGGCGGCTACCTTGCCGCCGCCGGCGGCTTCTCCGTGCCGATGACGCGCGAGGTGCTGCCGGTCGTCGCGCAGGCGCTGATCGCCGACGGGCTGCTGCTGGTCGCGATGCTTTTCTTCAGCCAGGCGCTTCTGACGCGCTTCGGCCGTCCGAGGCGCACGGTGCCGAGGCTTGTCTTCGCCGGCCTCGCCTATGGCGTGGTGGCCGCCGCCGTGGTGCTGTGGCGCAGCATGTCGGCCGAGCTCGTCCTGCACGACATCGCCAGCGCCCTCCTGCTCGGCCATGCCGTCGCCTCCAGCCTCAAGGTCGCGCGCCGGCCGGTCGACCTCGCCTTGGTCGGCCTGGCGGGCGTGGTCGTCCTCGACACGGTCGTCCGCAACATCCTGCTCGTCGCCGTCCAGGCGCCGGAGAGCCTCGACGGCTTCGCCTCGTCGGGCTATGCCTTCTACATGCAGGCGAGCGCCGCGATCCTCGGCCTGCTCTTCGCCGTCACCGCCCTTGCCGCCGAGGCGCTCGACGTGGTCGGGCGCTACCGCGACGCAGCCGAGCGCGATCCGCTGACCGGCCTCCTCAACCGCCGCGGCTTCGAGGCCGCCATCGACGGACTGCCGGCCGACGGCCGGCAAGCGGGAGCGGTGCTGATCTGCGACATCGACCATTTCAAGCGGATCAACGACCGCTTCGGCCATGCGGCCGGTGACAGGGTGATCCTCGGCATCGGCGCGGTGCTGACGGCGGGCCTTGCGCCCGGCATGCCGATCGCCCGCTTCGGCGGCGAGGAATTCGTCGTCCTCCTCCCCGGCCATAGCGATGCCGAGGCCGGCGCGCGCGCCAACGGCCTCCGGCTCGCCATCGGTGCGCAGGGCTGGAGCGAGGCCGGGATCGACTGGCAGGTGACCGCGAGCTTCGGCGTCAGCGCCCTGCGCTCCGGCGACCATTCCATCCACGACGCCATCCTCAGGGCCGACCGGGCGCTCTACGCCGCCAAGGCGAACGGCCGCAACCGCGTCGTCATCGACGGCCAGCAGCCGGAACGCCCCGCGGCACTGCGCATCCGCCTCAGCCGCGACGGATAGCGCCGCGCAGGAAACGCGGCGCCGCGGGCCGCGCCTGCGTCCGGACCTCAACGCCGCCCGCCCGCCGCGCTCAGCGCCCATCGGCGTCGCCCTCATAAAGGTGCTGATGATATTCGGGCGCGCCATAGTCCCGGTAGAGCGCCATCCTGCGGCCGTCGACCTTGTTGAGGACGACGCCGAGGCATTTGTCCGCGATCCGCGGTTCCGCCGCCAGCGTGTCGTGCACGGCCTTGCGCGCCGTCCTGCCCCATTCCACCACCAGGATGAAGCCGTCGATGCGCGCCGCGATCGCGCGGGCGTCGACGACGGGCAGCAGCGGCGGGAGGTCGAGCACGACGTAATCGAAGGTGCGCGCCGCCGCCGCCAGCAGGCCGGCCATCGCCGCCGAGGCGAGGAGTTCGGCCGAATGCGGCTCCGGCGTGGCGATGACGGCCGGCAGGAAGGCGAGCTTCGTGTGGCGGTTGACCATCAGCAGGTCGCGCACCGGCCGCCCGTCCCTCAGCGCCTCGAGGAGGCCCGCCTGCGCGTGGCGCGCCATCGCCCGCGTCGCGCCCGGATTGCGCAGGTCCGCATCGACGAGCACGGCCTTCGCCCCCTCGCTCGCCAGGAGTTCGGCGAAATTGATCGCGACCGTCGTTTTTCCCTCGCCCGGCAGCACCGAGACGACGCCGATGACCCGCGACGGCCTGCCCGGCAGCCCGAGGTCGGCGGCGAGCCTGGCGCTGCGCAGGGTCTCGGCGAAGGCCGACAGCGGGTGGTCGACGACGTGATTGGCGATCGCCCGCGCCTTGCGCAGCGCCCGCGGATGGCCATTCCCGGCGCCGGTCGCTTCCTCGCCGTCCCGGATCCGCGGCAGGATGCCGAGACACTCCTGGCCGAGAAGGGCGCGGACCTGTTCGCCGGTGCGGAAGGCGCGGTCGCGCATCTCGCGGAAGGCGCCGAAGCCGGCGCCGGCGCCGGCGCCGAGGAGGAGGGACAGGGCGAGCACGAGCGGCTTTCGCGGATGGCTGGCGCGCTCCGGATCGGAGGCGCGCGAGATGATCCGCGCCTCCGTTACCGGGAAGGACTGCTCGTGCACCGCCTCCTGGTAGCGCTGCAGGAAGGTCTGGTAGAGGTTGCGGTAGGTCTCCGCCTCGCGCTCCAGCTCGCGCAGCTGCACCTGCGTCTCGTTGGCGGACGCGCTGATGCCGCTCGCCTCGGCCACGCTCTCCTTGAGGCTCAGCGCGCGCGTGCGCGCGACGTCGAGGTCGCTGCGGTAGCTTTCGGCGATGCGGCCGAGCTCCTCCGACATCAGTCGGCGGTATTCACGCATCTCGCCGCGCAGGCGCGCCGCCTGCGCATGGTCCGGCCCGAGACGGCCGGCGATCTCGGCCTCGCGCTTGGAAGCGTCGAGATATTTCTCCCGCAGCGTGTTCGAGATGGCGCTGTCGAGCACGTCGGTGACGATCGCGTCCGTCTCTCCCCGTCCGACGATGTCGCGGATGCGCGTCAGGTTCGCCTCGGCCCTGGCGGTGTCGGCCTGGGCGACGATCAGGGCGCTGTTGAGCTCGGTCAGCTGCTGGTCGGTGACGAGCGTGCCGCCGCTGGCGACGAGCCCGTGCGTGGTGCGGAACCTCTGGACGGCGAGATCCGTCTCGAGCGATCTCTGCCGGAGCGCGCCGATGCGCTGCTGCAGCCAGTCGCCGGCGCGCCGCGTCGCCTCGTATTTCGAGGAAAGCTTGTCGGCGAGATAGGCCTCGGCGATCGCGCGGGCGATCCGGCCGGAAAGGGCGGGCGAGGACGAGGTGTAGCCGATCTCGAGCACGTAGCTTCGCCCGACGCGGCTGACCGCCATGTCGTCGCTGAGCCGCGTGGCCGCCGCCTGGCGCCGGTCTTGCGGGGACCGCGGACCCGCATCGCCGGAGAGAAGGGCTGAGGCCGCGCGCAACGAGGCGGCGGCGATGGCCGCAAGCGCGCCGTCCGGCGTGGCGAAGGCGGGGTCGTCGGCAAGCCCGAGCCTGTCGACGACCGCAAGGCAGATCGTCTCGGATCGCAGGAGTTCCACCTGGCTCAGCACCGTCGCCTCGTCGTCGACGGCGCCGCCGAGCGCCGAGAGCCTGTCGGCGACCGCGCGGTTTTCCCGGTCGATCAGCAGGCTCGTGCGCGCGGTATAGAGCGGGACCGCCGTCAGGAGATAGAGGATGCCGAGGAAGAGGCCGACCAGCGGTCCGGCCGCCGCCACCCGCCACTGCCGGCGCGCGGCCGAGAGCAGCCGGTCGAGATCGACCGGAGCGCCCCCGGCCGCCGCCTCGTCCTCCCCGGCATAGAGGCCGCCGGGGCGGCCCTGCCTCTGCAGCATTCCTTCACCCTCCCACCGTCAGTTCGGACTGACCTTTTCGTTTTCGGCATAGCTGCCGCCCCCGCCTCCGACCGAAAAACCGGCCGATGACGGAGACGCGACCGGCGCCGCAGCACCGCCGCCGAGCGCGCCGCCACCGGCAATCGGCGCGGCCGCGACAGTGCCGTCGCCGACCGCCGCCGCCGGCGCATCGACAGACCCCGTCCGCACCTCGCCGGCGGCGGCCTCGAAGGCGGTGTCGACGGCAGGATCGCCGAGGCCGGCGACCTTCTCCTGAAGCGCCGCCGCATAGCGCGGATCCGCCGCCACGCAGGCGCGCGCGGCCCGGGCGAAACCCGCGCCGATCGCCGCGGCCTGGGCCGGCGTGGCGCCCTGCACGAGGCCGAGGAGCGGATCGACCGTGCGCCGGTCCGAGCCGGCGAGGGCCCGGACCCGGGCCGAAAGCAGGATGCCGCCGTCGGGATGCCCGGAGAGAAGCGCCGGAGGCGCCGCGAGGAAGGCGCCGACCTCCTCTCCGGACAACCGCGCCGCGCCGGCGAAGCAGCCCGCACCGGCCTGGGCGCCGGTCTTGGACTGCGCCGGACCGTCCTCGGCCGCGCCGGGAAACGGCGCCAGCAGCAGCACGGCGAGGACGGCTGAGCGGCGCAAGAGCGCAGTGCCCCGCCGGACGGGGCCGTCCGGCCGCCCAGAAGATCGTGCCCGAGGGGCATCGACGCGTCGCGGCCCAAAGGCCGCCGGCCCGCGCATCACAACGCCCTCAGCGCATCGCGCGTGTCGACGACGTCGCCGCTGACGCCCGCCGCCGTCGCCGAGACGGAATTGGCGATCGTCAGGATCTTCAGCAGTTCCACCGCATCGGCATTGGACACGAAGAGGATGTCCTTGTCGTGCATGGCGAATGTCTGAACGGCGAAGAAGGCCGCCGGATCGCGCAGGTTGGCGCGGAAGATCACCGGCACGTCGCCCGGTCCGAAGCGGGCCGTGTCGACGCCGAGCGCCGAAAGCGTGTCGCGCGGCACGCGGCGGTAGAGCATGACGCGCGCCGGATCCGCCCGCCCGTCGAGAAGGCCGCCGGCCTTGCCGAGCGCCTCGCCGAGCGTCAGGTTCGCCTCCTCGAAATCGAAGCGCCCGGAGAGGCCCGTCGCGCCGAAGGCGAGATAGGTGCGGCGCTCCCGCGTGACGAAGATCGTATCGCCCGGCGCAACGAAGATGTTTTCCGCCGGCGTGGCGACGAGATGGTCGTAGAGCACCGTCGCCGACCGCCCGCGGCGCTGCAGCGTCACATAGGTCTCGATCCCCGGCGCGCCGAGGCCGCCGGCCTGCGAGAGGATGTCGAGAACCCGGTCGCCCGCCGGGCTGAGCTCGAATTTCGCCGGCGCGCGCACGTCGCCGAGCACCGAGACCTGGCTCGACCGGCTGCGGATCGTGGTGATCACCACCTGCGGTTCGATGGCGCGGTTGGCCAGAAGGTCCTCGATCTCGCGCTGCACGGCGTCGACTCCGCGCCCGGCGGCGCGCACCCGCCCGGCATAGGGCACGTTGATCGTGCCGGCCCGGTCGATCGTCTGTTCGGGCAGGGTGACGAAATTTCCCGGGCGGCTGCCGGCATCGACGGGAATGAACAGGCCGCCGGTCTGGGATTCGAAGATCGACACCGCCACCACATCGCCGACGCCGAGCGGCAGGGCCGGCGGCCCGCCCCGCCCGCCGCCGAAACTGCCGAAGCTCGCCGCATCCGCGCCGCCGAAGAAGGGCAGCACGCGCGCGGTGATGTCGACGAGGGCGTAGTCGATCCCGACCTTGCGGTCGGCGGCGGTGACCTTGACATAGGCATTGGCTTCGACGGCGCGATCGTCGGGTCCGGATCGAGGTGTCGCCGCGCAGCCGGACAACACCGATACAACCAGGGCAAGGCCCCGGATCAGCCTGAAATGCCCCAGCATATGAATGTCCTGAAATCGCGCCCGAAGTCCTGTTCGCGGTTGCAGCAACAGGATCGGCAACTTTCACCTGCAATCATGGCAAGTTTTCAGGAAAATACAAGAGATGCCGTGATCATCGATGAATTTTTACATCGGACTGCAGATCTCCGGGCCAATTTATAAAATAAATATCACTTTCGACATCGAAGAAAATTTGAATATCTCAAAAATTTCTTTGATATTCATGCGAAGTATCGAAGTAAAATCTCCACTCATTTACGAATAAGATGGAATCCCGAAACGAGACATGACCCCTGCACACCTGGATCGGGCGTCGACGGCAAGGAAAGAGTGAGTAAGGATTCGTTCATATTCTATCGATGACCTATCATGCGTTGTACCGGGCGAACCGACCGGATGCATGATGATCTTGCGCCGGGCGACATTCCGTCGCGCGGGCCCGGCTCTATACACGGCATGATTGCTGGAGGCCGAACGGCTTTTCCAGCGACTGTTCCAGAATGGCACACCTTCCCGGCGCTGGCGATCGCGCCGGGAGGGTGTGCCCCGCGCGATCAGCGCGAGACGTCGACCGTCATCGTCTTCAGGTCGCACATCTCCATCAGCGTGTGGCGGCCGCCGGTGCGCCCGAGCCCGCTGTTGGTGCCTGCGGCGCCGCCGGCGGGGATGTGCGGCTCCCAGTAGCAGCTCATCTCGTTGACGTTGACGATGCCGACCCGCAGCGTTTCCGTATAGTGGAAGGCGCGCTTGATCGAATTGGTGAAGACGGCGGCCGAAAGGCCGTAGGGGCTGGAGGCGGCGAGCGCGAAGGCCTCCTCGTCGGTGTCGAAGGTCAGCACCGGGGCGACCGGACCGAAGGACTCCTCGACATTGAGCAGGCTCTCCCGCGTCAGGCCGGTGACGACGGTCGGCTCGAAATAGAGGTTGGTCGGCTTGCCCTTGGCGATGCCGCCGCCGGTCAGTACGCGGGCCTGGCGCGCCTCGGCGTCCGCCATGTGCGACAGCATCTTGTCGAGCGAGGCGGCGTTGTTGAGCGGCCCCATCGTCGTTTCCGGATCGAAAGGATCGCCCATCCTCACCTTGCCCGCCGCCTTCACCAGGCCCTCGACGAAGTCGTCATGGATCGACTGGTGGACGAGGAAGCGCTCGGTCGCGGTGCAGATCTGCCCGGCATTGGCAAAGCAGCCGGCGCCGACCTGGGCGGCGGCCATCTCGACATCGGCGTCGGCGAGCACGATGGTCGGGCCGTTGCCGCCCATTTCGAGGAGCAGCGGCTTGCCGGCGCCGCGCCGCGCGATCGCCGCCCCCGTCGCGGAGCTGCCGGTGAAGCCGATCGCGTGCACGCCCGGATGGATGACCGCCTCGTCGCCCACCTCCGCGCCCTCGCCGAGGACGAGATTGACGGCGCCGTCCGGCACGCCGGCCTCGATCAGGCATTCCATCAGCTTGACCGCGATCAGCGACGTGGTCGGCGCCGGCACCCAGACGACGGCGTTGCCGGTGGCGAGCGCCGGCCCGAGATAGTAGAGGCAGGGGAGTGCGGCCGGGAAATTCCACGGCGTGATGATGGCGAAGACCCCCTTCGGCTGCAGGAAGCTGAAGGCGCGCTTGTTGGCGTCGGCGACGGGGAAGCAGGCGGTTTCCAGCCACTTGATCTGCTCGGCGGCGTTGCGGAAGCCGAGTGCCGCGCCGGCGACCTCCGCCTTCGCCTCCTTGTGGAAGGGCTTGCCCTGTTCGAGGCAGAGCAGGCGCGCGAGGTCGTCGGCATGACGGTCGATCGCGTCGGCGACCTTCATGCACAACGCCGCCCGGGCGAAGACGCCCATGCGCCGCAGCGTCTCGCGCGCGCCGTGGGCGGCGGCGACCGCGCGGCCGACATCGGCGCGGGTCGACAAAGCGAGGTAGCCGAGATGCTCGCCGGTCGCCGGGCTGTCCACCTTCAGGAAGCGGCCGGCGCTGCCCGCCACCCAGTCGGCGCCGATGCGGTTGACGCCAACGGTCTTGCCGCTCTCGGTTTCGGTGACGATCGGCATGCCGCGCAGGTTCGGGCCGTCGAGCGAGGATTTGAAGAAGACCGTCATGGAGAACTCCTTTGACCGTAGTCGGATTGCAGCTTAAGAAGCGCGGCGCGGCTTCGCGCCGCCGCCGCTTCGAAGAGGCGGGCGCCGGCCTCTGGCGAGGCCTCGGACGGCGTGCCGATGACGCCGTTGTCGCGGATCACCTCGAAGGGCCGCCAGACGGAGACGGCCGGGCCGGCATAGAGATGCGGATCGGGCCAGGAGGGCGGAGTCGTGCCGCCGGGGATCAGGGTTTTGCGCACGCTTGCGCCGACGGCATGCATCATCAGCGAGGTTTCGAGCGCGCAGGCATGGCCGGTGCCATGGGCGGCATCGGGCAGCACCTCGGCGGCGACGTCGGCGATCAGGTCGAAATAGGAAAAGCCGGCGGAGAGGATACCCTGCCGGCCGAGCGTCGTTATCGCCACCTGGATCGCGGCGCGGTTGCCGCCATGGCCGTTGAGGATCACCGGAAGGAACCCGTCCTTAGCGAGGCAGGAGAGAAGATCGACGAGAACGGCGATGAAGGTCTCCGGCCGGAGGCTCATCGTGCCGGCGAAGGCGCGGTGATGCTCGGAAGAACCATAGGCAAGAGGCTCGCAGACGCGGATGGCGTCCTGCCCTTCCGCCGCCGCCAGCGCCACGGCCTGCGCCAGCCAGATGTCGACGCCGAGCGGCAAATGCGGCCCGTGCTGCTCGACGGCCCCGGTCGGCAGCACGGCGAGCGGCTTTCTCGGTCCCGATGCGGCGAGCGCCTTCGCCTCGGGCGATGTGAGGAAGGCGAAACCGGTCGGCCCCTGGGTGCCGGACGGGCTCATCGCGCCGCCTCGACGAGGCGCGCCTTGCCAAAGGTCATGGCGGCGTCGGCGAGGAGGGCGGCCATGATGATCGCGCCCTTCCACAGTTCGAGGCTCGACGGATCGGTGCCGAAGATGCGCAGCGCCGTCGTCAGCAGGCTGACGATCAGCGCGCCGACGACCGCGCCCCAGACCGTGCCGCGCCCGCCGAAGATCGAGGTGCCGCCGAGGACGGCTGCCGCAATGGCGTCGAGCAGCAGCGAGGTGCCGCCGATGTTCGGCGTCACCACCGGCACGCGGCTGATCATGATGGCGGCGGTGAGGAAGACGAAGAGGCCGGAGGCGCCGTAGACGAGGATGGTGTGGCGCGTCACCGGGATGCCGGCGAGCTCGGCGGCGGCCGGATCGGAACCGAGCGCATAGGTGCGCAGGCCGAAGCGCGTCTGGCGCATCAGCAGCGCGGCGAGAAGCGCGATCACGAGCGTGGCGAGGATGACATGGGGCAGGCCGAGGCTGCGCTCGACGCCGACGAAGCGCAGCCAGGGTTCCTTCAGCATCAGCACGCCCTTCGAGGCGACGGCGAGCGTCGCCCCCTGCAGCACGACCATCATGGCGAGCGTGGTGACGAAGGGCGGGATCTTCAGGAGCGCGATCACCGAGCCGTTGACGAGGCCGACCACGACCATGACGACGAGGCCGATCGACAGCGCGCCCGAAAGGCCGAATCCGGCATCGATGAGGCTCGCGACGAGCACGGCGCAGAAGGCGACGCCGACGCCGGCCGAAAGATCGATGCCCGCCGTCAGCAGCACGATGAGGGCGCCGAGCGCCAGCACCGCGATCGGCGTCGCCTGGGCGGCGATGTTGATCAGGCTGGCGGTGGAGACGACGCGCGGATCGACGATGGCGAAGACGACGGTCAGAACGACGAGCAGGATCAGCGGCGAGAGATCGAGCGCACGGCGGGCGAGACGGTTGCGGTTGGTGCTCATGGTTCTCTCCCGGCCCTCAGATCCGCCAGTCGGCGACGGTCTCGCGCTGGCCGGACGCGACGCTTGCGAGGATCGCGTCGTTGACGGCGACGGCCCGCAGCGCATCCTCGACCGGCATGACGAAGGGGCGGTCGTCAAGGACGGCGCCGATGAAATGGCGGACCTCCTCGTAAAGGTCGCCGGTGATATGGCCATGGGTCTCCGGCCAGTGCAGCCCGTCCGGCAGCGACCACTGCCCGCGCGAGAGGATGCGCAGGCCGTGGTCGCGCACGTCGAGATCGATCATGCCCTCGGTGCCGATCACCTCGGTGCGGGCCCAGATGCCGGTCGGCACGCTCTCGGGAAGGGTCCAGCCGGAATGGAGCTGGCCGGCCATGCCGTTCTCCATCTCGACGGTGGTGAAGATCGCATCCTCGGACGCGACGCCGAGCGAGGGCATCAGCGTCGAGACGGTGCGGGAATAGACGGTCCGGACATTCGAGCCGGTGATCCATTGCAGCATGTCGACGTCGTGGATGCCGAGATAGAAGCAAACGCTCGACCGGCCGTTCATCCGCTGGCCGACCTCTCGGTTGGTCAGGCGGCCGCTCGAGGCATGGATCGGCGTGCCGATCCTGCCCTCGCGCACGGCCTTGGCCGCCGCCGCATAGCGCGGATCGAAGCGCAGGATGTGGGCGACGAGCAGGCGCGCGCCGCTTTTCTCGGCTGCCCGCGCGATCGCCTTCGCGGCCGTGAGAGTATGTGCCATCGGCTTTTCGAGCAGCACCGGCTTGCCGGCGGCAAGCAGGGCGCAGGTGACGTCCTCGTGCAAACGGTCGGGGGCGGCGACGATATAGGCGTCGGCGGCATCCGCCGCGAGTGCTTCCCCGGCATCGGCGAAATGCGGCACGCCGAAGGCCTCCGCCGCCGCGCGGCCGCCCGCAACGTCGGGATCGATGATCGCCGCGACGGTGGCGCGGTCGCTGTCGGCGACGACGCGGGCATGCAGCAGGCCCATGAATCCGGCGCCGACGATGGCGATGCGAAGCGTGCTCATGGCGTTCTCCTCATTGTGCCGGCTGCGGCTGCAGCCGGGCGCCGTTCGATGGCGGCGGCGGGGGCGGGGCGGCGCGTTCGCCGAAGGCGAGTGCCATCACGTCTTCCTCGGAGGCGCCGCGCGCGAGTTCCCCGACCGAGCGGCCCTCGCGCATGACGACGATGCGGTCGGCGACGCCGAGCACTTCCGGCAGTTCGCTCGACACCATCAGGATGGCGGCGCCCTCCTGCTTCAGCCTTGCGATCAGGTGGTGCAGCTCGGACTTCGCCCCGACGTCGACGCCGCGCGTCGGCTCGTCGAGCAGGATGATCCTCGGCTTCGTCGCCAGCCATTTGCCGATGACGACCTTCTGCTGGTTGCCGCCGGACAGCTCGATCGTCGCCTTCTCCGGCTGGGCGGGCCGCACGCCGAGCGAGGCGATCAGTTCCCTCGACAGCGCGGTGATGCGGCGCGGCGAGACGATGCCGAAGGGGCTGTTGCCGCGGATCCAGGCGAGCGAGAGATTGTCGCGGATCGACATGGTGCCGACGAAGCCTTCGAGATGGCGGTCCTCGGGGATGTAGACGATGCCGGCGCGGTTGGCGGCCTTGACGTCGCCGCCCTGCTGCTCGGTGCCGAAGATGCGGATCGCGCCGCGCTCGGGCGCCTCCAGCCCGGCGATCAGCCTGAGCACCTCGGAGCGGCCGCTGCCCATCAGCCCGGCAAGCGCGACGATCTCGCCGCGATGCACGGTGAGCGAGGCGGATTTGAGCAGCCGGCCGTTGCCGATGCCGGCAACCTCGACCGCCGCCTCGCGGACAGTGGCGTCGACATGGGGGAAGATGTCGCCGACGTCGCGGCCGACCATCATCGAGACGATCTCGGCCTCGCTGGTCGCCGCCGTCTCGCGCTCGCCGATGAACCTGCCGTCGCGCAGGACCACGACGCGGTTACACTGGGTGAAGATCTCCTCCATCTTGTGGGAGATGTAGAGGATGGCGGCACCGCGGGCCTTCAGCGTGCCGATCAGCTCGTAGAGATGGTCGCGCTCGCGGTTGGAAAGCGCGCTGGTCGGCTCGTCCATGACGAAGAACCAGGCGTCGGCGAGCACGGCGCGGGCGATCTCGACCATCTGCTGGCGGCCGACCGAGAGCGTGCGCAGCTCCGCGTCGACGTCGATGTCGAGCGCGAGTTCGGCGAGGATCGCGCGCGCCTCCCGGCGCATGCGCGCGCGGTCGAGCAGGCCGAGGCGGGTGCGGGGCTCGCGGCCGACGAAGAGGTTTTCCGCCACCGTCAGGTCGGGCGACAGGCTGAAATGCTGGTGGATGACGCTGATGCCGCGCGCGTCGTTGGGCGAATGGAAATCGGCGACCTTGCCGTCGATGACGATCTCGCCCTCGTCGGGGCGGTAAAGGCCGGAGATGCACTTCACCAGCGTCGACTTGCCGGCGCCGTTCTCGCCGGCAAGCGCCACGACATCGCCGGGGGCGACCGAGAAGGAGACGCCGTCCAGCGCCTTGACGCCGGGAAAGGTCTTGCCGATGCCGTTGAGGACCAGGCTGTGGCCGCCCTTCGCCGGCGGGGCGGGAGCGTCGGCGGCGACCGGCGCCTTGCGGCGATGGCCGCGAAACAGCGCCTTGACGCTTTCCGGCTGGCTGGTCAGCACCGCGACGAGGATCAGCGCGCCGGTGATGTAGTAGATATAGATCTGCGGCACCTGCAGGAAGGACAGGCCGGTGTTGATGACGCCGAGCAGCAGCGCGCCGATCGCCGTGCCCCAGATCGAACCCTTGCCGCCGGAAAGCTTCGTGCCGCCGACGATCGCCGCGGTGATCGCGGTGAATTCGAGGCCGGTGCCGGCGAGCGGCTGGGCCGAGCCGAGACGGCCGATCGTCAGGATGGCGCCGAGCCCGGCCGTGGCGCCGGCGATCAGATAGACCGAGATGCGCACCCATTCGACCGGCACCATCGAGGCCCGCGCCGCGTCGGCATTGCCGCCGACGGCATAGATCCAGCGGCCGTAGACGGTGCGCTTCAGCACGAACCACCAGAGGACGAGGCAGAGAAGCGCGATGACGACGGAGGCGGGCAACAGGCCGATCGAGGCGCTGCCGGCAAAGAGCACGACCGGATCGGCGATCGCGATGCTGGAGGCGCCCGAGAGGCTGAGCGACAGGCCGCGCGCGAACGCCATGGTGGCGAGCGTGGCGATGAAGGGCGAGATGCCGGCCATGCCGATCAGCAGGCCGTTCAGGAGGCCGATCGCCGCGCCGCTGAGGATGGCGGCGGCGAGCGAGAGCACGGCCGAGCCGGTCGCGGCGAAGACGAGGCCGGCGGAAACGCCGGAAAAGGCGAGCGCGGCGCCGACGGAGATGTCGATGCCGCGGGCGATGATCACCGCGGTCATGGCGAAGGCGACGAGCGCGATGACGGCGCTCTGCTGCGCGATCGAGACGAAATTGCCGGCCGTCAGGAAAAGCGGATCGATCCAGCCGAAGACGGCGACGGCAACCGCCAGCACGACGACGAGCACCGGCTCGTTGCGGCGAAGGAGCGTTGAGGTCAATGACTGCGACATGATCGGCCGCCTCTTCTGGACGTTGGCGCCTGCCGGGAGAACGCGACAACCGATTGTCGCGAAGCGGCGGGCGGAAACAAGGAGATCCGGAGCCCGGAGAGGTTCGGGATGAACCGTGCGGACGTCAAGGACAATCGCCCGCCGCTCCCTAGCCGGGCCGGCGCCGGGCGACCCGACGGCAGGCGCCGGCGCGGGACACGCCGCGCCGGCCGCGCCGCCGGATTTACTTGCCGGCGGTCATGGCGCTCGCCGGCAGCTTCGGCCCGAGCTGCTCGGTGTAGTTCTTCGCCTCGACGGCCGCCTTCTCGGTGGAGATATAGTCGAAGGTGACGCCGGCGGCCTTCAGCTTCTCGGCAGTCGCGTCCGAGGTGATGAAGTAGGTCGGCATGTAGAGGTCCTTCGGCATGCCGGTCTCGCCATTGGCGAGGCGGGCGGCGACCGCGATGTTCCAGTAGCCGACGCGGTAGGCGCCGGTCAGCACGTCGATGACCATCTTGCCGCTGTCGATCAGCTCCTTCATCTCGGCGTCGCCGTCATAGCCGCCATAGATCAGGTCCGTGCCCATGGTGCTGGCGACGCTGTCGGCGGCAAGGCACAGGCTGTCGGAGATGCAGGCGATCGCCTTCAGGTCCGGATAGGTGGTAAGCCAGGTCTGCGCGGCGTTGGTCGCCTTGGCGGCGTCCCAGTTGGTCGGCTCGATGCCGACGACCTTGATCTTCGGATATTCCTTGGCGAGCGTGTCGAGGAAGCCCTTCTCGCGCGTGTCGGAGACGAAGTTGCCGCGCGAACCGACCAGCAGCGCCACCTCGCCCTCGCCGCCGAGCGAGGCACCGATGGCGCGGGCGACCATCGACATGTTCTCGTAGTCCGGATAGAGCGTCGAATAGTTCTCGCCGGCCTCGACCTTGTTGCCCATGGTGATGACCGGGATGCCGGCGGCCGTCGCCTTCTGGATCACGGGAACGACGGCGTTCTTGTCGATCGGGTCGATCAGGATGGCGCTGACGCCCTGGTTGATGAAGTTCTCGATGATGCCGACCTGCTTTTCGAGGCTGCCCTCGGCGCTCTGCCAGGTGGCCTTGACGCCATAGTCGGAGGTGGCGACGTCGCCGGCTTCCTTCATGCGGACGAAGAAGGAATTCTGCAGGTCGATGGCGGCGAGGCCGAGCACCTTCTCCTGAGCCATGGAGGGGGTGGCGATCGCCAGCGCCAGAAGGGCGACGGATGTCTTCAGAATGTTGCGCATGTTCAGTTCTCCTCTGCCCCTCGGGGGCCTTTTGACACTTTTGAAAAGGTCGGGCGATTGTTCGCCTCTTCTTGATCTTGTCCGGACGCCGGTCCCCCCAGCGAGGACGGGCGGCCGCAGCACCGGCGCGCAAGCCGCGCCGGGGTTAAGGCGTTTCAGGCGGCGAGCGCGTCGGTCCCGGCACCGCAGACGAGGCCGGCGATGCGGGCGCCTGGTTCGGGCATCACCGCTCCCGCCATCAGGGCCGCCAGCGACGCCGCGCCGCTGAGGTCGGCCGCGATGCCGAACTCGAACCAGAGAAGGTCGGCCGCCCTCTGCATGTCGGCGTCCTCGATCAGCACGATCTCGTCGACATGCCGTCGCGCCGTCTCGTAGATGCGCGCGTCGGTGCGGCCGCAGGCCATGGTGGCGACCCTGGTCGTCACCTGCGGTAGGCGCACGACATGGCCGGCGGCAAACGAGGCGTGGAGCGTCGGCGAGCCGACCGGCTCGACGCCGACGACGCGGGCCTGCGGCTTCAGATGCTTGACCACCTGCGACAGGCCGGTGATCAGCCCGCCGCCGCCGATGGCGACGATGTAGAGATCGGCATCCGGGATCTGCTCGACCATCTCGATGCCGACCGTGCCCTGGCCGGCGACGATGGCGTCGTCGGCGAAGGGATGCAGGTAGAAGGCGCCGCGGTCTTCGGCGAAGGCAAGCGCGGCCTCGTGCGCCTCGTCCCAGACCGCGCCGGCATGGCGCACGTCGGCGCCCCATCTCGCAAGCTTCTCGGCCTTGATCGGGCTGGCGTTCGTCGGCAGGAAGATCGTCGCCGGCACGCCGGCCTGCCGCGCCACATAGGCGGTGGCGAGGCCGTGATTGCCCCCGGAAGCGGCGACGAGGCCCGTCGCGATGGCCTCGGGCGGCAGCGACGTCACCCGGTTGGTGGCGCCTCGGATCTTGAAGGAGCCGCTGACCTGCAGGCATTCGAGCTTCAGGTGGACGTCGTTGCGAAGGTCGAAGCCGGAACAATGGTCGAGCTTCAGAACCGGGGTTCGACGCACGAAAGGCCGGATGCGCTCGGCGGCGGCGGCGATATCCTCAAATCCCATCGGCGAGCGCCTCCGGATAGTCGACGGCGAGCACGAAGCAGCAATTGCCGGGACGCACGCGTCCGGGCTGGCGCTTGGCGAAGACGATGCCGTCGATCGGATGGGTGAGCGTCACCGGTTCGCGGGCGGGCTGGCGCAGGAAATGGATGCGGCCGGCGACGTCGCCCGCCTTGACCATCGCCCCGAGCGGGCTCACCGGTTCGAACACGCCGTCCTCGTCGGAGACGACATAGGCCTTGGCCCCGGGCACAGTGAGCACGCGGGCATTGGCCTCGGGCACAATCTCCGGCTCGCCCTTCAGGATGCCGGCATGTTTCAGCACGTTGCGGATGCCGCGCCGGCAGATTTCGAGCGCCTCGGGGCTGACGAGGCCGCCGCCGGCCATCTCGCTGCCGATCACGACCAGCCCCTGCAGGTTGGCCGCGGCGGTCGAGGTGCGCGTTTCCCCCAGATTGTCGACCATGACGACGGTCGGCGCGCCGAAGGCGAGCGTGGCGGCGATGTTCCGGCGGTGTCCCTCGGGCGTCGGGGAGGGCTCGATGATGGCGCTTGGGAGGATCATCAGGGACGACCCGCCGGAATGGAGATCGAGGAAATAGTCGGAGACCGGAAACAGGCAGTCGTTGACATAGGCGGCGATCTGCTCGGTCAGCGTGCCGTTGAAGTCGCCGGGAAAGGTGCGGTTGAAGTTGAGCCCGTCGACGGGCGAGGTGCGCGTGCCGGCCTCGACGGCGCGGATGTTGATCGCAGGGATGGCGATGATGCGGCCGGAGACCTCGGACGGATCGATCTCGCGCAAGAGCTCGCCGAGCGCGATCGGCCCCTCATATTCGTCGCCGTGGTTGCCGGCCTCGATCAGGATCGTCGGGCCTTCGCCGTTCTTGATGACGGCGAGCGGCACCTGCACCGCGCCCCAGGCGTCGTCATGCGGCGACTGCGGCACGGAGAACGTGCCGATCTGCTTGCCCGGACGGTCGAGGTCGACGGCGCTGAAGACGCTGTTGCGGCGCGGCGCGAGGCGGGCGCGGCCCTGGCTTTCAGATGTGACGACCGTTGGATTTGTCATCGTTCCCACTGAATTTCTTCTTGTCGGAGGCATCATGACGGTTTTATATATGGTGTCAAGTTCGAATATGAAACGAACGCAGCCCGGAACCCCGATGACAAGTCGCCGCTCCCTTCTCTATGGTTCAGCTCGCAACGGAGGCTGCGACGCATGAGCAACGACACGAACGACACGGGGAAACCGTCCTATTCCGCGCCGGCCCTGACCAAGGGCCTCGAAGTGCTGGAACTGCTTGCGGAGGCGAACGCGCCGCTGACGATGAAGGCGATCGCCGACCGGCTTGGCCGCTCGAAGAACGAGATCTTCCGCATGCTGGTGGCGCTGCAGGAGCGGCGCTACATCGAGCGCGACCCGGAGACCGACGCCTTCACGCTCACCGACCGGCTGTTCAAGCTCGGCCTGCACACGCCGACGGCGCAGGACCTGATGACGGTGGCGATGCCGGAACTTTCGCGCATCGCCGAGGAGAGCCGGCAGTCGCCCCATCTCGTCGTCATCCATCGCGGCTTCACCGTGGTGACGGCGGCGGTGCCCGGCGGCGAGGACATGTCGCTGACGCTGCGCCTCGGCTACGGACGGCTCTCGACCGACGCCACCTCGGGACAGGTGATCCTCGCCTTCCAGTCGGAGGCGGCGGCGAGGAAGCTGATCGACGAGGCCGAGCTGCATGCGCCCGCGCCGATCGACCGGGTGCAGCTCGGCCGTCAGCTCCAGGCGATCCGCGCCCGCGGCCACGAGCTGCACGACAGCCGCGACCTCGTCGGCATCACCGACATCTGCTGCCCGGTGATCGGCGCCGACGGCAATGCGGTCGCCTCCGTCATCATCGCCTACATCAACCGGCACATCCGCGTCAGCCGGCACCAGGAGACGCTCGCCGTGCTCAAGGCGGCCTGCGCCCGCATGTCGACGCGGCTCTCGACGCGCGTGCGACAGCAATAGGACAGGACATGGCACCGGACGGCACGACGCCCCTTGATCGGGATCTTCTCAGGCACGGCCTGATCGTGTCGTGCCAACCGGTGCCGGACGGGCCGACCGACACGGCCGAGTTCGTCGTGGGCTTCGCCCGCGCCGCCGTCGCCGCCGGGGCCTGCGCCGTGCGCATCGAATCCGTGCGCTATGTCGCGGCGGTGCGCGCCGCCGTCGCCGTCCCCGTCATCGGCATCGTCAAGCGCGACCTCGACGACAGTCCCGTTCGCATCACGCCCTTCGTCGCCGATGTCGAGGCGCTCGCCGATGCCGGCGCCGACATCATCGCCATCGATGCCACCGACCGGGTGCGCCCGGCAACGGTCGGGGATCTCGTCGCCGCCATCCGCCGCCGCGGCCGCCTCGCCATGGCCGACTGCGCGACCCTTGCCGACGCGGAGCGCGCACTGGCGCTCGGCGTGGCCTATGTCGGCACGACGCTGTCGGGCTATACCGACGGGCCGGTGCCGGAAGACCCCGACCTCGCGCTGGTCCAGGCGATGCGCGCGCTCACGCCCCATGTCATCGCGGAAGGCCGGCTGAAGGTGCCGCAGGATGCGCGCGACGCGGCCGAGGCCGGCGCCTTCGCCGTCGTCGTCGGCTCGGCGATCACGCGGACGGAACACGCGACCGGCTGGTTCCTCGACGCGGCGCGGCAGGGCTGGCGCGCCGACAACGCCGCGCCGTCGCTGGCGATCGACCTCGGCGGCACCAAGACGCTGGTCGCGCTGGTCAGGGGCGCCGCCGTGCTCTCCTCGCAGGTGATCGCCACCGACCGCGCCGCCCGGCCCGAAACCTGGCTGAAAGCCGCGCGCGACCTTTATCACGGCTGGGGCGCGCCGGAGATCGGCGGCGTCGGCCTCGCCGTCACCGGGGTCGTGCGCGATGGCGCGTGGTCGGCGCTCAATCCCGGCACGCTGCCGGTCCCCGAGGGGTTCCCGCTCGTCGACAGCGCGCGCGGCCTCTTTCCCGGCCTGCCGGTGACGGCGCTGAACGATGCGCAGGCGGCCGCCTGGGGCGAACACCGCCACGGCGCGGGGCGCGGCGCGCGCGACCTGGTCTTCCTCACCGTCTCGACCGGCATCGGCGGCGGCATCGTCCTTGACGGACGGCTCAGGCGGGGGCTTTCCGGCCATTTCGGCCAGACGGGCGGTCCGGAGTGTCGTTTCGAGGACGGCGCCAGCGGCCGCTTCATCGCCGACAGCGCCGCACGCGCCGGCCATCCCGCCGATGCGAAGGCGGTCTTCACCGCCGCCGGCGCGGGGGCGGCCTGGGCGGCGGCGATCCTCGACGACAGCGCCGCCCGCATCGCCGGCCTCTGCCGCAACATCCGGCTGACGCTCGATGTCGGGCGCATCGTCATCGGCGGCGGCATCGGGCTGGCGCCGGGCTTTCTCGAACGGGTGTCGGAGCGGCTGGCGCTCCTGCCCGGTCACTTGCGTCCCGACGTCCTGCCGGCGGCGCTCGGCGCCGAGGCCGGCATCGTCGGCGTTGCCGATCTCGCCGCGCGCGCCTGACCCTTGCATGCAAAACAACGACACGAGGAGAACGACATGTTTCAACTGGACGGAAAGACGGTGGTGATCACCGGGGCGGGCGGCGGCATCGGCCGGCCGCTGGTGAAGACCTTCCTCGACGCCGGCGCCCGCGTCGTCGCCTGCGACCGCTCCCCGGAGCTGATCGCCGACCTCGATGTCGCCCACAAGGCCTATTTCGAGCTGACCGACCGGGCCTCGATCGCCGCCGCCGCCGCCGACATCCTCGACACGGTCGGCGTGCCGGACGTGCTCGTCAGCAATGCCGGCTTTACGCGCGGCGAATATTTCGAGAAGGTGACGGACGCGCTCTGGTACCAAGACATCGAGGTCAACCTCAACGGCGTGCGCCATTTCGCCGATCCGATCATCACCGCGATGATCGCAAACGGCGGCGGCACGCAGGTCTTCATCGCCTCGGTCAACGGTTTTGCCCATTTCGGCCATCCCGCCTATTCCGTCGCCAAGGCCGGGCTTCTCGCCTACATGAAGGCGATCGCCACCGAGCATGGCCGGCGCGGCATACGCGCCAATGCGGTCTGCCCCGGCTCGGTGCGCACCGATGCCTGGAACTACCGCATCGCCGGCGAGCCGGATCTGATCGACCGCGCCAGCCGCTATTACGCGCTTCAGCGCCTCGTGACGCCGCAGGAAGTGGCGAATGCGGCGCTGTTCCTCGCCTCGCCGCTCTCCTCCGGCATCACCGGCGCGGAGCTTCCCGTCGACGCCGGTCTGACGGCCGGCAATGTCCGCTTCGTCGACGACATCGTCCGCGCCGCGGTCCTGAAGGACTGAGCCGATGGACCAGGCCGCCAGGACAGGAACCATCGATCGCGAGGAGGTGCGCAGCCTCCTCTGCGCCCTCGTGCGCATCCCGAGCATCAATCCCTTCTTCCGGCGCGAGGACCGGCCGGCGGACTGGTTCGGCGAGGCGCGGCTCGCCACCTTCATCGCCGACTGGCTGGCGGCCGAGGGCATCGAGGTCCGCCTCGAGGAGGTCCTGCCCGGCCGGCCGAACGTCGTCGCCCGGCTTCCCGGCCCGCCCGGCGCGCCGCGCCTCGTGTGGGAAGGCCATATGGACACGGTGCAGGTCGAGGGCATGGAGGCGCCCTTCAGCCCGCGCGTCGAGGGAAGCCGCCTCTACGGGCGCGGCGCCGTCGACGACAAGGGCTGCCTCGCCATGTTCATGCTGGCGCTCAGGGCGCTGAAGCGGCGCGGCACCGCCGCCGAGGTCACCTTCGTCGCCGCGATCGACGAGGAGACGACCTTCGAGGGCGTGCTCCACCATGTGCGCACCCACCCGCCCTATGATCTCGGCATCGCCGGCGAGCCGACGCGCCTGGCAATCGTCACCGCCTGCAAGGGCGTGATCCGCTTCACGATCGAGATCCGCGGCCGCTCCGCCCATGCCTCGCAGCCGGAGGAGGGGATCGACGCGGCACGCGTCGCCGCCGACCTCGTCACCCATCTCGACGCCTATATGCGGGCGACGGACCTGCGCCATCCGGTGCTCGGCCGGCGCACGCTGACCTGCACGCTGATGCAGGCGGGCGAGGGGGTCAACACCGTGCCCGGCCATGCGCGGCTGACCTTCGACCTGCGCACGCTTCCCGCCCAGACAGGGGACGAGGCGTGGGAAGAGGTGGCCGGTGTGGTGAAGGCGTTCGCCGACGGCCATCCCGCCGGCGCGGCGATCGAGATCCGGCGCCCCTTCATCGATTCGGTGTCGATGGAGGTGCCGGAGGATGCCGCCGTGGTGACGGCGCTGTCCGCGGCGCTGCGGGCGTCCGGACACACGCCCGAGATCGTCGGCGTCGCCTTCGGCTCGGACGCCACGAAGATGACCCGCACCGGAACGCCGACCGTGGTCTTCGGCCCGGGACGGATCGAGGAGGCCCATGCCGACCACGAGCATGTCGACATGGACGAGGTGGCGGCGGCCGCCGAGGTCCTGGTGAGGCTCGCCCGGGGGCTCTAGAGCATTTCTGGTGATCTCGGGATCACCTTCAACGCTCTATGCTCTTGTTTTTACCGCATTGTCCGACGCCGAAGCGATCATGCTTCGGCTGGAAATGCTCTAGCGCATGTCCCGTCAGATCGGAATCGGATGCGCCGTCGGACACTGCGTTCAAACAGAGGGATGGAGCATTCCCGGTGAACCCGCGATCGCCGGACATGCCCCAGCGCGTGTCCGTCCGAGGCGGAGCCGCTGCGACGTCGGGCGAGAGGAGGACCATCGCCGGTGATCACCGGACATGGTCCGGCGCCTGTCCGGCCGGGTCAAGGCCGCGCGCGCTGCTGCGCTGGAAAAACAGACGGACGGGGCCGTGTCGTTCGATCCCGGGTCTACGCGACACGGCCCCGTGCCCGGCGGACCCGTTGCGAGGGGCGGGCGGGGCGCGACCTGATCGGGAGGCGGCGATGGCAGGGACGGTCTCCGGCTCAAGCCCGGAGTTTTTGCGAGAAATGCCCGAGTGCGGCCTGCGTGACGGCCTGCGGATCGGCGTCGGCATCGATGTCGAGGCTCGGCGCGCCGGCGGCGGCCTGGGCGGCGCCGTCCTTCAGCGCATGGCCGGAGACGACGAGCACGACCGGGCGCGGCAGATGGTCGAGCCGGCGCAGCGCGGCGAGCGGCGTCACCGAGGCGGGCTCGGCCGCGATCCCCTCGCTTCGGCCGAGGTCGAGCATCGCCCGGCGGATCTCGTCGTCGGAGACGGCGACCGCATGGCCGCCGGCCGCGCGGATGATCGCGAGCGTCCGCGTGCCGTCCGCCGCATAGCCGCGCAAGGGGTCGTTGATCGAGCCGGGCATGCCTGTGACGGGGGGCGCCCATTCCTCGACATGGTCGAGCCCGCGGGAAAACGCCTCGGCGATCGGGGCGCAGCCTTCGCCCTGCACGCCGACCGGCACCGGCAGCGTCTCGATCAGGCCCTGGTCGCGCATCAGCCGCGCCCCTTGCAGGATGCCGTCGAGCATCGGGCCGGCGCCGATCGGCACGACGATCGTGCCCACCTCGCCAAGCTCGGCCTCGCATTCGTAGAAGATCGTCGCATGGGCCGCGGTCATGTAGGGATTGAGATAGGTGGAGGTGAGGTTGGCCCAGCCGGGGCTTGCCGCCTGGATACGGTTGGCGCAGGCATAGGCGTCGCTGAACGTGCCCTCGACCTCCAGCACGATCGCGCCATGGGCCTTCGCCTGGATGATCTTGTTGGCCGGCGTGCCCTTCGGCAGGGCGACGACGCAGGGAAGGCCGGCGCGCGCCGCATAGGCGCTGACGGAGGCGGCGTTGTTGCCGGTCGAGGCGCAGATGACGCCGACCGCGCCGAGCGCCCTTGCCGCCGAGACCGCGACCGCCGAGCCGCGATCCTTGAAGGATCCCGTCGGCCCCATCCATTCCGCCTTGACGTAGACCTCGTCGCCCGGCATCAGCCGGTCGAGCTTCAGGAGGGCCGTGCTGCCCTCGCCGAGGCTGACGCGGGCATCGCCGACCGGCAGGACCGGGGCATAGTCCCAGAAGCCCGCGACCGACAGAGGGAAGGGCGCGGCGGGATCGACCACCGCCGCCAGCGAGCCGCCGCAGGCAAGGCATTGCGTGCCGAGATCCGGCGCCCGCGCCGTCGCGCAGAAGAAGCAGGAAAGCCGGGTCCCGGCAAGGCCACCCTCGATCGTCTTCATAGGTCGTCTTCCCTCTCTGTCCCGATCCGCGACCGTTTCCCCGCCCGGACGTCCGTCGCCGGCCCGCGCCGTCGCGGCCGCCCCGGACGCCGATGCCTCAGGGCGTTGCCCCGTGGCGCGCCGGAGCGTGCCGCGATCCTTCGGATCCGCCCCTGCGCTTCAGATCCTCGTTGTGACGCGTGTCCCTTGGCAAAACTGCGGCTTAGATCCGCGGGACATGCGTCAGATCGCCCGTTCGGTGGCGGCGTCGAAGAGAACGGCGTTCTCGACGGCGGCGGACAGCGTCATCGGCCGGCCGGGCCGCGCCTCGACCTTCGGGCCGCAGCGCGCGATGACCTCGCTGGCGCCGATCCGGCCATGCACCAGCGTCTCCATGCCGAGCGGCTCGACCAGCGTCACGTCGAGCGTCATCGTCGCGCGCGGCTCGGCAGTGGCGACGGTCTCGGCCAGATGCTCCGGCCGGATGCCGAACAGGACCGGGCCGCCGGCATGGGAGCGATAGCGTTGCGGCGCGATGCCGGCGAGCGGCACCCGCGCGCCGTTTTCCAGTTCGACGACGAGCACGCCCTCGGTCTCCGCCAGGCGCGCGGGCAGGACGTTCATGCCGGGGCTGCCGATGAAGGTGGCGACGAAGCGGCTCGCGGGCGCGGCATAGAGGTCCTGCGGCGCCGCGATCTGCTCGATGCGCCCGTCCCTCATGACGACGACGCGGTCGGCGAGCGTCATCGCCTCGACCTGGTCATGGGTGACGTAGATGGTGGTGGTGCGGATCGCCTGGTGCACGCGCTTGATCTCGCCGCGCATCTGCATGCGCAGCTTGGCGTCGAGGTTCGACAGCGGCTCGTCGAACAGGAACAGCTTCGGCTTGCGCACGATGGCGCGGCCCATGGCGACCCGCTGGCGCTGGCCGCCGGAGAGCTGGCGCGGGTAGCGGTCGAGCAGCGGCTCGAGGCCGAGGATGCGCGCCGCCTCGCCGACGCCGCGGCGGATCTCGTCGTCCGGCGTGTCGCGCAGCCTCAGACCGAAGGCCATGTTCTCGAAGACGGTCAGGTGCGGGTAGAGCGCATAGTTCTGGAACACCATGGCGATGTCGCGGGCGCGCGCCGGCAGGTCGTTGACGACCGTGTCGCCGATCCGGATCTCGCCGCCCGTCACCGTCTCCAGCCCGGCGATCATCCGGAGCGTCGTCGACTTGCCGCAGCCGGACGGGCCGACGAGCACGACGAACTCCGCGTCGGCGACGTCGAGATCGATGCCGTGGACGACGGTGACATGGCCGCCATAGCGTTTGACGACGGAGCGGAGGGACAATCTGGACAAGGGCGCGCCGAGCCTTTCCGGAAACGGGAGATCGTCGCCGGCAACGGGGGAAAATCCACTCCGTTCCGGCTGGGTTTCGGCCAATTTATAGCCTTGTCAGGCAAAGTCAAACGTTTTACCATGCCAAAAATGCAGGGTTTCACGCAAAATAGGCCACCCTGCCGGCCGCGGCGCGCGACCGCTCCGGGCCACCCGACCGTCACGATCACGAGAGAGCCGGGATCTCCGGCCGGCAAAAGGAGAACAGCATGAAGAATGTTTCGGTCCGCCAGACCCTTGCCCGCCTTGCGGCCGGCGCGCTCACCGCCGCGGTCGCGCTTTCCGCCGGCATCGCCTCGGCCGAGCCGCTGCAGATCACCCTCTGGCACCAGGAGCAGGTGCAGGCGCGCGTCGACCAGTTCCAGAAGGTGATCGACGCCTTCAATGCCTCGCAGGGCGACTTCAAGGTGGTGCAGCAGGTGCAGGGCTGGGGCAGCATCTTCCAGAAACTGCCGCCGGCGATCCAGGCGGGCGTGCAGCCCGACATCGACTTCTCGATCCCCGATTTCACCGTCACCATCCGCGAGACGGGCGCCGTCCAGCCGGTCGACGACATCGTCGCCGAGATCGAGAAGAAGCATAAGTTCATCGACCAGGCGCTGACACCCTACAAGGACGAGGGCAAGATCTGGGCCGTGCCGGTCTATGGCATGGTGCAGATGCTCTGGTACCGCAAGGACCTGTTCAAGGCGGCCGGCCTCGATCCGGAAAGCCCGCCGAAGACCTGGGAAGAGTTCCTCAGCGCTGCAAAGACGCTGACGAAGGACGGCAAGTATGGCGTCGGGGTGCCGGCCTCCAAGAGCCTCGCCACCGACCAGGTGCTCTATTCGCTGATGAGCGTCAACGGCGGCACGGAGCTCTTCGACGCCGACGGCAAGGTGACCTTCGACACGCCGAAGAACGTCGAGACGATCGGCTTCTACAAGCAGCTCGCCGAGCTCTCGCCCTCCGGCATCGCCTCCTGGACATGGCCGGAGCCGCAGGACGCGCTGAATGCCGGCACCGTCGCCATGGCGATCGAGAAGGGCCAGTACCTGACGCCGTTCGAAGCAACCTCGGGCCAGGCCGCCGACCAGCTCGGCTGCGCGCCGATCCCGGTCGCGCCGGGCGGCGAGCCGCACAGCATCTACTATTCCAACGCCGCGATGGTGCTGACCGCCGACCCGGAGAAGCGGAAAGGGGCGGCCGCCTTCCTTTCCTTCGTGCTGGAGCCGGCGAACTATGCCGAATTCCTGCTCGCCGAGCCCGGCCTGTTCCTGCCGCTGACCGAGGACGGCGCGACCGAGGCCTGGTCCGGCTCGCCGATCCTGGCAAAGTACAAGACCTGCGTCGACATGATGCTGGAGGTCTCCAAGACCGGCGTGCTGCCCGGCTTCAACACCGGCACGATCCACAAGGCGATCGGCCCGATCATGGCGCAGAACCTGCTCTCGCAGGTGGTGCAGAAGGTCGTGGTCGGCGGCGAGGAGCCGCAGGCCGCCGTCACCTGGGGCCAGCAGCAGATGAACGCCGCCGCCGGACAATGACGGGGGCCGCGATCGCCATGACGGGGCAGGGTGCGGCGGCTTCGCCGCATCCCTCCGCCCGGCCGCCGGAACAGCCGGTGCGCGCCCACCTCGGCCGGCTCTTCGTCGCGCCGCTCCTGATCTGGCTGGCGCTGACCATCGCGCTGCCGCTCGGCTATTGCATCTGGATCAGCCTGACCAATGCCAACACGATGGGCGGCACACCCAGATTCGTCGGGCTCGCCAACTACGCCGCGATCTTCGGCGACGGCACGTTCGGGCCGGCCTTCCTGCGCACGCTCGCCTGGGCGGTCGGCGGCGCGGTGCTGCAGACGGCGCTCGCCGCGGGCGCCGCGCTGCTCCTGCACCAGCGCTTTGCCGGCCAGCACATCGCCCGCACCTGGATCATGGCCTCCTGGGTGGTTCCGACCATCGTCACCACCTTCCTCTGGCGCTGGATGCTCAATGCCGATTACGGCATCGTCAACCATCTGCTCACCGGTTCCGGCCTGCTGGAGCGCCCGATCGACTTCCTCGGCTCGCCGACCTACGCCTTCGCCACCGTCGTCTGGATCAACGCCTGGCGCTGGTTCCCCTTCCTGACGCTGCTGATCCTCGCGGCGCTCACCCGCATCAGCCCGGAATATTACGAGGCGGCGCGCGTCGAGGGCGCCACCGAATGGCAGCTGTTCACCAAAGTGACGATGCCCTTCATCCAGCCGGTGCTCTATGTCGTCGGCCTGCTCGGTACGCTCTGGTCGGTCAACGTCTTCGACATCATCTGGCTGACGACGAAGGGCGGGCCGATCGACACGACGACGACGCTGCCGGTGTCGATCTATATCCGCGCCTTCCAGCAGTTCAAGCTCGGCGAGGCGAGCGCCATGTCGGTGTCGCTGGCCCTCATCCTGCTCGTCTTCGCCGTCGTCTATATCCGCTTCGCGCCGAAGGGTGCGGCCGAACAGGAGATCGACTGATATGCGACGCTCCGTCTCGCCGCTCCGCGCCGCCCTCATCGTGCTCCTGCTGCTGGTGATCGGCGCGCCTTTCGTCTGGATGCTGCTCTCCTCGCTGCAGCCGAACGCGGCGCTGGTCCGGCCGGGCAATGTCTTCTCGCCCGGGCTCGTCACGCTCGACAACTATATCAGGCTGCCGTCGGCGACCAACTACCTGCTGCTTGCCCGCAACAGCCTGCTGGTGGCGCTGATCAGCACGGCGATCGCCATTCCGCTGGCGCTGCTCGCCGCCTACAGCGTCTTCCGCACCCGCTATCGCGGCCGCGCCTTCATCTATAACCTGCTGCTGGTCGTCTATATCTTTCCGGGCGTGCTGCTGCTCGCGCCGCTCTTCGGCCTCTTCGCCGTTACCGGCCTGCTCAATTCCTGGGCGAGCCTCGTCATCATGAACGTCACCTTCGCCGTGCCGTTCAGCGTCTGGCTGATGCGCGGCTTCTTCACCTCGATCCCGAACGGCATCGAGGAGGCGGCGGCGATCGACGGCGCCACCGACATGCAGATCCTGCGCAAGGTGATCGTGCCGCTGACGGCGCCGGGCATCGTCGTCACCGCCACCTATACCTTCGTGCTCAGCTGGACCGAATTCATGTTCGCCTCCGTCTTCATCATCGACGACCGGCTGAAGACGCTTCCCGTCGGGCTGGAAGCGCTGGTGTCGCAATATTCGATCGACTGGGGCCTGCTCTCGGCGGCGGCGATCATGGCGGCGCTGCCGGTCATCGCCATCTTCGCCTTTGCCGGGCGCTATTTCGTCGAGGGCATCACGTCCGGGGCCGGCAAGTGAGGCCGGCCCGCGAGACGTCAGAACTGCGGCGGCACCAGGCCGTTGCCAGCATGGGCCATCGCCGCGCGCACATGGCGTTCGCCGCCCTTCAGCGAGAAGGCGCCATGGCCCGGCAGGAAGGCCTCGAAGCGGATCTCGTTCAGCTTGCGCACCGTGGCGATCGTCCTCGGCACGCTGCAATCCTCGATGTCCTGCAAAAACACCCGGCCGCCGCAGAACAGCGCGTCGCCGGCGACGAGGCTGACCTGACCGTCAACGGCGACGGTGTAGCAGCAATGGTCGTCGCTGTGCCCCGGCGTCTCGTGGAGCGTCACCGTGAACGGCCCCGCCCGGTAGCTGGAGCCCTCGGCCAGAACATGATTGACCACGGGCGCGTCCCAGCGGTAGTCGAGCGGGTAATAGCCGCCGCGCGCCTTGTCGAGGCTGATCAGCCGCTCGTCGAAGGCGGCAAGCAGTGCCGCCGTCTTTTCGCCCGCGACGATCGTCAGGCCGGGAACACGCGCCTTCAGCGGCATGCCGCCGCCGGAATGGTCGGCATGGCCATGGGTCAGGAACAGCGTCTTCAGCCCGGCCGGATCGAGCCCGCCGAAGCGCATCTGGGCGAGGATCGCCTCGACATCGATGCCCGCGCCGGCATCGAAGATATGATGCTCGACGCCGTCGGTGAACAGGAACACATTGCAGTCGAGCGCCTGCGTCAGGTTGAACCCGTTGGCGCCGCTTGCGACCATATGCAGGGTATCGGTAATCTTCATCTTACACCTTTCAATACAATGATGGCGCCCGTCTGCGCCGGAAAGAACAGGATCTGCACGCCGTGAGCAAGAGAATTCCCGCCCTTTTCAGCCTCGACGGCAAGGTCGTCATCATCACCGGGGCCGCCTCCGGCCAGGGCAAGGTCGCCGCCGAACTCTTTGCCGAACAGGGGGCGAAGGTCGTCGTCGCCGATATCGACGAGGCCGGCGCGACGAGGGTCGCCGACGCCATCGGCGGCGCGGCGATCAGGGTCGACGTCGCATCGGAAGTCGAGGTCAAGGCGATGGTCGAGTTTGCCTGCGACACGTTCGGCGGCGTCGACATCCTGTTCAACAATGCCGGCGTCGGCTTCAGCGCCTCGCCGCGCTACAGGATGGCGAGCATCGTTGACACGCCGTCGGAGGCCTGGGACGCGATCCTCGACATCAACCTCAAAAGCGTCGCCATGGGCTGCAAGCACGCAATCCCGAAGATGCTGGAACGCGGCGGCGGCGTCATCATCAACAATGCCTCGATCAACGCCATTGCCGGCGTGCACGGCGCCGATGCCTATACCGCCTCCAAGGGCGGGATCGTCTCGCTGACCCGCGTGCTCGCCGCCGATTTCGGCGCGCGGAACATCCGCGTCAACTGCCTCTGCCCCGGCCCGGTGGAAACGCCGATGATCTCGGCGCTGCTCACCGAGGAAAGCTTCTCGCAGGCGATGACGCAGACCGTGCCGATGGGGCGCGTCGGCACGGCCGAGGAGATCGCCGCGGTGGCGCTGTTCCTCGCGACGCCTGCCGCCGGCTACATCAACGGCGCCATCCTGCCGGTCGACGGCGGCTGGTCGGCCCGCTGAGGCGGGCCGTTCTCCGACGGGAGCGACGGGCAAAGGCAGGACAGGCCCTCCTGAGGACGCATAAGTTAAACGTTTTACCTTCTGGCGCCGGATCGCCCCTCCTGTCAATCCCGGTCCGCGCCGCGACACGATGCATGGGAAGTGCAAGCATGGCCTACGACATCATCATTGCGGGCGGCACCGTCATCGACGGGTCCGGCGATCCGGGCTTCGCCGCCGATGTCGCGATCGCCGGCGACCGCATCGTCGCCATCGGCGATCTCTCCCGCGTCGAGGCCGACCGCCGGATCGACGCGACGGGCCGCGTCGTCGCCCCCGGCTTCATCGATAACCACACCCATGACGATGGCGTGCTCCTGACCCACCCCGACATGACGCCGAAGCTCAGCCAGGGCGTCACCAGCGTCGTCATCGGCAATTGTGGCATCAGCCTGGCGCCGCTTGCCGGCCGGCCGATCCAGCCGCCGCTGAACCTGCTCGGCCGGCAGGAGATCTTCACCTATGGAAGCTTCGCCGCCTATTTCGAGGCGCTGGAGCGCAATGGCACGGCGGTCAACGCCATCCCGCTCGTCGGCCACACGACGCTGCGCGTCGCCACCATGGAGCGCCTCGACCGCGCGGCGACCCCGGACGAGGCGGCCGCCATGCGAAAAATGCTGGAGGAGGGGCTGGAGGCCGGCGCCGTCGGCTTTTCGACCGGCGTCTTCTATCCGAACGCCCATGCCGCGACCGCGCAGGAGGTGGTCTCGGTCGGGAAGCCGCTGAAAGGCCTCGACGCCGTCTATTGCGCCCACATCCGCAACGAGGCCGACTGGATCCTCGCGGCGCTGGAGGAGGCCTTCGAGATCGGCCGGCAGCTCGACGCCCACACCGTCATCTCGCATCACAAGCTGATCGGCATCGCCAATCACGGCCGCGCCCGCGAGACGCTCGGCGTCATCCATGCGAGGCGGATGCGCCAGTCCGTCGGCCTCGACGCCTATCCCTATCCTGCCGGTTCCTCGATGCTGAACCGGAAGACCTTCAGCGGCGATGCCGGCGAGAAGGTGATGATCGCCTGGTCCGATCCCCATCCCGAACATGCGGGGCGCGATTTCTTCGAGGTGCAGCAGGAGCTCGGTCTCGACGTCGACGCGGCGATCGATTACCTGTCGCCGGCCGGCGGCATCTATTTCCAGATGGCCGAGGCGGATGTGCGCACCATCCTCGCATATCCCGAGACGATGATCGGCTCGGACGGCCTGCCCAACGACCGCCATCCGCATCCGCGCCTCTGGGGCACATTTCCGCGCGTCATCGGCCATTACGGCCGCGACCTCGGCCTGTTCCCGATCGAGACCGCCGTCTACAAGATGACCGGGCTCACCGCCCGCCAGTTCCGGCTGAAGGATCGCGGCTTCATCCGCGTCGGCTGCAAGGCGGACGTGACGATCTTCGACCCGGAGACGATCCGCGACCTCGCCGACTGGGCCAACCCGCACGAAATGTCGGTCGGCATCGAGCGGGTTCTCGTCAACGGCACCGAGGTCTGGCGCGACGGCCGCCACACCAATGCGACGCCCGGCGAGGTGATCCGGCGGCATGGGCGCACGCTGCCACCGGCGTGACGCCAGGATTGGCGAGAGCAGCGTTCCGCTTCCATCCGTCGGGACCGCGCTCCGGCATTTCCGGCACCAGCCCGACGTCCGATGACGCGCAAGGACGGTCAGGCCTCCAGCGTTCGCGACGTGGCGCGCAGGACGAGCTGGGAGGGAATGGTGACGACCTGGCGCGGCATCCCGGCATCGGAAATGCGGTTGAGCAACAGCCGCCCCGCCGCTTCGCCGAGAAAGGGCTGGTCGATCCTGACCGTCGTCAGCGGCGGCTGCAGGTAGCTCGCCTCGTCGAGATCGTCGAAGCCGACGACGGAGATGTCGCGGCCGGCGACCAGTCCGGCCTCGGCCATCGCCCTCATCGCGCCGCTGGCGATCAGGTCGGAAAAGCAGAGCACCGCCGTCATGTCGGCCCCCTTCTCGATCAGCGCGGTCATGGCGTGGAAGCCGGCCTGCCGGCTGGTCGGGCAGGCCTGGGTGAGCGCCGGCGGCGCGTCGAGCCCGTGATGGCGCATGCGGGCGCGATAGGCGGCAAGGCCGATGCGGGAGGTCTCGGTGGCGAGCCCCGCGCCGATGAAGCCGATCTTGCGGTGGCCGAGCGCGGCGAGATGGTCGATCGCGGCATGGACGCCGCCCTCGTAATCGATGCGCACCTGGTCGAGCGTCGACTGGCGCAGCTCGCGCAGCGCGACGACGAGCGGCACGAAACGCGCGATCGCCTGGAGATCCTCGAGCCGGGTGCCGACCGCCGGCACGACGATCAGGCCGGCCATGTTGTTTTCCAGCGCGGCGGAGAGGAAGGCGGCCTGCTTTTGCGGCTGGTCCTCGCTGTCGCCGAAGACGACCATCCACTCCTGCGACTGGAAGAAATGCAGGAGCCCGGTGAAGATGCGCGCGATCACCGGGTTCTCGATCGTGTTGAGACACACCCCGATCGTGCGCGTCCGGCTCATGCGCAGGTTCGCGGCCTGCCGGTTGTAGACGTAGCCGAGCTCCTTCGCCGCCTTCAGCACGCGGCTCTTGGTGTCGTCGGAAATGCGCGGATGGTTGCGCAGCGACAGCGACACGGTCGCCTGCGACAGGCCGGTGCGCGCCGCCAGATCCTTGATCGAGACTTTCCTCATCGGCGAGTCATGGCCGAACTTGCCGCCCGGATGCAAGGCCTTCGCACGCATATCCTCTTGATCCGGCCTGCCATTCGCGCGACATGACGACAGATGTGATCACGTTTAGGGCTGCGCGCATGTTTCTCGGGATCGATATCGGCACGTCCGTCATCAAGGCCGCCCTCTTCGACCGGGAGGGGACGGAACGGGCGGAGGCGTCGGAGCGCATGCAGCTTCTCGCCGCGCCCGTCGGCTGGTCGGAGCTCGACGGCGAGCGTCTCTGGACGGTGACGGCGCGGGTGATCCGGGCGCTGCTTGCAACCGCCGGCATCGCCCCGGAACGGATCGCCGGCATCGGCGTCACCGGCGTGATGGTCGGCGTCTTCCTGCTCGATCGCGAAGGCCGGCCGATCCGCCCGCCGATCCTCTGGAACGACGCGCGGGCGCAAAACCTCGTCGACCGGCTGGAGGCGGGCGATCCGGCGCTGTTTTCGAAGGTCTTTGCCCATTCCGGCTCGATGATGCAGCTCGGCTGCACGCTGCCGGTCCTCGCCTGGCTGAAGGAGAACGAGCCGGAGGCGCTGGCGCGCGCCGCGGTGACGCTGACGGCCAAGGATTTCATCCGCTACCGGCTGACCGGCGCGCTGGCGACCGAGGAGTCGGAGGCCGCGATGGCGCCGGGCTCGGCGCGCACCCGCGCCTTCGACGCCGAGCCGATGGCCCTCCTCGGCATCCCCGAGCTCGCGCCTCTGCTGGCGCCGGTCCGCCGCGCCGAAACGCTCGCCGGCGCGGTGACGGAGGAGGCGGCGCGCGCAACCGGCCTCGGCGCCGGCACGCCGGTCGCGATCGGCACCGGGGACACCGGCGCCTGCGTGCTCGGCGCCGGCTGCCACGAGCCGGGACAGGCGGTCAGCGTGCTCGGCACGACCTGCCTCAACGGCGTGCTCTTCGACCATGCCGTCTACGCGCCGCCCGATCTCGGCCTGCTCTTCATCGTGCCGGAGCGGCGCTGGATGAAGACCATGGTCAATGTCGCCGGCACCACCGTGCTCGACTGGTGCCTGGCGGCGCTCTGCCCCGACATCGCCGCCGCGGAGGCCCCTTACGAGGCGCTGGGCAGGCTCGCCGGGACGAGCCCGGCCGGCGCCAACGGCGTCGTCTTCGTCCCCTATCTCTCGGCGAGCGGCGTGATCGCGCCGCGCATCGAGCCGCGCGCGCGCGCCGGCTTCCACGGCCTGGCACCCCATCACGGCCGCGCCGACATGGTGCGCGCCGTCTACGAGGGCATCGCCTACGCGATCCACGACTGCTACGGCGCGATCGGCGGCGCGGGCGGCACGATCCGCCTCTCCGGCGGCGGCGCGCGCAGCCCGTTCTGGAGCCAGATGATCGCCGACGTCACCGGCGCGGCGGTGGAGATCCCGGACGGCACGCAGTTCGGCGCCAAGGGCGCCGCGCTCTGCGCCATGGTCGCGACCGGCGCCTATTCCTCGCTCGGCGAGGCCTGCCGCGCCACGTTCCGCGCCCGCCGCCGGCATGAGCCCGATGTCGCCACGGCGGAGATCTATGCGGCCGGCCATCGCCGGTTCCGGGCCGGCAGCGCCGCCGCGCTCGGCGCCCTGAGAGCGGTCGCCGACTGACGGGCGTCCTGCACGGCGGCGCTCATGTCCCGAAGGGACCGAAGCCGACCGTATAGGCCCATTGGCGCGCCTCCGGCGCGACCGTTGCCGACGGGAAGCCGACATGGCGGATGGAGATGTCGAGGGCGACGGGCAGCATGGAGATACGCGACAGTTCGATCGCCGCCCCGGTCTGGTCGCGGGCGCGGCGGAGGGCGAGGAAGATCGCGCTTCCCGCCGCGATGCCGAGCAGCGGGGCGATGTCGTCGCCGGCAAGGGCCGGTATGTAACGGTCCTCGGCGGCGACCACGGTCCGGTTGAAGCCGGCGCGCAGCGCGCCGTAGAGCGACGTGTCGAGGCGGGAGAGGTCGAGCCCCTCCAGCAGCGCGAGGTTGAGGATCGTGTCGACGACGGCGAGCGCGCGCCCGCCCGCCGAGACCAGCCGGCGATGGCGATAGACCTTGGCGCCGTCACCGAGGCCGAAGAAGGCCGCGGCCTCCGCCCCCGCCGCCTCCGGGCAGCTCGCCAGCACGCGGAACTCCGGCGTCAGCCCCTGTCCGGCGACGGCCTCCGTGATCGAGGTAATGGCGCGGTAGCGCGTCTCCACGCCCTTCGGATTGACGAAGGTGCCGAGGCCGTGCCGGCGCACCAGCAGCCCTTCGGCGACCAGCACCTCCAGCGCCTGCTGGATCGTCCGGCGGCTGACCTTCCATTCGCGCGCGAGCGGCAGTTCGCCGTCGATGCGGCCCTCGTACCAGCCGGAAAGGATGCGCGCCCTGAGCGTCTCGGCGATCCGGATATAGACCGGCCGGTGATCGGCCCGGGCGGGGGAAAGGGTCAAGCGGCCTCCTCGAACGCGTCCGTCGGTTCACGGCTGGCGAGCATAGAGGAGCGCCACCCGCTTTGCCATATCGGCGATCACCGCCTCAAGGACGATCCGCCCCTTCTCGGCGGTCGCCGCGCGGGCGTCGCCGAGCACGGGACTGTCGGAGAATTCGGTCCACCGGTAGGGTATGAGCGAGAAGTCCTCGGGGAAGTCCGGATAGTTGGCAATCGCCTTCGCCATGTCGACATGCTCCGGGGCGAGATGCAGCATGTAGGAGGTCTCGATCTCGCAGGCATGCATGAAGGCGGGATGGGCCTGCGGCCTTTCCCGTACGGAGGCGATCAGCGGATCGGCGCCGGGATAGAAGAAATGGGCGAGGACGAAGCCCTCGTCCTTCAGGATGCGCTGCGCCTCGCGGATCGCCGCCGCATTGCCGAGATGGGCGTTGAGCGCGACGAGGGTGGCGAGCCCCTTCGCCTTGGCCGAGCGGGCGATCTCGACGATCGCGCGCGTCACGGTCTCGCCGGAAATGCCGAAGGAACCGGGCGCGTCGGCGAGCGACCAGACCTGGCCGAAGGGCAGCACCGGCAGGCGCAGCAGCGGCGTCGCCCCGCCAACCGCCCGCGCCAGTTCCTCCGTCAGCCTGCCGGCGAGGAGGGTGTCGGTGCCGGCCGGCAGGTGGTCGCCATGGCTTTCGACTGCGCCGATCGGCAGCACGAGCACGGGCCGGCGGGCAAGGGCCGCGACCATCTCGCTGTCGTTCAGCGCGGTGATGTCGGTCGTGTCGCGCATCAGGCCGCTCACGGCGCGAAGACGAAGGCGCGGCGCGGATTGTCGATGAAGAAGGCCCTGAACAGGGCCTCGCCGTCGAAGCCGGCCTCGCCCGCCTGCTCGACGAAGCGCGGCACCCAGCTCTGCAGGATATAGCCGAGGCCGAGGCCGCCCTCGCCATAGTTGCGGAACATGGTACGCCGGGCGATGTCGCCGCCGACGAGGATCTGGTCCTGGTGTCCGTGCCTGACGAGGGCGAGGATGCAGTCGATCAGCACGCTTTCGGGATGGTACTTGATCCGGCTGATGCCGTCGAAGCAGAGAAAGGCGCCGGTCTCGGCGGCCTTGCGGTGCAGCCAGGGATCGGGATTGCGGTCGACATGGGCAATCGTCAGCCGCGCCGGGTCGACGCCCTCCTCCTTCACGACGGCGAGCTGTTCGAGGATCAGCGTGCCGAGTTCGGTGTGGGAATGGAGCGGCGCGCCGGTCTCCTTGTGCGCGTCGAGCACGGCGCGCATCACCTTGTCCTCGGCGTCCGAGACCGTGTTGTAGCCGGTGCCGAACTTGGCGACGCCGCCCTTGAGGTCCGTTCCGTCCATGCCGACGGTCAGTTCCGACACGACGTGGTCGCGGATCTCGGCGCGGCTGTGGCCGTCGATCCAGTCGCGAAAGGTGCCGCCGGTGCCGGCCATCTGGCCCGGCCACATCACCGCCTTGTTGAAGCCGGCGGTGGCGATGATGCGGATGCCGGTGCGCTCGGAGATCGCCTTCAGCGCCGTCGGGTCGCGGCCGTAGTCGATGGCGGTCGCGTCATAGACCGCCTGGCCGCCGGCAGCGGTGAAGAGCGCGACATCCTTGATCGAGCTTTCGAGGTCGTCGATCAGGAAGTCGTCGAGCTTCTTCTCCTTCCACAGGGGCGGAACGCAGAAGAGATGGTCGTGGGCGTAGGTGACGCCCAGGTCCTCGGGCGCGATGTCGCCGGTCAGGGTGCGGATGAAAGCCATGCGGGGTGTCCCTTCGGTTGGCGCGGCGTGAGGCTCAGCGCCCGAGGCCGTCGACGGCGGCGCGCACCCAGTCGAGGCGGCGCTCCGGGATCAGGCCGTAATTGTAGAAATTGATGCCGTCGGCGCCGGCCTCGACCGCCGCTTTGGCGCGGACGGCGAGGTCGGCGGCCCCGGTCATCTCGGGATAGAAGACGCGGAAGCCGGCGCCGAGACATCTGTCCGCTCCGAGTGCCGCGCGCCCCTCGCGCATCAGGTCTTCGACCGCGCCCGGCGTCATGTCATAGCAGCAGAGGATCGCCCCGTCGCAGACGCGCGCCACCGCCTTAAGATCGACGCCGCCGAGCCAGCCGTTCTTGAGGTCGATCAGCACGATCCTCGTCACCGGATCGGCCTTTTCCCGGATCTCGGCGATCAGGCTTGTCACCGGCGCGCTGC
The DNA here is from genome assembly GCF_041928815.1 of Ensifer soli. Lineage (NCBI taxonomy): Bacteria > Pseudomonadati > Pseudomonadota > Alphaproteobacteria > Hyphomicrobiales > Rhizobiaceae > Ensifer > Ensifer soli. The sequence goes on along the minus strand of NZ_JBHFEI010000014.1, from coordinate 24,823 downwards.
GCCATCGAAGGAAGGCGTGGAGCGCCGGAAAGGCCCGGAAGGCGTCGATGCCGGCCTCGGGGAAATCGGGAAAGCGGACCGCCGGGATCTCGCGCTCGCAGGCCTCGGCGATGAAGCCCTTCACGGTCTCGCGCGCCGACCCGATGTCGACACCGGCGTCGCCCGCGCGCGCGGCGCAATGGTCGCAAAAGCAGAGCGACAGCAGGAAATCGTCCTCGGGGAGCAGGCCGACGCCGTCCTTTTCGTGGTGGTACTCATGGGCGAAACCCATGAAGTTCGGGCTTTCGAGCTCCAGCATGTCCGGCCGGTAGGTCTTGGTGATCTCGGCCACCATCGTCACGACATAGTCGCGCGCGGCCGGGCTCGACGGGCAGAGATTGTAGCAATTGGCATTGCCGAAGGCATTGCGGGTGACGTGGCCGGGATGCAGCATGCCGAGCCGGGTATTGTGCAGGCAGACGGTCCAGCAGGAGACCTTCAGGCCGTCGCCCGCGTCGCGCGCGCGGGTCAGCGCCGATAACATGTCGCCGCGCTCGGCGACATTTGCCGCCATCAGCGGGCGGATCTCCTTGCCCGCCCAGACCGCATCGTCGGGTGTGTAATAGACCGTGCCGTCCTCGGGAAAATAGGCCTTCTGCGCCGGGCTTCTCGGCTGGAGGAAGCGCCCGGCATGGTAGGAGGTGGCGAGGCTTACCGTGTTCAGCCCGGCCCGGCCTTCGAGATCCGCCCGGATCCGCGAAAGCCCCTGGTCCTGGACGTCCCAGGGATAGGTCCACATGGAAAGATGCATCGTCCGGCCCCGTCCTGTCGCCCGCGTTGGACACAGGATTCACTTGTCCAGTCAAGTCGTCAAGGGGAGGGGTCCGGCTTTTTGCCGCACGCAACCCTTCGGTGAATTGCCGTCCCGCGATTGTTGACACGCCGCGCATTTGGGCGGAACGTCGTGGCAAAACCGGAGACATTCATGGCCAGCAGGCAGCAATTGCGCCCCGCCGACCCGCGCTTCCAGCCGAAGAACGGGGCGAAAGACGACAAGGCGCAGGACATCCTCGGAACGATCATCGACGCGAAACCGGGCTTCTCCAAGTCGAACCGGCGGATCGCCGAGGCCATCCTCTCGGCGCCGCACCGCTTCGTCGAGCTGCCGATCGAGGAACTGTCGAGCTGGCTTGCCGTCTCCGCGCCGACGATCACCCGCTTCGCCCGCACGCTCGGCTGCGACGGCCTGAAGGACCTGAAGCTGAAGATCATGGGCTCGGTCAGGATCGGCATCCACTATCTCGAGCCGCCGACGCCGCCGGCCTCGATCGCCGAAGTGGCCGAGCGGGTCAGCAAGCGGGCGCAGAAGACGATCGCCGACATGCACAACATGGTCGATCTCGCCCGCGCCGCCCGCGTCATCGAGGCGATCAGCGCCTGCTCGACGCTCTACGCCTTCGGCAATGGCGGCGTCTCGTCCTGGCTGGTCGCCGAGATCCAGAACCGCTTCTTCCGGCTCGGCATCCGCGTCGTGCCCTGCTCTGACGAGCAGATGCAGCTGATGCTCGCCTCGACGGTCGATCGCGGCGACGTGGTGCTCGGCTGCTCGCTGACCGGCGCCAACGAGGGCCTCGAGCAGGCGATGCTGGTGGCGCGCGAATACCATGCCGTCACCATCGCCCTGACGCGCAGCGGCTCCGGCCTTGCCGCCGCTGTCGACGCGTTCCTGCCGATCGACAGCCCGCCCGACGAGGACATCCTCAGCCCCGCCTCGATCCGCTACGCCTATCTGATCGCCATCGACATCATCGCCTATGGCGTGGCGATCGCCCGCAAGGATGCCGGCCGCGAGAAGCTGCGCCGGCTGAAGCAGCAGCTCGCCACCACCCGCGACATGCCCGACACCCAGCCGCTGTGCGATTGATTTTCATGATTATTTTTTGCATTTTCTGATCAAAAATTTTCCATTCGACGCCGATGCTGCAATTGCGAAGTCAAAAATGATCCAAAAATAAAATTTTCCTAGACAGTCTGAAAAAATCGCGCATAGTTACCCCACAAGCAGCGTTCACCGGCCGCGCCCCACGCGCGGAGGACGGGACTTACTGCGCATCTATTCCGGAACACGCCGGAAGCAGACATCAAGAACCGATCGTCAAGGGGAACTAGCAATGACGTCTTCGCTGGAACGACTTCTCATGTCCAGACGGCAGATCCTGGGCGGCGCCGCCGCCCTGTCGGCCGCGAGCCTGATGGGCGGACGGGCCTTTGCCGCCCCGTCGACGCCGCTCAACTTCGCCGGCTGGCAGTACCAGCCGCAGATCGTCGACGAGAACGTCAAGACCTTCATGAAGCTCTACGACGAGAACGTCGCCTACGAGCTGATCACCGGCGACTACCATCCGCTCGCCGAGACGAAGCTGACCGGCGGCCAGCATCTCGACATGCTCTATGCGGAAGAGAACTACATCGCCCGCTGGCACACGGCGGAATGGATCCGGACCCTCGAGGGACTTCCGGGCATCGACGAGATCAAGGCGAAGATGTTCCCGGTCTCGATCCAGTCGCTGTCGCTGCCGACCGGCGAGCTCGCCGGCCTGCCCTATTACGCCGGCTACAACACCTTCCTCTACAACGAGGAGCATCTCGCCAAGATCGGCGTCGAGTCGCCGACGACCTGGGATGCGGTCCTTGAAGTCTGCCGCAAACTGAAGGCGGACGGCATCTCCGACGCGCCGTTCCACGGTATGTGGCAGCAGCAATGGCCGAACATGTCCTGGCACATGTTCGCCTGCTGGTATTCGGAAGGCGCCAAGGTGTTCGACGCCGACGGCAATTTCGTCGACGAGCCGGCGCTGCGCAAGATCCTCGAGGTGCACCAGACGCTCTACAAGGAGAAGCTGGTCGTCGAGGACATCATGACGCTGCCGGGCGAGGGCGTGCCGAGCTACGCCTCCGGCCGCCACACCTTCATGGTCGTGCACGACTACAACCACAAGGTCGCCAACGACCCGGCCGTCTCCAAGATCGCCGGCAAGGTGAAGAACGCGCTGATGCCGGGCGCCACCCGCTCGACCATGGCCTGGACCGCCGCCTATCTGATGGGCGCCAAGCCCGTCGACGAGGAGCGCGTCTGGAACCTCCTGCAGTTCTTCGGCGGCAAGGCGAAGGACGGCCAGTACCACGTCATCAAGCGCTGGGCGCTCGAATTCGGCCTCGGTTCGGGCTACAAGGAGGTGATGGAGGATCCGGAGATCGTCGAGAGCTTCTCCAAGTGGCGCGACCTGAAGATCTCGTCGGAGCAGCTCGGCATGGCGACGGCGCGCTCGATCGGCAAGACGATCTGGTTCCCCGAATGGGACATGTTCATGATGCAGCAGGTGCAGGAATACATCCGTTCCGGCTCGTCCACCGACGCGCTGGTCACCGCGCTCGCCGACAAGGCGGCCGAACTGAAGGCCCAGTATCAGTAAGCAGGCGCCTTCCCGAAGGAAAGCGCAAAGGTCGACGGCCGGCTCGCGCGGCCGGCCGGCGACCGGAGTTCAGCCCCGAACGGCATCGTGCCCGCGTTCCTCCCGCGCACTGCCGATGCCGACCTGCGAGGGACAGACATGACCGTGACCGCCGAGACCGCGACGATGACGCTTCCTTCCAAAAAGCGCCGCCGCATCGGCCGCCTGCCGGCCTTCGCCTACCTGACCGTCACGCCGACCCTGGTGCTGATGGCGCTGATCGTCGGCCTGCCGCTGCTCTACAGCCTCTACCTCTCCTTCAACAGCACCAACCCGATCACCAAGCGCTGGATCTTCGTCGGCTTCGCCAACTATACGAAGATGTTCGAGACCATGGACTTCTGGTACGCGCTGGCGCGCACCGCCTATTTCTCCGCGCTCGCCGTCGTCGGCACCACCGTGCTCGGCACGCTCTTCGCCCTCGTGCTCAACCAGACCTTTGCCGGACGCGGCGCCCTCCGCTCGATCGTGCTGGTTCCCTGGGCGATGGCGCCTGTGTCGATCGGCGTGCTCTGGTCCTTCGTCTATGCCGGCAATTTCGGCCTGCTCAACGGCTTCCTCCACGATATCGGCCTCGGACGCCTCGCCACCGCCTGGTTCGGCGACGGATTTCGCGCGCTGAACCTCGTGGCGCTGACGCAGATCTGGAACCAGGCGCCGCTGACGACGCTGATGATGCTGTCCGCGCTGCAATCCATGCCCGCGAGCCTCAACCGCGCCGCGCTTCTCGACGGCGCCGGGCCGGTCAAGCGCTTCTTCTCGATCACGCTGCCCTGGCTCAAGCCGACGCTGCTCTTCTCCACCATCATCGCCACGATCAACGCGCTGATGACCTTCGACATCATCTGGATCATGACGCGCGGCGGGCCGGGGGCGGCGACCACCACCTTGTCATGGCTCGGCTACATGCAGTCCTTCCAGTTCCTGAAGTTCGGCGAGGGCGCGGCGATCCTCTACGTGCTGACCATCCTCAGCCTCGCCTGCGCCATCCTCTATTTCTTCGTGCTGAGCCCGCGCCGGGCGACATCCGCCAGCGCGCCGGCCGAGGTCGAGGTCGGGGTGGCGGCACGCAAGGCGCGGCCGACCATGGTGGCGATCCCGCCCTGGACCGTCCGCCCCCTCCTGCATCCGGCGACCGCGAGGACGGTGAGGAGCGTGCTCTTCCGGCTGGCCGTCGCGGCGATCGCCATCTGGTCCTTCCTTCCCGTGGCGGCGCTGGTCTTCATCAGCCTGTCGCCGGCGACCGACCTGATCCGCACGCCGCCCTCGATCATTCCCTCGACGCTGACCTTCGAGAACTACCGCATGGTGCTGATGGCCGAGGGCACGGCCGGCGTGCAGGCGCAGCGCGTGCCGGTGTCGCTGTTCAACAGCTTCGTCATCGGCGTCATCGTCTCGGTGATCAACGTCGCGCTCGGCACCTTTGCCGGCTACGGCTTCGCCCGCTACGGCAGGCACCGCTTCTTCTCCGTCAGCCTCTGGGTGCTGCTGCTCACCCGCATGGTGCCGGCGCTGACCCTGGTGCTGCCCTTCTTCGTCATCTTCCGCTCGCTCGGCCTGATCGACACCTATCTCGGCGTCATCATCGCCTATTCCACCATCCTGATGCCGCTCGCCGCCTGGATGATGAAATCGAGTTTCGAGACGGTGCCGCTGAGCCTCGAACGCGCCGCCGAGATCGATGGCTGCAGCCGCTGGACCATGTTCCGCAAGGTCCTGGTGCCGGTGGTGCGCCCCGGCATCATCGCGGCGCTGATCTTCTGCTTCCTCGTCTCCTGGAACGAGTTCCTCTTCGCGATGATCCTCACCTCGACGCCGCGCACCCAGACGATCCCGGTGATCATCGCCGGCTTCCTCAACCAGGCGCGCTTCTACGAATACGGGCCGCTCTTTGCCGCAAGCGTGCTCGCCATCATCCCCCCCGTGGCGGTCGCCTTCTTCTTCCAACGCTACCTCGTCCAGGGTGCGCTGTCCGGCGCGGTCAAGGGCTGATCTAAGGAGTACACCCATGGCATCGATCAAGATCTCCGGCCTCGAGAAGCGCTTCCACACCGTCCATGTGCTGAAAGGTCTGGATCTTGCGATCGAGGACGGCGAGTTCATCTCCTTCCTCGGGCCGTCGGGCTGCGGCAAGTCGACCCTTCTGTTCTGCATCGCCGGCCTCGAGGAGATCAACGAGGGCACGATCCGCTTCGACGGCCGCGACATCACCGATCTCGGGCCCCGCGAGCGCAACATCGCGCTGGTCTTCCAGGACTACGCCCTCTACCCGCATATGAGCGTGCGCGAGAACATCGCCTTTCCGCTGCGCCAGCAGAAGCTCGACGACGGCACGATCGGCAAGCAGGTGGCCTGGGCCGCCGACGTGCTCGGCATCGAGGCGCTGCTCGACCGGCTGCCGGCCGAGCTTTCCGGCGGCCAGCGCCAGCGCGTCGCCGTCGGCCGCGCCATCGTGCGCAACCCCTCCGTGCTTCTGATGGACGAGCCGCTGTCGAACCTCGACGCGTCGCTGCGCGTGCGCATGCGCACCGAGATCCGCAAGTTGCAGAAGGAACTCGGCATCACCGTCATCTTCGTCACCCACGACCAGGAGGAGGCGATGGTGCTCTCCGACCGGATCGCGGTGATGAAGGACGGCATCGTCCAGCAGTTCGCCGCGCCGATGGAGGTCTACAACCACCCGGCCAACCGCTTCGTCGCCGGCTTCATCGGCTCGCCGCAGATGAATTTCCTGCCCGCCGAACTCTGCGGCGCGACGGCCGGCCATGTGGTCGGCGTGCGCCCGCACGACCTGAAGCCCGGAACGGTGCCGGGCGGGCTGACGCTTTCCGGCGAGCTGATGCTGGTGGAGCCCGCCGGCCCCTTCCAGTTCCTCGACGTCGCCGTCGGCGGCCATGTCGTGCGCGCCACCTGTTCCGATCCGGCCGGGCTTTCCCCCGGCGAGCGGATCACGCTGTCGGCCGGCGCCGATGCCGTGCGCTATTTCGCGGCCGACACCGGCCTGCGCCTCACACCCTCCGTTACGGAAACCGAAAGCCGCCTACATGCCCTATGATCTCGTATTGAAGAACGGGCGCGTCATCGATCCCTCGCTAGGGATCGACCGCGTCACCGACGTCGCCTTTTCCGCCGGCAAGGTCGCAGCCCTCGGCGACGGCCTGTCGGGCCTGAAGGAGAAGGTCGTCACCGGCCTGATCGTCACGCCCGGCCTCATCGACCTGCACACCCATGTCTACTGGGGCGGCACCTCGCTCGGCGTCGATCCGGATGCCTTCGCCCGCATGAGCGCGGTCTCGACCTGCGTCGACACCGGCAGCGCCGGCCCCGGCAATTTCCCCGGCTTCCGCAAGCATGTGATCGAACGCTCGACCGCGCGCGTGCTCGTCTACCTGCATGTCTCGTTCGCCGGCATCTACGGCTTCTCGAAGAACATCATGATCGGCGAAAGCCATGACCTGCGCCTGATGGCGGCGCGCGACGCCGTCGAGGTGATCAACGACAACCGCGACGTGATCATCGGCGTCAAGGTGCGCATCGGCCGGCATGCCTCCGGCCCCTCCGGCATCCAGCCGCTCGACATCGCCCTTCAGGTCGCCGACGAGACAGGCCTGCCGCTGATGGCCCATATCGACGAGCCGCCACCGTCCTATGAAGCCGTCGTCGCCAAGCTGCGCAAGGGCGACGTGCTCACCCATTGCTACCGCCCCTTCCCGAACGCGCCCGTCGACGGGCGCGGCAAGGTGAAGGAGGAGATCCTCGCGGCGCGCGAGCGCGGCGTCCTGTTCGACATCGGCCACGGCATGGGCTCGTTCTCGTGGAAGACGGCGCGGGCGATGATGGCGGAGGGTTTTCCGCCCGATACGATCTCCTCCGACGTGCACGCGCTCTGCATCGAGGGTCCGGCCTATGACCAGGTGACGACCATGTCGAAGTTCCTGCCGCTCGGCATGTCGCTCACCGACATCATTGCCGCCTCGACGGTGAATGCGGCGAAGGCTGTGCAGCGCCCCGAACTCGGCACGTTCAAGGTGGGCGCGCAGGGCGACGCCAGCGTGCTCGAGCTGCGCGACGGGGCGTTCCCGCTGGAAGACGTGCGCGGCGAGGTCGTCGTCGCGCCGCAACGCTTCTTCGCCGCCGGCCTCGTCATTGCCGGCCGCGACATCGGCACGGACGCGGCGCCGCTGGCGCATGCCGCCGAATAAGGACAGGGAGAGAGAGATGCACGGAACCTACACGCTGAGGGGCGCGGCCCGCAATTTCATCGGCGGTGAATGGATCGCGGAAGCCGAGACCATGCCGGCGGTCAATCCGGCGACCGGCGAGACGATCGGCGCGCTGCCGAAATCGAGCCGCGAGACGGCGGCAAAGGCCGTCGCCGCCGCCAAGGCCGCGGCACCCTCCTGGGCCGCGACGCCGGTCTTCAAGCGCGCCGAGATGTGCGTCGCCATCGGTGCGGCGATCGACGCCGAGCGCGAGGCGATCGCCCGTCTCCTGTCGCTCGAACAGGGCAAGATCCTCGCGGAAGCCATGGGCGAGGTCGGCAAGGCCGCCGACGGCTTCCGTCTCGCCGCCGAACTCGTCAAGCAGATGGGCGGCCAGACGCTGCCGGCCGAGGACCCGACCAAGCTCGTCATGACCCTTCGCCAGCCGCGCGGCGTCTATGGCGTGATCACGCCGTGGAATTTCCCGGTCAACATCCCGGTCGAATATCTGGCGCCGGGGATCGCCACCGGCAACGCCATCGTCTGGGTGCCGGCGCCGTCGACCTCGCTCGTCGCCTGCGCGCTGATGGAGGTGATCGAGAAGGCGGGGCTTCCGGCCGGCGTCGTCAACCTCGTGATCGGCGAGGGGGCGACCGCCGGCGACGCCGTCGTCGTCCACAAGGATGTCGCCGCCATCGGCTTCACGGGGAGTGCCGCGACGGGCAGGCGCATCGCCGAGCGCGGCGCCGGCAAGCCGATGCTGCTCGAACTCGGCGGCAACGGCCCGGTCATCGTCTACGAGGATGCCGATCTCGACGCGGCGGCGGCGGCCGCCGCCGGCGGCGCCTTCTTCAATGCCGGCCAGGTCTGCGCCGCCACCGGCCGCGTGCTCGCCCACTTCTCGATCGTCGACGATCTCTGCGCCAAACTCACCGTGCATGCGCAAAAGCATGTGCTCGGCGATCCCTTCCACCAGGGCACGACGATGGGCCCGCTCAACAATGCCAAGGTCGCGGCCAAGGTGAAGGAGCATGTCGACGACGCGGTCGCGAACGGCGCCACGGTGCTTGCCGGCGGCAAGCCGCGCCCGGATCTCGGCGGCTCGCTCTATTTCGAGCCGACGATCGTGCGCGGCGTCACCCGCGAGATGAAGCTCAACCGCGAGGAGACGTTTGGCCCGGTCGTGCCCGTCATCGCCTTCAAGGACGAGGCCGAGGCGCTCGATCTCGCGCTCGACAGCGATTACGGCCTCTCCGTCGGCGTCTTCACCCGCGACGTCGCGCGCGGCGTCGAGGTGGCGAAGGCGATCCCCGCCGGCATCGTCAACATCAATTCCGGCAGCACCTACTGGGAGATCCACCTGCCCTTCGGCGGCGGCTCGAACACCAAGAGCGGCATCGGCCGTCTCGGCGGCATGCACACGATGGAGGCGATGACCGAGCTGAAGATGGTCACCGTCACGATCGACCCGAAGGCTGCGGCACGATGAGCGCTCCCGCACGAAGCCCCGAGCGCAATTCGCGCCTCTCGCCGAAGGACAAGGCGCAGATGCTCGCCCTCCTCGTCGACGAACTGATCCCGGGCGCGGAGGATTTCCCCTCCGCCTCCGCCGCAGGCGTGCACGGCATCCTGGCAATGCGGCTGTTCTCCGATCTGGGATCGACGCTCGCCGAGACCGTCGCCGACCGCCTCGGCTTCGCCGACGGCGACCTCGCGAGCGGCGATCCGGAGGCCCGCATCCGCGCCGTCTCCGCCTTCGAGGCGGCCGATCCCGATCTCTTCGACCGGATCTACACCGCCGCCGTCATCGCCTATTACGAGACGCCCTTCGTCATCGAGGCCATCCAGCAGACCGGCCGGCCCTATTCCGCGCGGCCGCATGTCACCGGCTATCCGATGGCACCCTTCGATTTCGGCCGCGACACGCCGACCCATGGCCGCGGCGCCTATCTCAGGACCGACGAGGTGCGGCGCGTGGACATATCCGGCCTCGACCTCGACACCAAGACGACAACCCGATGGGGGCTTGAACGATGACCGATGAGCGTATCTGCGATGTCCTGATCGTCGGCTCCGGCGCGACCGGGGCGCTCGCCGCCCTGACGCTCGCCGAGGCCGGCCTCGACGTCGTCTGTCTGGAGCAGGGCTCCTGGGTGGAGGCGAAGGACCATCCGCATCTCCACTCCGACTGGACCTGGCAGCGGCGCACCAACTGGAGCCCGGACGTCAACAAGCGCACCCACCCCGACGACTTTCCGGTCCATTCGGATTCCTCGCAGATCCTGATGTGGAACGCGGTCGGCGGCTCGACCAATGTCTATGGCGCGATCTGGCCGCGCTACCGGCCGTCCGATTTCCGGAAAGGTACCGAGCACGGGCTGCAGCCGGACTGGCCGATCACCTATGAGGACGTCGCCCCCTATTATGAACAGGCCGACCGTCTCGTCGGCGTCTCGGCGCTTGCCGGCGATCCGGCGATGCCGCCGCGCGACACGCCGCCGACACGGCCGATGCCGGTCTCGAAGGTGGCGAAGCGGCTCGCCTCCGGCTTCGACACGCTCGGCTGGCACTGGTGGCCGGTCGAGGCGGGCACGATCACCGAGGATTACGACGGCCGTCCCGCCTGCAACAATTGCGGCACCTGCAACGGCTGTCCGCGCGGCTCGATGAGCAAATATTCGCTGTCGATCTGGCCGAAGGCGCTCGAGGCCGGCTGCGAGCTGCGCATCAATGCGCGGGTGCTCAGGATCGAGAAGGGCCGCGACGGCCGGGCGACCGGGGCGCTCTATGTCGACCGCAACACCGGGCACGAGCATTTCCAGCGGGCGAAGATCGTCATCGTCGCGGCGAACGGCATCGGCACGCCGCGGCTGCTGCTTGCCTCCGACAACCTCGCCAATAGCAACGACCAGGTCGGCCGCCACCTCATGCACCACACGCTGGTCGCCTGCGAGATGTGGGTGGACGAGCCGGTCGACGGGCAGATCGGCTATGTCGCCTCGCTGCTGTCGCGCCAGTTCGCCGAGACGGACGTCTCGCGCGGCTTCGTCAACGGCTTCAACTTCAACTGCATCACCTCGACGGCCTCGGCGGGCGAGCTTGCCGCCGGCTGGTTCACCTCGGCCCGCGCCCCCTGGGGCAAGGGCCATCATGAGTGGTTCAAGCGCCGCTTCGGCCATTCGATCGGCGTCTTCGCCATCGGCGACGACATCCCCAACCCGGAAAACCGCGTCACGCTCGACCCGGTCTTGAAGGATTCCGACGGTGTTCCGGCGGCGCGCACCCATTACGCGCCGGGCGAGAACGACCGGCGGATGATGAACTACATGCTCGACCGGCTCGAAGACCTCGCCAAGGCCTGCGGCGCCTTCGACTACCGGCTGCAGGACTACCGCGACAAGGACGGCGTCTACCGCACGCCGGCCTGGCACATGATCGGCACCTGCCGCATGGGCGCGGATCCGGAAACCTCCGTCGTCAACAAGTGGCACCAGACCTGGGAGGTGCCGAACCTCTTCATCGTCGACGGCAGCGTGCTCGCGACCGGCGGCGTCGTCAATCCGACCCCGACGATCTCGGCGCTGGCGCTTCGGGCCGCCGCCTATATCCGCGACAATTTCGAGACGCTGTCGACCGCGACGCGGCCCTCGATCGCGGCGTAAGGAGCGTGACGATGTTGCAGAGACCGCCGGCCGAGCCCGGCATGGACGAATCCGAGGTCGATACGCCCGCCCTCATCATCGATCTCGACGCGATGGAGGCCAATCTCGACCGGATGGCCGCCTTCTGCCGGGAAAACGGCGTGGGCCTCAGGGCGCACGCCAAGACGCACAAGTCGCCGGTCATCGCCCGCTGGCAGATCGCGCGCGGCGCCGTCGGGCAATGCGTGCAGAAGACGGCGGAGGCGGAGGCGCTCGCCTGGGGCGGCGTTTCCGACATCCTCGTTTCGAACGAGGTGGTGACGCCGCGGAAGCTCGCGCGTCTCGCGGCGCTGGCGAAGATCGCCGATGTCGCGGTCTGCGTCGACGATGCGCGCATCGTCGGGCTGGTCGAGGCGGCGGCGGAAGCCGCCGGCGCGCGCATCCGGGTGCTGGTCGAGATCGACGTGATGGGCATGCGCTGCGGCGTGGCGCCGGGAGCCGATGCGGCGGCGCTCGCCCGCCGGATCGCGGCGAGCAATTCCCTCATCTTCTCCGGCCTGCAATCCTATCAGGGCGCCGCCCAGCACCTGCGCAGCGAGGAGGAGCGGCACGGCGCGATCGCAAAGGCCGTGCGCGAGACGGTTGCGACGATCGAGGCGATCAAGGGCGAGGGGCTCGACTGCGCCATCGTCGGCGGCGCCGGCACCGGCACCTTCACCCATGAGGCGGCAAGCGGCGTCTACAACGAGCTGCAGGCCGGCTCCTACGTGTTCATGGATGCCGATTACGCCCGCAACGTGCCGTCGCCGGATTTCCGCCAGTCGCTCTTCGTGCTCTCGACGGTGATGAGTTCGGCGCGCGACGGGCTTGCTGTCGTCGATTGCGGCCACAAGGGGGTGGCGGTCGACAGCGGCCTGCCGCTCGTCGACGGGCGGCCGGACATTACCTATGTCGGCGCCTCCGACGAGCACGGGTCGATGACGCTCGACGGCCGTCTGACGGTCGGCGAGACGCTGCGCCTCGTCCCCGGCCATTGCGACCCGACCGTCGACCGCTACGACTGGTATGTCGGCATGCGCGGACGCCGGGTCGAATGCGTCTTCCCGGTCGCGGCCCGGGGCATGATGCAATGACGCGGCATGCCGGTGACACGGGGCTTTCGCTGCGCTGCGTCGCCTGCGGGACGGCGCGGGCCGCGACGCTCCTCTACCGCTGCCCGGCCTGCGGCGGCATTCTGGAGGTCGAGCGGCCGAGACCGGTCTCCGGCCGCTGGCGGCGCGGTGATTTCGTCTCCGACGCGGTGACGCTCGGCGAGGGGGAAACGCCGCTCCGGCAGGTCCCGCCGGCGCTGCTTGCTCCGGATTTTCATGGAAACCTGTTCCTCAAGGACGAGACGCGCAACCCCTCCGGCTCTTTCAAGGACCGGCTCGTCGCCGCCGCGCTGACGCGGGCGCTGGAGATGGGTGCGACCGGCATCGTCAGCGCGTCGAGCGGCAATGCCGGGGCAGCGGCGGCCTGCTATGCGGCGAATGCCGGCGTTCCGGCGATCGTCTGCTGCCCGGAGGCGACGCCGCATGGCAAGCTCGCCCAGATCCTCGCCTATGGCGCGGCGCTCGAACGCGTCCCCGGCCATTACGGCAATTCCTTCGCCCGCGCCATGGCGCTCGCCGGGGAGAAGGGCTACGTCAATCTGACGACCACCTATCTCAACCCCTACGGCGTCGACGCGCTGCGCCTCGTCGGGCAGGAGATCGCCGAGGACCTATCCGGCGATACGCCGGACTGGATCGTCATCCCGACGAGCTCCGGCCCGCTGGTCAAGGGCGTGCATCAGGGCTTTGCCGATCGCGGCGGCGCGATGCCGAAGCTCGTCGCCGCCCAGTCGGAGGGCTGCGCGCCGATCGCCCGCGCCTTCGTCGAAGGGTCGGCCGAGGTCCGGCCGTGGGAAAACCCGAAGACGATCGCCTCCGGCATCTCCGATCCGCTGACGACCTATCCCTTCGAAGGCAGCCACACGCTGGCGCTGGTGAGAGACAGCGGCGGGCAGGGCGTGGCGCTTGCCGACGACGCGATCCGCGCGGCGATGCACGATCTCGCTCGCCGCGCCGGCCTCTTCGCCGAGCCGACCGGGGCCGCCTCGCTCGCGGCCGCCCGACGCCTCTTCGCCGACGGGGCGATCGCCGCGACCGACACGATCGTCTGCATCGTCACCGGCCATGGGTTCAAGGATTTCGCCGCCTTTGCCGACAGCGGCGCCGGCCCCTGACGACGGGCGAAAGCGCCTTGCATCGGGCGTGATCTGGACTAAGCATGGTCTGCAACCGGTAAGGGTGGTGGGGGCCATGGTCGATACGGGGCGCGGGGGCAGGGCGGGCGACGTTCGGGCGCTGGAGCGGCGTTTCCGGCTGCTGGTCTCGGCGATCGGCCTTCCCGTCGTGCTGATCATGGCGCTGCTCGTCTACCGCGAATACCGGGCGGCGATCGACGACGACCTCGCCGTCCACGAGATCAAGGCGCGCGAATACATCGCCAAGATCGACGCGCTGGTGACGGCGGCCGACGTCTACGTCGCGGCGATGCGGCTGTCGATGGAGCGCAGCCTCGCCCGGCCGGCGGATCCGGCATCGGCGCTTCCCGCGGGGGGCGATGCGGTGCGCGACCTCGCCGGTGCCGTTCCGGACCTCGGCTTCGGCAGGGACCTGCTCGCCATGGCGCTTTCGGACGGCGTGGCCGGCCGGCCGGCGGCAGCGGCGGAGCTGCGCGGAACGGGCGAACTGCTGCCGCTTCAGCTTTCCGCCCATGCGACGCAGGCCTATTTCCGCTGGAGCTATTTCTTCTCGTCGGCGAAGGATCTGGTGGTCATCCACCCCTCGGCCCCGATCGCCGCGCTGATCGGCAGCGACGACCAGAGCGAGACGTTCCGCTCCTATTTCGACTATCCGCTCTACACCCTGGCGACGCCGCGGGAAAATCCCGGACGCAACGCCGTCTGGGCGCCGGTCTACCACGATGCCGGCGGCACCGGGCTGATGGTGTCGCACACCGCGCCGCTCTATGTCGACGGCGTCTTTCGCGGCATCGTCGGCACGGACGTGCTGGTCAAGGTCGTCTCCGACATCCTGATGCGCAACAAGGCCGGCCGCGAGGTGATGGTGCTCTCCGACCAGCGCGGCCACGTCATCGGCGATTCGCTCGGCCGCGCCGCGGCTGCGCCGGAGGTCCTGGCCGCCTCCGCGCTGCTGTCCTTCGCCGATGCCGACGCCGTCCCGGGGCGCTTCTTTCGGCAGGGCGACGCCTATGTCTATGCCGCCCGGATCGCCGGCACGCCGTGGCGCTTTCTCTATGCCGTCGATGTGGCGGCGGTCGAGGGCGATGCGCTCGGCGACGTGGTGCCCTATCTCGCCTATCTCGGCCTGCTCGTCCTGGCCCTGATCGCCAGCAACCTCGTGCTGGTGCGCATCTTCGTGCGGCCGGCCTTCCGGCTGCTGCATGCGGTCGAGGCGCTCGACGCCGGGCGGGCGCCGGTGCTCTCCGGCATTCCGCCGCTGTGGCGGCCGTGGTTCAACCGCATCGTCGCCCTCTTCTCCTCGCTCGCCGGCAGCCTGAGGAACGAGGCCGCCGCCGCCGCCAAGTCGCGCGCCGTCATCGACGTGGCGCTCGACGGCGTCGTCACCGCCGACCGCGACGGCATCATCCGCGATTTCAACCCGGCCGCCGCGCAGATGTTCGGCCTTGCCGCCGGCGAGGCGACCGGCAGGACGATCGGCGCGGTCATGGTGCCGGACGCGCACCGCGCGGGCCACGAGGCCGGCATGGCGCGGATGAAGCGGGGCGGGCCGTCGCGCATCCTCGGCGGCCGCGTCGAGATCACCGCCCGCCACAGCGACGGGCACAGCTTTCCGGTCGAGCTGCAGATCCACGAGGTCACCGACATCGGCGACATCCGCTACGTCGCCTATGTCCGCGACCTGACGGCGCAGCACGCCGCCGCCGAGGCGCTGGAGCGGCAGCGGCAGAAGCTCTACCAGGCGGAGAAGCTGAGCGCGATGGGATCGCTTCTGACCGGGCTCGCCCACGAGCTCAACAACCCGCTCTCCGTCGTCATCGGCCAGAGCGCCATGGTCGAGGCGGCGGCCGGCGCGGGCGCCGCGCGCGAGCGGGTCGTGAAGATCCGGCTTGCCGCCGAGCGCTGCGGCCGCATCGTCAAGACCTTCCTCGCCATGGCGCGCCAGCAGACGCCGGAGCGCAGCCTCGTGCTTCTCGGCGACCTCGTGCGCACCGCCGCCGAGATGCTCTCCTACGGTCTGCGCTCGGCCGGCGTCACGGTCGAGGTGGAGGATGCCGGCACACGGCCGGTCGAGGCGGACGCCGACCAGCTCTCGCAGGTGATCATCAACCTGATCGTCAACGCCGAGCAGGCCTTCGGCGACCGGGCGGGCACGCGCCTGATCCGCATTTGCATCGCGGAGGAAGGCGACGAGGCGCTGCTGTCGGTCGAGGACAACGGCCCCGGCGTGCCGGCGGCGCTGAAGGCGCGGATCTTCGAGGCCTTCTTCACCACCAAGCCGGTCGGCGTCGGCACCGGCGTCGGCCTCGCGGTATCCGCCAACATCGTCGCCGCCCATGGCGGAACGCTGACGGTCGGCGACCGGCCAGGCGGCGGCGCCGTCTTCAGCCTGCGCCTGCCGCTCGCGCCGGCCGAAGCCGCGAAAGCCCCGCCGCCCCCCGAAGAGGCCGCCCCGCCCGGGGCCGCCTCCGGCGCGGTGCTGATCGTCGACGACGAGCCGGACATCGCCGAGATCCTCGCCGATGTCCTTGAGACGGACGGCTACCGGCCGCAGATCGCCGGCTCCGTCGCCGAGGGCGTGCGCCATGCGCTCGAAAACGCCTATGCGCTGATCTTCTGCGACCTGCGCATGCCCGGCGGCGGCGGCACGGCCTTCTGGAAGGCGGTCACCGCCGCCCGCCCCGCGGCTGCCCGGCGCATCGTCTTCGTCACCGGCGACACGGTGAGCGGCCCGGACCTGATCGCCGAAGCGACCGGCAGGGAGAACGCCGTCATCCTGGAAAAGCCGTTTTCGCGCGAGGCGATCCGGAAAGCGATCGCCGATCTCGCAACCCTCTGAGATCGTGTCCACGACTGTTTCATATGCAAATCACAGTTTACATATGAACTCTTTTATGGTCTGCTCCCCCGTACCGCATCGGGGCGCCGCACGCCCGTTCCACGGGCCCCGCCGTCGCCGCAGACCCATGCGTCGTGTGACCACACCATCAGGGGAAGAATGCCATGTCGCATGATGTGATCGTCGTCGGAGCAGGGGCGGCAGGCGCCGTGCTCGCCGCGCGGCTGACGGAAAACCCGGACGTCCGCGTGCTGCTGATCGAGGCGGGTCCGGACTATCGCAGCGCCGAGCAGCCGCCGGAGATGGAAAGCCCGAACCCGTTCAACCTGCTGCTGCCGCGCCATTTCCAGGATGCCTACATG
The DNA here is from genome assembly GCF_041928815.1 of Ensifer soli. Lineage (NCBI taxonomy): Bacteria > Pseudomonadati > Pseudomonadota > Alphaproteobacteria > Hyphomicrobiales > Rhizobiaceae > Ensifer > Ensifer soli. Next base: position 8,001 of record NZ_JBHFEI010000014.1, on the reverse strand, counting down.
TATCCGGACCTGATGGCACGGCGGACGAAGGCGCAGGCGCACCGCGTCTACTGGCGCGGCAAGGGCATGGGCGGCTCGACCGCCGTCAACGGCCAGATCGCCATCCGCGGCATCCTGCACGCCTTCGACCGCTGGGCGCAGGCCGGCTGCACCGGCTGGTCGGGCGAGGACGTGCTGCCCTTCTTCAACAAGCTGGAAGACGACCCGATCGAGGTGAACCACCATGGCAAGGGCGGGCCGATCCCGATCCACCGCGCCCCGGTCGAGGACTGGGGCCATGTCGACCGGGCGATGCGGGAGGCGGCGCTTGCGCTCGGCCATGCCTGGCACGACGACCTCAACGCGCCGGACGCCGAAGGGGTCTGCTGCTATCCGATCAACAATCGCGGGGCAAAACGCGTCTCGACCAATGACGGCTATCTGGAGCCGGCGCGCGACCGGCCGAACCTCACCATCGTCGGCAACGCCACCGTCGACAGGGTGCTGCTCGACGGCCTGCGGGCGACCGGCGTGCGCGCCGTCGTCGACGGCAAGCCCACGGAGTTCCACGCGCCGCTCGTGCTGCTGTCGGCCGGCGCCATCCACTCCCCAGCCATCCTGCAGCGCTCCGGCATCGGCCCTGCAGGCCTGCTTGAGACGCACGGCATTCCCGTCGTCCGCGACCTGCCGGTCGGCAGGAACTTCTTCGACCACCCCTATTGCCGCATCGAATTGAAACTGAAGCCGGAGTTCAAGGCGAGCGACGTCGATGCCCGCCACACCAATTGCTGCATCCGCATGAGCTCCGGCCTGCCCGGCACCGAGCGCGACGACATCCTCTACGTCGCGATGAACCATGGCGGCATCGGCGTCCAGTCCGACAGCGCCCAGTTCGGCGAGGCGATGATCAACCTGATCCTGATGGAGGCGAAGAGCCGCGGCACGGTCGAGATCACCTCGGCCGATCCCTTCGCCCAGCCGGTGGTCGAGGAGAACATGCTCGACCATCCGCTCGATCTCGCGCGCATGCGGCAGGCCTATCGCCATCTCGGCGAGATCGCGCGAAGCGAGGCGGTGCAGGCGATCGCCGAGCGCATCCTGCTCGGCGATTCCGATCTGGCGCTCGACTGGCTGGCGACGGCGAGCGACGCGGAGCTCGACGCCTTCCTGCTCGCCCAGTCCTCCGACGCCCAGCACGGCATCGGCGGCTGCACCATGGGGCCGGAGGGCACGTCGGTCGTCGATCCCGACTGCCGCGTCCACGGCTTTACGGGCCTGCGCGTCATCGATGCCTCGATCATGCCGCTCGACTGCCAGGCGAACACCAACCTCACCTCGATCATGATCGGCGAGAAGATGGCGGCCGCGATCGCCGCCGAGCTCGAGACGCAGGTGCCGGCGCCGGACGCCTATGCGCGGCTGAGGGCGGCCGGGCTCACCCTGCCGAAGACGCCGTCGCCGGCCGGAACCTATGTCCCGGCGAAAATTGCCGGCGACCTCCTCTATCTCGCCGGCCAGGGACCGGCGAAGGAGGGCGGCGGCTTTTATGTCGGCAAGGTCGGCGCCGACGTCACCATCGAGGACGCCTACCGGCATGCCCGCCTCGTCGGCCTGCAACTGCTCGGCGTCGTGCACGACACGGTCGGCGACCTCAACCGGGTCGAGGTGATCAAGGTGCTGGGCATGGTCAATGCCGTGCCGGATTTCGCCGACCATCCGAAGGTGATCAACGGCTGCTCCGACCTTCTGGTCGAGATCCTCGGCGAGGCCGGCCGCCATGCCCGCTCGGCCGTCGGCATGGGCTCGCTGCCGAACGGCATGACCGTCGAGGTCGAGGTGATCCTGCGCGTGCGCCCCGCCTGAGGGCGCCGCGGCTTCGATTTTCCCGCCCACGCCCGCGCGGGGGCCGTGCTTCGGCCGACGCGGTTGCGACCGCCGGCCGTCCATGCCGCGGCACTCCCCCGCCCGGCATGTCCGCTGCCCCGGCCCGAGCGCCGGGGCCTTTTTCCCGAAGGATCGCCCGGGCGGGCGCGGGTCCGGCGCGTCGGGACGACGTGCCATCGGACGCCAGACGATGCCAGAATGCGCCGATCTCCGCTGCCTTGCATATCATCCCAGACAGAGATTTGAGATTTTTTGCGCATTTACCGCGAGTTTCACTGAGATTTGCACGCCTCAGGAAGTGATTTGACAGATGCCCCTGCTTCAATCGATTTGCGCATGGTAATTTTGCTCATTATTGCTCATTTTTGATTGACACTCATCCAATTCTTCCATCATGATGGCGACGGTTGAGAGAACACGACGGGAGGCGTGCATGCTCGACGGTACGAACCCCGCCGATTCCTATCGCCTTCTGTCGGGCCGGCTCGCTGCGATCGCCGCCTCGGCGCCGCTGACGCTGTGCGGCATGAGCGCCTGCGTCGACGCCCGGATCCTGCTCGCCGGGGCTTCGGCGCTCATCGATCCGGGCGCGCCGGACGACGCCGCCGCCTTCGGCGCGATGCTGAAGGACCGGGCGCGGCGCGGCGTCGGCGGCGAGGTCCGCGTCGACTGGCCGGACGGTCCGGCCTGGCTTGCCGCCCATGTGCCCGCGACCTATGCGCTCGGCGGCGTCGGCCCGCAGGCGGCCTGGGTGCTCTCGACGCTCGGCGCGCCGGCGCTGGTCAACCTCGAAGACCGAAGCCGCCACATGCTCGACCGCCTGCCGCCCGCGATCCTCGTCGCCGAGGACGGGCGCGCCGTCAGGGCCGACGCGCTGACGGAACGCGGCGCGCGCCGCCCGGACATCTACATCTTCGAATATCAGGCGGGCGTGGCGATCGGCGACGTCGTTCCGACGCGCTCCTCGCGCATCATCGTCCGCTTCTACGATCCGGGCCTCGAGCATGACGGCGCCTTCGACGCGTTGTCGCTCCACGGCGCGGCGACGGCGGGCGCAGGCCTCGTCGCCGGCTTCAACGCGGTGCCGGAGGGTGATCTCGACGCGGAGACGACCCGTGTCTTCGCCATGACGCGGGCCTGGGCGGCGGCCGGTCTCGACACCGTCCACCATGAGCTCAGCGGCTACGACCATCCCTCCTTGCGCGACCGGGTGCTGGCGGCCGGCCGCGGCGCCGTCACCTCGCTCGGCATGAGCCATTCGGAATTCCTCGACCTTTCACCCGAAGCGCGCGATCCGGCAGGCATGTTTTCCGCGCTCCGCGCGCTCGGCGAACGCCTGTCTCTCGACCGCGTCTGCATCCATGCAGACGACTGGGCGGCATCGGTGACGCGGCGCGATCCGGAGACGGAGGAACAGGCGCTGATGGCCGGCTGCCTCGTCGCCGCCACCCGGGCGGCCACGGGCAGACCGGCGCGGCCGGACGGGTTGCCCGAAGGGGCGCGCTTCGCGCCGCTGCCCTTCGGCGCGCGCGCCGGGGAGGGCGGCTGGCATTTCGTCGCGGTGCCGAGCCCCTATCTCGAACGTCCGGCGACCACGCTCGGCCTCGGCGACACCTTTACCGCGGGCTGCCTGCTCGTCCTGGGTGCGACAGGCCGCCTCGCATCGACCGGGGAGGTCCGACGGGCGGCCGTCTGACCGCCGCCCCACGCCCCGAACGACAAAAACAATCACGGCAACATATGGAGGAGACAATGAAGCCGATGAAAATGCTCACCCTTGGACTGCTGGCGAGCGTATTCGCCGGTCCGGCGCTCGCCGAGACCACACTGACGATCGCCACCGTCAACAACAACGACATGGTGGTGATGCAGCGCCTGTCGAGCGCCTTCGAGGAGGCCAATCCCGACATCAAGCTGAACTGGGTGGTTCTGGAGGAGAACACGCTGCGCCAGCGCCTGACCACCGACATTTCCACCAATGGCGGCCAGTACGACATCCTGACGATCGGCATGTTCGAGGCGCCGATGTGGGGCGAGCGCGGCTGGCTCCGGCCCTTCGACGCCGTGCCCGCCGACTACGACCTCGACGACGTGCTGCAGTCGGTGCGCGACGGCCTGTCCTTCGACGGCAAGCTCTTCGCGCTGCCCTTCTATGCCGAAAGTCAGATGACCTTCTACCGCAAGGACCTCTTGGAGGCCAAGGGCATCACCATGCCCGAACGCCCGACCTGGAAGGACATCGGCGAGATCGGCGAGAAGATCCACGATCCGTCGAACGGCGTCTACGGCGTCTGCCTGCGCGGCAAGCCCGGCTGGGGCGAGAATGTCGGCCAGATCACGCCGGCCGCCAACAGCTACGGCGCGCGCTGGTTCGACATGGACTGGAAGGCGCAGCTCAACACGCCGCAGTGGAAGGAGGCGCTGACTGACTATGTCGACCTCCTGAAGAAATACGGCCCTCCGGGCGCCTCCTCGAACGGCTACAACGAGAACCTCGCGCTGTTTGCCTCCGGCAATTGCGGCATCTGGGTCGACGCCACCGTCTCGGCCGGTTTCCTCGCCGATCCGAACCAGAGCACGGTGATCGACAAGGTCGGCTACGCCTATCCGCCCTATGGCAAGTTCGACAAGGGCAACCACTATCTGTGGGCCTGGTCGCTGGCGGTGCCGGTGTCCTCGAAGTCGCCCGAGGCGGCCGAGAAGTTCATCTACTGGGCGACCTCGAAGGACTATATCAACCTCGTCGCCAAGGACACGGGCTGGGCGACGGTGCCGCCGGGCACGCGTGAATCGACCTATGCGAATGCCGAATACATCGAGGCGGCGCCCTTTGCCAAGCTGACGCTCGACACGATCCAGTCGGCCGACGTCAACGGCCCGACGCAGGAGCCCGTGCCCTATCGCGGCATCGGCTTCGTCGGCATCCCCGAATTCCAGGCGATCGGCACCTCGGTCGGCCAGGAATTCGCCGCCGTCATCGCCGGCCAGAAGACGGTCGACGAGGCGCTCGCCGCCGCCCAGGCGCTGACCGAGCGGGCGATGGACCAGGCCGGCTACACCAAGAAGTAACGAAGCTCCCGGAAGAGGGGGTCGGCCGCTCCTGACCGGCCGGCCCCCGACATGCCTTCGACCACGGCGACGCACCATGCGGGGGGTCCGCCCGCAGGGCGCCTCGCCGTCTTTGCCGCCGATGGGTCACATGATGCAAACTCTGAACGGAACCGATCCCCGCATGGTGGCGCGCATGCGCCCGCTGCTCGCGCCCGCCGTCGTCCTGCTGCTCCTGTGGATGATCGTGCCGCTGGCGCTGACGCTGTGGTTCTCGGTGCAGCGCTACAACCTGCTCGCGCCCGGCACCGGCGGCTTCGTCGGCCTTGCCAACTACGCCTTCCTCTTCACCGATCCGGGCCTGATCAACGCACTTCTCAAGACCGTGCTGCTCGTCGGCGGCGTGCTGGTCGCGACCGTCGTCTTCGGCGTCGCCTTCGCCGTCGCGCTCGACCAGCATTTCCCCGGCCACGGCATCGCGCGGCTCCTCTGCATCGCCCCCTTCTTCGTCATGCCGACCGTGAGCGCGCTCGTCTGGAAGAACCTGCTGATGCACCCGGTCAACGGGCTCTTCGCCTATATTTCCCGCTCGCTCGGCCTGCCGGTCGTCGACTGGTTCGCGACGCTGCCGCTCTTCTCGATCGGCATCATCGTCGCCTGGCAGTGGATCCCCTTCGCGACGCTGATCCTGCTCACCTCGCTGCAATCGCTCGACCGCGAGCAGATGGAGGCGGCGCGCATGGACAGCGCCCGTGGCTTCAGCCTGTTCCGCTTCATCATCCTGCCGCATCTCTACCGCGCCATCACGATCGTGGTGATGATCGAGACGATCTTCCTGCTCTCCGTCTTCGCCGAGATCCTGGTGACGACCGCAGGCGGCCCCGGCAGCGCCTCGACCACGCTTCCCTTCCTCATCTACAAGACCGCGCTTCTGGACTTCGACGTCGGCGGGGCGTCGGCGGGCGGCGTGCTGGCGATCATCCTCGCCAATGTCGTCGCCTTCTTCCTCGTCCGCACCATCTCGCACAATCTGGATCGCTGACCATGCAGACGAAAACACGCTACACGATCATCGCGAGTGTTTGCGGCTGGGGCGCCGCGCTGATCATGTTCTTCCCGATCTTCTGGATGACGCTTGCCGCCTTCAAGACCGAGCCGATGGCGATCGCGACACCGCCTAAGCTCTTCTTCGAGCCGACGCTGATCAACTTCAAGACCGTGCTGGAGCGGGCGAACTATCCGCACTTCTTCATGAACAGCGTCGTCGTCTCCTTCGGCTCGACGCTGCTCGGGCTCGCGATCGCGCTGCCCGCCGCCTACGCGCTCGCCTTCTATCCGGGCAAAAGGGCGAAGGACCTGCTCGTCTGGATGCTCTCGACCAAGATGATGCCGGCGGTCGGCGTGCTCGTGCCGATCTACCTGATGTTCAAGGACAGCGGCCTGCTCGACACGCGCATCGGCCTGGTGCTGCTCTACATGCTCGCCAATCTGCCGATCATCGTCTGGATGCTCTACACCTTCTTCCGCGACGTGCCGAAGGAGATCCTCGAGGCCGGACGGCTCGACGGGGCGCGACCGTTCCGGCAGTTCGTCTTCCTGCTCCTGCCGCTGACGGCGCCGGGCATTGCCTCGACCGCACTGCTCTCGATCATCCTCGCCTGGAACGAGGCCTTCTGGAGCATCAACCTGACCGCCTCGAAGGCGACGCCGCTGACGGCCTTCATCGCCTCCTTCTCCAGCCCCCAGGGGCTGTTCTGGGCCAAGCTTTCCGCCGCCTCGCTTCTGGCGATCGGCCCGATCCTCGTCTTCGGCTGGCTGACCCAGCGCCAGCTTGTCCGGGGGCTGACCTTCGGCGCCGTGAAATAGGACACGACCATGGCCACTCTCTCGCTCAAATCCATCCGCAAGTCCTACGGCGCCTTCCAGGCGGTCAAGGGCGTCGACCTCGAGATCGCCGACCGCGAATTCATCGTTCTCGTCGGCCCCTCCGGCTGCGGCAAGACCACGCTGTTGCGCATGGTCGCAGGCCTCGAATCGATCACCGGCGGTGATCTCCTGATCGACGGAAAGCGCGTCAACGACGTCGAACCGGACCAGCGCGGGCTCGCCATGGTGTTCCAGTCCTACGCGCTCTATCCGCACATGACGGTCGCCGACAATATGGGCTTCGCGCTGCGCATGGCGGGCGTTCCGAAGGAGGAACGGCGGCGCAAGGTCGAGGAGGCGGCGCGCATCCTGCAGCTCGAACCCTATCTGGAGCGCCGGCCGGGGCAGCTTTCCGGCGGCCAGCGCCAGCGCGTCGCCATCGGCCGCGCCATCGTGCGCAAGCCGAAGGTCTTTCTCTTTGACGAGCCGCTGTCGAACCTCGACGCCGCGCTCCGGATGCAGATGCGCATCGAGCTCGCGCGGCTCCACCACGAGCTCGATGCCACGATGATCTACGTCACCCACGACCAGGTCGAGGCGATGACGCTCGCCGACCGCATCGTCGTCGTCAATGGCGGCGTCATCGAGCAGGTCGGCGCACCGATGGAGATCTATTCGAAGCCCGCCACCGTCTTCGTCGCCGGCTTCATCGGCTCGCCGAAGATGAACCTTCTGACCGGCGCGCTGACCGGATCCTCGGTCGTGCTCGACCATGGCGAGACCGTGCCGCTTCCCGTCCGCCCGCCGCTTTCCGAAGGCGCGAAGGTGACGCTCGGCGTCCGCCCGGAGGCGCTTGCCGTCGATCCCGGCGGCAGCGTAACGGGCAAGGTCACGGTCATCGAGCATCTCGGCGGCGAGACGCTCACCCATATCGACATCGGCCGCGGCCGGCTCGTCACCGTCAAGACCGCCGAGACCGCGCCGGCGGCGATCGGCGATCCGGTGAAGCTCCGGCCCGATCCCGGCCGCCTCCATCTCTTCGGTCCCGACGGCCGCGCCGTCGCGCTGGCCGGCTGACGTTACGCGAAGAACAGGAAGAGCATCGATGTATCTCGGGAAATACGACCTCAAGGGCCAGACGGCGCTGATCACCGGCGGCGGGCGGGGCATCGGCCTCTGCGCGGCGGAGGCGCTGGCGGAAGCGGGCGCGAAGGTGATCCTCTC
>NZ_JBHFEI010000013.1:0-124188 GCF_041928815.1 Ensifer soli | reverse complement strand
CGTTCTGAAACGCCACAGGATGCCGTTGATCACCCGGCGGTCGTCGACACGTTCAACCCCGCCGCTCTTGTTCGGCAAAAAAGGTGCAATGACAGCCCATTCTTCGTCGCTCAATTCGTGACGGCGCATGGCAATCTCCTTTCAAGGAGATTGAATCATACACCGTCAATAAGATGAACAACGTTTATGGGGACACTGCCTAGCTGATCTGCCACCCAGCGACTTTCAGCTTTCCCCTCTTCGATCGGATCGATCCGCCCATCCCGCTCTTGGGGGTAATAATTCCCCGTCTCGACAACGGCGACATCGGCATCCACACCGTTGAAGAGATCCTTCGGCAGATCGGCGATCCTGAACGCCGGGATCGCGACGAAGACGACTTCGCCGCTTCGCGCCGCTTCATGGACGGTCACCGCCTTGACCCCGGTCTCGGCGGCGAGATCTGCAAGCGATTCAGGCCCGCGCGAGTTGGCGATTGATACTTGATGGCCAAGTTTCGCGAGCCGGCGGGCCAACGAGCCGCCGATTTCACCTGATCCTATGATTCCGATCTTCATGAGCGCTCTCCTAAATTATGGGACGGTTCGAACGATGCCTGTGCGGCCGCGGATCTTGGCCGGCGCCGACCCTCGGGAGCCTCGGCGCCGGGAAAGTTTCGAAGATGGTGCTCTGACGTGGTCAGAGCCTGTAGCCGCCGCTCGCCTCGACCACCTGGCCGGTCACCCACCGGCCTTCGTCCGATGCGAGAAAGGCAACGACTGAGGCGATCTCGGAGGCTTCGCCGAAGCGGCCGAATGCGGTGTCGCCCTCTATCGCCTTCACGGTGTTGGCATCCTCTCGCACAGCGGCATTCATGTCCGTCCGCGTCCAACCGGGGGCCACGGCGTTCACCGTGATGCCGCGGGGACCAAGCTCCATCGCGAGCGAATGGGTAAGATTGTTGATCGCGGCTTTGGCCATCGAATAGATCGGCACCATCGGTTGCGGGCGTGTGGAGAGCCCCGATGAGATGTTGATGACCCGCCCGCCATCAGAGAGTCGGCTGAGCGCCGACTGGACCATGAAGAACGGCGCCCGGGCGTGGACGGCAACCATGGTGTCCCAGGCCTCTGGCGTGGCGTCGGACAGACCGCCCCACCCCGAATTCCCCGCATTATTGACAAGAATGTCGAGCGTCTTGCTGCCGTTTCGCTCCGTCAGTTCGCGGTCGAGTTCCTCATACAATCCGGGAATCGAACCAGCGTCCGCGAGGTCCGCGTGTAACGCGAAGGCGGTGCCGCCCGCCTTCTCAATTGCCGCGACCGTTTCGTCGGCGCCCGCGCTGCTCGCATTGTAGGTGACCGCGACCGTCGCGCCATCGGCGGCGAGCCGCTCGGCAATCGCCCGACCGATACCGCGTGATCCGCCGGTGACGAGGGCAGTTTTCCCTTTGAGGACGTGCGACATATAGTTCTCCTTCGATATGTGGAATGTGTGGTTCAAGGATGAGGTGGCGAAGCCTGCGACGGCTCAGGCGACGCGCTCGCGCACGATCGGACCGGGATTGGCCTCTGCGACCGTGAGAGCCAGGCGGATGAGGTCGGCGTCGCCGCCAAACTCGTTGTCCGCGATGTGGTGCAGGAAGACGCCGACCTGTTCGAGTTGCCGGGCACCCTTGAGATCGCCGGCGTTGACGGGCTTGAATCCAGCATCAGCAATAAGGCCCCGCGTTACGTCGCCAGCGGCCTTATCGTCGGTTGCGTAGAAGACGTTGGGCTGCACAGGCGACGCCGACCAAGCTGCCGCTTCGAGCGCCGGAGCCGCAATGAGGTTGAATGCCTTGACGACGCGTGCCTCTGGCAACCGCCGCTGCAAATCTTCCGCGGTCGAGCTGTCGCGCATAAATTCCAGATCGTGGAAGTGTACGAAATCCGCGGTGACGCCGAGCGGGTTCATGGTCTCGATAACGACCTTGCCGTCGAGCGCGTCGCTGACCTCGGCCACGATTGCTTCGACCCGCGGCCAATAAACGGAGAATAGAACAGCGTCGCCGAACTCAGCTGCCTCGCGGATCGTCCCGAGTCGGGCCTTGCCGCCCAGCTCTGCAAGTAATGGTGCGAGCTTCCGGTCCTCACCGTCCTTCGCAATCACGAGTTCATGGCCTGCGGCCGCCCAAGCTCGCGCCAGACGACTGCCGAGATTGCCGGCGTTTAAGATTCCGATTTTCATTAGATATCCTGTCTACCTCAACGTTTGCGCTCCCCGAGGAGCGGTTCGGTTGAAAGCTAGGATATTGCTCTTGAATGGATTAGATGCCCGACGAACCCCAGTCTGTTGCTCCTGCGACCAACAATGAGGAACTAGCGCTCGATCGCCGAGATTCTCCGGCGCAATTCTAAGCTTCAGCCAGGCACGAAACCGCTCGTCTGGTCTCAACGACGCCGGCAGCGAAGCAGATCGTCCTCCTCCGAACCGCACAGGCTACAGGTTTCGAAGCAGTCCATCGACGGTTGGTTGACAATGTTCGAGCACGAGCCCCTCATCGGTCGGCTTGCTTCAGGACAGATTGGCGTCGCTACCATCACCGAAAGCAGCACGACAAAGATCGACGAAGCCGCGCACCTTCGGGTCCATGTAGCGCGTGGAGGCAAAAACGGCATGAACCGGCATCGGTATGCTCGCCCAGCCGGGCAATACCGTTACCAGGGTTCCGTCCGCCACGTGTGGCTCAGCCAAGAAGCGCGGAAGTTGCGCCACTCCTAACCCCGATACGGTCAGGTTCTTGGCGGCAACGATGTTATCGAGCGCGCAGCGTGGCGTTTGCGAGACCTTTTCTGTCGCTTGGCCGTTGACAAGGGTCCAGCTCGCACGACCGCTGGAGGTCTTCGTAATAAGGTCGTGGCGCTTCAAATCGTCGACGGTGCGAAGCTCCGCGCCGCCCTTCAGGTATCCTGGCGCGGCATAGAGACCGTAAGTAATCTCACCAAGCTTGCGGGCCGACAGATCAGAATCTTGCAACGTGCCGATACGGATCGCGACATCGATCCCCTCATGAATGATGTCGACGAACCTGATGGAGTACACCGCCTCTACGGTGACCTTCGGCCACTTGGATAAATAGGCGGCTATCCAGCCATCGACCCGTGTGGTGCCGAATTCTGGCGTCGCAGTGACCTTCAGACGGCCCTGGGGTTCTTGGCTCTGCTGCGCGACCGCTGCTTGGGCTGCCTCCGCCGCGGCAAGGATCGAAGAGGCGCGCTCGAAATAGTCCCTGCCGACCTCCGTGACGCTGAGCCGTCGGGTCGATCGGTTTAGCAGCCTCGCGCCAAGCTTCTCCTCGATCCGCTGCACGATCCGACTCACGCGAGCCTTATCCGTGTCGAGGCGATCAGCCGCAGCGGTGAAGGACTCCTCCGTCACTACGGCGACGAAAACCTGCATCTCCGAAAAGCCGACTGTCGATGTCATGGACAACATTCTGGCAGGCGCCGGTCGAACGAACAATCAGCGCGCGTCTGTATATTCAGCATTGGGCGGCTCGATACGGCTACGGGGTTGTCGGTGAAACAACAGCGGAATGGAGCTACCGAGCCGTCTCGATGACCCAGCATTTCAGTCGAAAGGCGTTGTTTCGATGGTGTCGACTCGGTTGGGGTAGAAGGCGAGATATCCCCGGATGATCAGCATGTGATCGAAAGGGTTCTCGTACGACCAGGCGACATCCTTAGCGTCGCCATTCCGCGCGCTGAAATAGCTGGCGTCGCCCTTGTACGGGCAATGGGTGCTGGTGTCGCTCGAGCTGAGGTCGCCCATCGCGACATCCGCGCGCGGGATGTAATAGACCGGATTAAGGCTTGCCTCCTTGAGGATGAGGGCGTCGCGGCTGTCGGCAAGTATGGCATCATCCAGCTTGACGACGACCCTCTTGCCCGCCGGGGCGATTGTAATCGGATGGTCGGGGCCTGGCATTCTTCCACCTTCCATGTCGTATTCCTTTTGTTCGCTAGTGTGCCCGCAAGTCTCGCGAGGCATGCGGCCTAGTTGTTGAAGGATGCGCACATCCGGGTATTCGCCAGCCGAGCCCACAGCAAGATCTACTGAGCCTACGGCTCGATCGGAACGAGGCGCATCGCTTTTCCGCCGAGTTTGGGGACAAGCCGCTGCTGGACGGCGACAACGGCGGGCAGCGGGCGCCATGCGATAGTCATGGTTTCGATGCGGCCATCCTCGCCCAAGTGGATGTGGTCGAACGCGTCGATCACATGATCTTCGAACCGGATCGTGATGACGGCGATGACGTCGGCACCGTCGCGCATCATCATCTTCGGCTCAAAGGCATCGATCGTGGAGACCAGTTCGGCGAGGACAGTGGCCACACTGGCCCGCCCCTTGAATGGCGTGGGAAGGATCGGGCTGTTGAGTTGGACGGTCTCGGACAAATGTTTGCCCGCGCGCGCGATATCGCCCCTGTGCATTGCCTCAAGGAAAGGGGTGAGATGGTCTTCGCTCGGCATCGCTGCGGCTCCTGAATACGTGGTCTGGCGAGCCCCGCAGGACCTCCCACAATCGAGTGCCGGACGTCCTTCGACGGGCGTCCGGCAGACGGTCACTTCGCGACGGTCGCGGCGCTTGCCTGGGCCATGAAGAGGTCGACGTGGACCTGTGGCATGCCTTCAAACGTGCCGCCGATCGGCGACGGGCGCTCTGCCTCGTCGATCAGACGCTGAGCATCGTCGCGCGACACGGGCGTGCCGGGCTGCGTGTAGGCGCGCCCGGCTTCGGGGCCGGTCGCCTGCAAGTCTACCTTCGGAGCGTAGGCCCAGAAGTAGATCGGCGTGCTCGGCTCGATGCGCCAGCTATCCGCGAGCGAACCCGCGTCGATGGTATCGAAGCCGATCTTGTCGAAGAACTCGGTCACCGCCTGCTTCGCGCCAGCGTCGTCGCCCGCGATCGGCAGCGTCGTGCGGTTCGCCGAACCCTTCGGCGTCGCGTTGGCCTTCATGTGAAGCCAGCTCAGGTTGTGGAAGCCCTTGACGACCTTCGCTCCCGGCAGACGCTGCTGGATCAGTTCGCTGGAAGTCAGCTCGGCCTTGTCGAGGACGTCGTTGTTGCCGAATGCTGGATAGTAGTTCGTCTGGTCGAGCACGATCTTGCCCGCGAACTTGTCGGCGGGCAGCTTCTCGGAGGCAGCGATCGGGATGGAAAGCGTGACGATGTCACCCGCCGCGATGGCCTCCTCGGTGGTGCCAGCACTCGCCAGCGGACCAAGCTCCCCGATCAGGTCCTTGATGGTGTCCGCGCCGCGGGAGTTGCTGATGACGACCTTGTAGCCCGCCGCGATGGCGAGGCGCGCGACGGCCTTGCCGACAAGGCCGGAGCCGATGATGCCGATTGTCTGTGTCATGTACGTTGTCTTTCTTCATAGGGGCGGTAGCCGCCGACAGGACTCTTGCGCCGGCGCCATCTCGCCCACCCTCCGACGGCGAGCGCCGCAGCAAGCGACACAACGAAAAATATGGATTTGACCGAAGAATTAACAGTCTGGCAGCGGGCAACAGACTGTTGTCCCTGTCGCCGACAATTAGTTAGTAGGCTGGCGCGACAAGGTAGGGCGATAGCCGGCCGTTCAAACTAAGCCTCTCCGCCAGCATTCGCGCCGATCAGGACCGCGCTCTTAACGCTTCCCGCGCGCTCAAGCGGTCATTATCCGGGCGTCTCTTGCGGGCTGATACCGACAGCCTGGCGTTCCGGGAGTGAGATTCTACCGCTTCGGGCGCAGTGAATGTCTCAGCTAAGGCTTTCGACGTCGCTCCTAAAGCCATCACGGCAGAGGTCGACAAAGCCCCGAACCTTGGGGTCCATATAGCGCGTCGAAGCAAAGACTGCGTGGACTGGAACGGGGATACGCGCCCAGCCCGGCAAAACTCTAGTAAAAGCGCCTTCGGCAACGTGCGGCTCGGCCATGTAACGCGGAAGCTGCACTATTCCCAAGCCGGACAGCGCCAGGTTCCTAGCGGCGATGGTGTTATCGAGGGCGCAACGCGGAGCGTGCCACACCTTCTCCGTCTGCTCACCATTCACCAGCGTCCAGCCCGGACGACCGCGCGGCGAATGCATGATGAGGTCATGCCGCTTCAGATCATCCACCTTCCGGAGAGGTGCGGCTTTCCGCAGATATTCGGGGGAAGCATATAAACCATAGGTTAGCTCTCCCAGCCTGCGGGCCGAGAGCTCCGAGTCCTGGAGGGGGCCGATGCGTATTGCGACATCGACACCTTCATGAATGATATCGACGAGGCGGTTCGTATATTCCGTTTCGACGGTGATCTTCGGCCACTTGCGTAAGAACATGGCGATCCAGCCATCGACCCGCATCGTTCCAAATTCAGAGCCAGCAGTTATTCTGAGGCGGCCCTTCGGCTCTTGCGTCCGTTGGGCTACGGCAGCCTCGGCAGCTTCTGCAGCCGCCAGGATCGACGAGGCGCGTTCGAGATAATCACGCCCGACCTCCGTCACGCTGAGATGGCGGGTCTATCGGTTCAAAAGCCGCGCGCCTAGCTTCTCTTCCATTCGCCGCACAATGCGGCTCACCCGCGCCTTATCCGTTTCAAGGCGTTCCGCTGCGGCGGTGAAAGACCCTTCGGTCACCACTGCGATAAAGGCCTGCATCTCCAGGAAATCGATTGTTGTCGCCATCACAACAGTCTGTCATTTTTTGACCAAATTATCAATGCACAAACAACTGTCATTCTGCACCGGACGCGAGCAAGCCGCAGCCGCAACCGAGCTGGATGATGAGTATCCAGTCGGCGACAAAGATGGGAACGGAGGGGTTCGGCATCGCTCTCCATTGGCATTTTCCTGCGGGTTGCAGCCAGCCGGACGCCTGAATCACCGGACAACTCGTGATGAGACAAAAACGCTAACACCATGCCGGACAAGCCAAACATCATAGCCGCAAAAAGGTTCTTTAGCGCGCAGCACTGCGGCGACGTGGATGATGCCTTTTGCGATTACGTTCATCCCGATTTTCGGTTTGCGGTCTCCTGCGCGTGCAACGATGAACTGCGAGCCGCTATCCCCTGGGCGGGCTACGAGCATAAGGGCCGCGAGGGATATCAGCGCCTGACGACGCTTCTCTTCTCCGAGTACGAGCTGCTCGCATACGAGATCAAGCGATTTACCGATGCCGGCAACCAGGTCTTTGCCGAAGGTCATTTTCGGTTGCGACATCGCGAGACCGCAAAGATCGCCGAAAGCGACTTCCTTGCTCGCTTAGAGATGCGGGACGGAAAGATCGTCCGCGGCCAGATGTACGAGAACACCGCAGCCATTGCCGCCGCGCGCAACGCCGACTGAGCAAAATCTCATTCCAAACACGCGCTGACCACCTGAACGCGGACCCGCGATCAACCGCAGGCGTTGCCGATTCGAACAGAAATGCGTCGCGCGTATTGCGAACTCACGTTGAACGGACAGATTGAACTGGTGACGCGGCATCAGGTCTCCATAGGTCGTGAACGACAACCCATAGGCCGCTTCGTTTCCTAAGGCCGCGGAATTCGGCCCGATTTGAAGGATGGTGCGGGTGGTCGGAATCGAACCGACACTCCTTTCGGAACCGGATTTTGAATCCGGCGCGTCTACCAGTTCCACCACACCCGCACATTTGCCGCCGATTCTAGACGACGCTCTCTGCACCTATACTGCACCTAGAGCGAAAACCGAATATCGCCAGCCTTTTCTCCTTCACCCGTAACCCACTCAAAATACGACGTTTTCAACTCGTCGTGTTTTTCTGTGGATTGGCAGACAAACCACTTTTTGAGGGAGCCGCGTCTACTGATTGCGCCTCTTCGTAGCGAGCGCCGCAAGTTTTGAGCTTTTCTATCAGCCCCTGTCTGCCTTTATGCTGCACCTAGAAATCAAGAAAAACCCGCCGATGTGTACGCCATAGCCCGAAAACACCCCACGGAATCTCGACGGGGCTTCCAGTATCAGCATCTATCAGTCTCAATCGCCTCAGCAACGCAGGAGATTGAGCATGGCAAAGATCGAAACTACGCAAATTCGGAGAACAATCCGGCGGCAGCAGTTGCGGGAGATGGTGCCGATGGCTGACAGCACTATTTATGAAATGGAGCAGCGTGGCGAGTTTCCCCGTCGATTCGCGCTCTCGCCACGTTGTATCGTCTGGGACTTGGCCGAGGTCGAGGCGTGGCTAATGGCACGGCGGGCTGCCCCGATCCGTCGAGCACAGCACCCTGACTTCACCAAGCGCAAATCCCGCCCGGTCAAAGGGCGGGATCCAGTTCCATCAAGGGCATAGCTTGTGGCAAAAGCGTGGGGGCATACTTCCGGCCGTCGATCCAGGCGTCCACGGTATCCGCCCACTGCTGCATCATATGCCGACGCTGCACCTCATACTCGGCCTTGTTATAGACGCCGCGCGACGAACGCCCGTCCCCGTGCGCCAGGCACTTTTCGATCCAGTCGCTAATAAAGCCCAGCTCATTTAGTAGCGTCGAGCCCGTACGCCGCAGATCATGGACCGTGAAAGGCTCCAGTGGCAGCCCCTCCTTCTTGGCTCGCTCGACGACGGCGTAGGTGATCCGATTGAAGGTCGCGCGAGACATTGGCGCGTCCGCGTCGTACCGGGACGGCAAAAGATATCGGGAGTTGCCGGAGCATGTCTTGAGCGCGATCATGATGTCTAAAGTCTGTCGGCACAGGTAGACGTTGTGCTGCTTCGACCGCTTCATGCGCTCCTTCGGGATGGTCCAGACGGCGTTGTCGAAATCGATCTCGTCCCAAACTGCATCCTGCAACTCGCTCTTCCGGACCATGGTGAGCAGGTAGAGCTTCATACCGAGGCGGATCGTTGGCAACGTCGCAACATGCTCGAGCTGCTTGAACATGATGCGGATCTCTGCGGGCGAGAGCGCACGGTCCTTCGGCGTAAAGGTAGCGATCGAGGCTGGACCGACGTCATCGGCCGGATTGGCGACCTTCTCGCCGTGCAGAATAGCAAAGCCGTAGATCTGCTTCAGGATATCCCTCACATGGATAGCAGTTGCAGGCGCACCCCGTTCGACGATCTTGCCGCAGTGAGTGCGTAGATCATCCGGTGTGATCTCCGTCAGGAGACGATTCCGCCAGACGGGCATGAGTTCGCGTTCGAAGATGGAACGACGCATCGCGCGCGTGCTGTCGGCCATGGTCGCGTTGGTCAGCCACTTCTCGCCGAACTGGCCAAAACTCTTTGCTTCCTTGATCCGGCGCTTCTCGCGCTGCTTCTCGATGGCAGGAGACCGCCCCTCGGTGATCGCGCGCCGCGCGTCGATGCATAGCTCGCGTGCCCTGGCAAGCGATATTCCGTCACGGGCATATCTGCCGAGATACACGGTCTCCCGCCTGCCGTTCAGCCGATAGTCGAGCCTGAACGAGATGGCGCCCGATGGCGCGACGCGCACATACATGCCGTCACGATCGGAAACCTTGTACATTTTGGCTTTTGGTTTCAAAGACTTGAGTGCTGCATCGGTCAACATTTCGGGCCTCCTCGCGAAAAAGTACCGTCAGGCGTTTTTTGCAGGCCGATGGCGTCGAAAATGCTTTTGTTTCAGTGCATTAGTTCGAAAAAAGTACCGTCATTGGCCTCGATTGACCTGACGGTACTTTCGTTTTTCCAGTTGATCAATGGGGCGAGGCCCGTCAGCGAGGCCGCCGAACGCGATCTATGCCCGCCGATAGATATCGATAGGCATAGGAGAGATTTATTTTTATTTTCAGTGCGTTAGGTCGTATCGCAGTGTAGATTCGGCGTCGTTTGGATGGGCCTGAATCATTCCCACTCGATCGTCCCCGGGGGCTTCGACGTCACGTCGTAGACGACGCGGTTGATGCCGCGGACTTCGTTGATGATGCGGGTGGCGGCGCGGCCGAGGAAGTCCATGTCGTAGGGGTAGAAATCGGCCGTCATGCCGTCGACGGAGGTGACGGCGCGGAGCGCACAGACGAAATCATAGGTGCGGTAGTCGCCCATGACGCCGACGGTCTGCACCGGCAGCAGGACGGCGAAAGCCTGCCAGATGCTGTCATACAAGCCGGCCTTGCGGATCTCGTCGAGATAGATCGCATCGGCCTTACGCAGGATGTCGAGCTTTTCGCGGGTGACGACACCCGGGCAGCGGATGGCGAGGCCGGGGCCCGGGAAGGGGTGGCGACCGATGAAGCTGTCGGGCAGGCCGAGCTCGCGGCCGAGGGCGCGGACCTCGTCCTTGAACAGTTCGCGCAGCGGCTCGACGAGCTGCATGTTCATCCGCTCGGGCAGGCCGCCGACATTGTGGTGCGACTTGATCGTGACCGAGGGGCCGCCGGAGAAGGAAACGCTTTCGATCACGTCGGGATAGAGCGTGCCCTGGGCGAGGAAGTTCGGCGCGCCCTTGCCGTCGCCGGCGATCCTGACGGCCTCCGCCTCGAACACCTCGATGAACAGGCGGCCGATCGTCTTTCGTTTCACCTCCGGGTCGG
This sequence comes from Ensifer soli, assembly GCF_041928815.1. Classification (NCBI taxonomy): domain Bacteria; kingdom Pseudomonadati; phylum Pseudomonadota; class Alphaproteobacteria; order Hyphomicrobiales; family Rhizobiaceae; genus Ensifer; species Ensifer soli. The sequence goes on along the minus strand of NZ_JBHFEI010000013.1, from coordinate 113,676 downwards.
AGACGCCGGCGAGCTGGCCGAGAAACAGGTCCGACGCCTCCACATGGACGAGCGGGATGTTGTAATGGTCGCGGAACATGCCGACGACCTGTTCGCTCTCGCCCATGCGCATCAGGCCATGGTCGACATAGACGCAGGTCAGCTGGTCGCCGACCGCCTCATGGATGAGGATCGCGGCGACGGAGGAATCGACGCCGCCGGAAAGCGCGCAGAGCACCCGGCCCGCGCCGACCTGGTCGCGGATCTTGCGGATCATCTCCGCACGATAGGCCGACATCGTCCAGTCGGATTTCAGCCCGACGATGCCATGCACGAAGTTGGAGAGAAGTTTTGCGCCGTCGGGCGTATGGACCACTTCCGGATGGAACATGGTGGTATAGTAGCGCCGCCGCTCGTCCGCCGCGATGGCGAAGGGCGCGTTCTCGGAGGTGGCGATCACCTCGAAGCCTTCCGGCAGTTTCGTCACCCGGTCTCCATGGCTCATCCAGACCGGGTAGCGTCCGCCGACCTCCCAGACGCCGGCAAACAGCGGACTTGCCCTGAGGATCTCGACGTCGGCGCGGCCGAACTCCGCCGCATGCCCGCCCTCGACCGTGCCGCCGAGCTGGTGGCACATCGTCTGCTGGCCGTAGCAGATGCCGAGGATCGGAACGCCGCTGTCGAACACGGCCTGCGGTGCCCGCGGACTGCCTTCGTCGGACACCGAGGCGGGACCGCCCGAGAAGATCACGCCTCTCGGCTGCATCGTCTCGAAGGCCTGCGCCGCGTTCTGGAAGGGATGGATCTCGCAGTAGACGCCGGTCTCGCGCACGCGCCGGGCGATCAGCTGGGTCACCTGGCTGCCGAAGTCGACGATGAGAACGGAATCGGGATGCATGCTGTCGGTCATGCCGGCTTCTCTCGGGCTTGGGGGATCATGGCGAGGCTTTAAAGAAAGCCGGGCGGAAGCGCAACGGTCCGCGCGATGATTCGGCGGCCGCCGCCTCAGCCGAGCGCGTCGAGCGCCTCGGCCGCGTCCCCGTCGATGATCAGCCCGTTGACGATGCCGCTTTTCAGCAGCGCCCGCGCGGCTTCCGCCTTCTCCTGGCCGGAGATCAGCAGGATGACCGGGATCGTCATCAGTTCCTCGAAACGCAGCGCAATGGTGCGTTCGTTGAGGTCGTGGTCGATCTGCCGACCCTGATCGTCGAAGAAGATGCCGTTGGTGTCGCCGACCGCGCCGGCCTTGCGCAGGCTCTCCAGTTCCGCCCGCGAGATCATGCCCTGCCGGCGCAGGAGCGAGGTTTCGGTCAGCTCGCCGGCGCTGACGATGCAGACCGAGGCGGCACGGGCGATCTCGAGCGCCTTCACCACCGAGCGTTGCGACATCAGCACCTTCCGGTCCTCGATCGAGTCGGCGATGAAGGGCACCGGCAGGAAGTAGCCCTCGCCGCCGGTGCGCCGGGCCAGGGCATGCACGACCTCGAACGGATTGTAGGCATTGTTCGCCGTCAGCGATCCCATGACCGAGATGAAGCGGGCCGAGGGCGCGCGGATGCCGGCGAACTGCAGCGTCATCTGCTCGATCGTGCGGCCCCAGCCGGTGCCGATCGTCGCGGAGGGGTTTTCCGAAAGCAGAGTTTTCAGATGGTTGGCGGCGGCGACGCCGACCGCGCGAAAGCCGATCTGCTTGCGCACGTCCTGATCGCCGTCGCGGCCGTCGCGAAAGCCGAAGGCCGGCGTCGAGGTGCAGAAATCCAGTTCGAAACGCGCCCGCAGGCTGTCCTCGACCGGCAGCATGCCGACCCGCTGGTGGTCGATCGAGATGCTGACGAGGCCGCTCTCGCGCGCTTCCGACAGCATCTTGTTGACGCGGGCGCGGGTGACGCCGAGGCGGGTTGCGGTCATCTCCTGGTTGAGCCCGCCGACATAGTAGAACCACGCGGCGCGCACCATCAGGCTTTCTTCGGAATCAGGCATAGGCTCTCCCTCCCATTACAAATGTATTCTGACTTGACATTTGTAATGGGGTCAACGATGATCATGGTCATTCGCCACATCAGCGCGAATGGAGACGCGGGTCAATGTGGAGGACCCGCCCGGAGGAGAGGTCACATGATCGGACATTTGAGGAAGGCGGCCGTCGCGGCCGCCATGGGTCTTCTGCTGAGCGCCGTCAGCGCCAGTGCCATGGACATCGCCTGGGTGCATGCCAATGCGGCGGCCCAGTCGGAACAGCGCGTCAAGGCGGGCTTCGACGCCTGGCTCAAGGAAAAGGGCAAGGACTGGAAGGTCAGCCTGCTCGACAGCGGCGGCTCGGGCGAGCGCACCGCCTCGAACCTGCAGGACGCGGCCTCGCGCGGCGTCGACGCCATCGTCATCACCATGGCGGACCTGCGCGCCTCGCGCGCGGCGATTGACGCTGCGGTCGCCGCCAAGATCCCGATCTTCACCGCCGACAGCGGCTATATCGACGGCGTCATCGTCGATGTGACGACGAACAACTGGGCGATGTCGTCGAGCGTCTCGCCCTACCTGCTCAACGAACTCGGCGGCAAGGGCAACATCATCTTCCTGCGCATGGCCGAGCATCACGGCACCCGCAAGCGCGGCGACGTGATGGAGACGATCCTGAAGGAATATCCGGACGTCAAGGTGCTTGCCGAGCACAACATCGACTACACCGCCTTCTTCGAGGACACGACCTCGACGATGCAGGACTATGCCGCCCGCTTCGGGGACCAGATCAACGCCGTCTGGGCGCCCTGGGACGAGCCGGCCCAGGCCGCGATCAACGCGCTCTCGGCGGCTGGCCTGAAGAACGTCAAGGTCATCGGCATCGACGGTCATCCGAACGCGGTCGCCGAGGTCTGCAAGGACAACAGCCTGATGATCGCCACCGTCAGCCAGCCTTTCGAGAAGATGGGCGGCCAGCTCGGCGACTGGATCGAGGCGATCGTCGAGAAGAAGGAGGACGCCGCGACCGTCATCCCGTCGAAGACGGTCTACATGGACGCGCCGCTCGTCACCAAGCAGAACTGCAAGGACTTCCTCCCGAAGTGACCGGGGACGCCGGGCCCGGCGATCCCGGGCCCGGCCGCGAACAATCCTGATGCGGCCGGCGGCGCCTGATGCCGCCGGTTCCGCCGTCACCGTCTGGAGGAGGGCGCCATGGCCGTGAGCCTTACCGGCATCGTCATGCAATATCCCGGCACGCGCGCGCTCGACACCGTCAGCGCCGAGTTCCGTTTCAACGAGGTCCACGGCCTGATCGGCGAGAACGGCGCCGGCAAGACGACGCTGGTCAGCATTCTCGGCGGCAGCCGGCAGCCGACCTCGGGCACGATCACCGTCGACGGCACGCCCGTGACGCTGGCAAGCCCCGGCGACGCGCTGCGCAAGGGCATCGCCCACGTCTCGCAGGAGGGCAGCCTCGTCCCCTCGCTTTCCGGCGCGCAGAACATCCTGCTCGGCGACGAGCCGAGGCGCGGCCTCGGCATCATCAACAAGGGCGAGCTGACGCGGCGCGCCCGCGCGCTGATGGCGCGCTGGTTTCCCGACGTGTCGATCGACCTCGACGCGCCGGTCGAGACCCTGCCGATGGCCGACCAGAAGGTGATCGAGATCGTCCGGGCGCTGCGCGGCGACATCCGCCTCGTCATCCTCGACGAGCCGACCGCGACGCTGCCGGCCCGCGAGAAGGAAAGCCTCTGGGCGATCATCAAGTCGCTGCCGAAGCAGGGCGTCGGCATCGTGCTGATCAGCCATTTCCTCTCCGAGGTGAAGGCGCTCAGCGACCGGATCACGGTCTTACGCGACGGACGTCACATCACGACGATTCCCGCAGCCGAGGCGAGCGAGGCGCAGCTCGTCGATTTCATGCTGCAGCGCTCCGGCGCCTCGGCCAGGGCGGAGGCCGCGCATGCCTCCGCGGCGCTCGGCGCGACCGTGCTCACGGTCGAGGGCTGGCGCGCCGGCTCCCTCTCCGTCGACCGCTTTTCCATCCGCGCCGGCGAGATCGTCGGCCTGATCGGCCTGACCGGTGCCGGCCATTTCGGCTTCGCCCGCTCGATCTATACCGGCAGCGGCGTCACGGCGGGCCGGCTGGCGCTCGGCGGCGAGGACATCGCCACCGTCGACGCCCGCGCCATGCAGAAGAAGGGCGTCGCCTTCATCCCCGACCAGCGCATGGAAAATTCGCTGATCGGCGACTGGGACGTGCGCGAGAACCTCGCCATGGTCCACCCGTCCTTCGCCGCCCATGGCGGCACCGGCGTCCTGTCGCCGGCGAAGGAAGGCCGGGAGGCGGACCGCATCATGGCGCTGCTCAACGTCAAGGCCTTCTCCCACGCCCAGTTCATCAAGGACCTCTCGGGTGGCAACAAGCAGAAGGTGTCGATCGGCAAGTGGCTCTACGGCGCCGGCGCGCATTACAGGCTGATGATCTTCGTCGAGCCGACCGAGGGCGTCGACATCGGCGCCAAGCGCGAGATCCACGACCATCTGCGCCGGCTTGCCGCCGAAGGCACCGCCATCATCGTCACCTCCTCCGACCTGATCGAGATCGCCGACGTCGCCGACCGGGTCGTCCCCTTCGTCAACGGCCGGCCGGGCGCCGACATCGCGCGGCCCGACTTTTCCGAAGCCAGATTCATTGCCGCCATGGCAGGAGCAGCACAATGACCTCAGGTTCCGACCTCGCCAAGGGCGCGACATCCCCATCCTCCGGCCGCTTCAACCGCGCCTGGCTGATGCGCTACAGCACGCTTTTCGCCCTCATCCTCCTCTTCCTCGGCTTCGCGCTGACCGTCGACCGCTTCCTGACGGCCTCGAACCTTTTGAACATCATCCAGCAGATCTCGATGCTGACCATCGTCGGCGCCGGCCTCACCTTCGGTTTCGCCGCCCGCGAGATGGATCTGTCGGTCGGCTACATGGTCGGGCTGGCCGGCATTCTCGTGCCGCTGCTCCTGATCAACGGCACGCCGCTGCCGCTGGCGCTGCTGGCCGGTGTCGCCGCCGGCATCGTCGTCGGCGCGGTCAATTCGGCGCTGGTCACCCTCGTCGGCGTGCCCTCGCTGATCGCGACGCTCGCCACCGGCTCGATCCTCTACGGCATCAATTTTCTCACGACCGGCGGCCGGGCCATCTATGGCGGCCTGCCGGACAGCTACCTCTTCCTCGGCCAGGGCCAGTTTCTCGGCATCCCGATGCTGGCTTACGCGATGGTCGTCTTCGTGCTGATCGCCTGGTTCGTGATGGAGCGCACCATCTTCGGCCGCTACATCTACGCCGTCGGCGGAAACCTGCGCGCCGCCGAGCTTTCGGGCGTCAACGGCCGCTTCTATCGCGCCGCCGCCCTCATCGTCTGCAGCCTGTTCGCCGCCGTCGCCGGCGCGCTGCTCGCCGCCCGCCTCGGTTCCGGCCAGCCCAATGCCGGCGAGCGCTACCTGCTCGACGGTCTCGCTACGGTCTTCATCGGCATGACCATGTTCCGCCCGGGCACGGCGACCGTCGTCGGCACCTTCTTCGGGGCGCTGTTCATCGGCGTCATCAACAACGGCCTCAACCTCATCGGCATGGACACCTATATCCAGTCGATCGTCAAGGGCATCATCATCCTCGTCGCCGTCGCCATCGTCTCGCGCACCACCAAGCTCAAGCTGCTTTGAGGCGCGGGTCCGGCATGGCACGTCATTCACACACGGATCAAAGGAGGGGCGCGTGACCGGTCCCGTCAATTCCAACCTGTTCGAGCTCTACCGCACCATGCGGCGGATCCGCACCTTCGAGGAGCGCGTCGGCGAACTCTTCATCAAGGGCCAGTCGGCGGGCTCGATGCTGCACCTGTCGATCGGCGAGGAATCGTCGGCCGCCGGCGTCTGCTCAGCCATGCAGCCGCAGGACCGTTTCACCACCCACCATCGCGGCCACGGCATTTTTCTCGCCCGCGGTGCCGACCCCAAAAGAATGATGGCGGAGATCGGCGGCAAGGAAACCGGCTATTGCTCCGGCAAGGGCGGCTCGATGCACATCGCCGACATGGCGCTCGGCCATCTCGGCGCCAATGCCATCGTCGGCGGCGGCATTCCGGCGGTCGTCGGCGCCGGCCTCTCCAGCAAGCTCCTCAAGCAGGATTCGGTCGCCTTCGCCTTCTATGGCGACGGCGCCATGCAGCAGGGCATCCTCTACGAAAGCATGAACATGGCGGCGCTGTGGAAGCTCCCCGTGATGTTCGTCTGCATCAACAACCAGTACGGCATGGGCACCCGCGTCGACCAGGCGACGGCGAACACCGCCTTCGACGAACGCGCGAAAGCCTTCGGCCTCAACGGCGCCGTGGTCGACGGTCTCGATGTCGAGGCGGTCGAGGCGACGGCGAAATGGCTGGTCGACGATGCCCGCGCCGGCAAGCCTGGCTTCCTTTCGATCGACGTCTACCGCTTCTTCGGCCATGCGCGCATGGACAAGAGCCCCTACCGCCAGGAGGCGGAGGAACTGGAAGGCCGCAAGAAGGATCCGGTGCTCTTTGCCCGCGGCAAGCTGATCGAGACGAAGCTCTCCGACGCGGCGACGCTCGACACGCTTGACAAGGACATCGCCGCCGAAATGGACGCGACCATCGACTACACGATCGAGTCCAAAGCGCCGCCGCTCTCCTCGATGTTCCGCGACGTCTACGCCGTCGGCGAGCCGGAGCCCGAGCCCGTCAGCGTCCGGCTCGACCGCGTACTTGCAAGGGATGATGCATAATGGTTTCGATGACCTACAGGGATGCGCTGAGGAAGGCGCTGGACGATGCGATGACGGCGGACCCGACCGTCGTGGTCATCGGCGAGGAAGTCGGCCGCTATGGCGGCGCCTACGGCGTCACCAAGGACCTGATCAAGACCCATGGGCCCGAGCGCCTGATCGACACGCCGATCTCCGAGCCCGCCATCGTCGGCGCCGCGGTCGGAGCCGCGATGACGGGGCTCCGCCCCGTCGCGGAACTCATGTATATCGACTTCCTCGGCATGACGATGGACCAGCTCGCCAACCAGGCGGCGAAGATCCGCTACATGTTCGGCGGCCAGATCGGCGTGCCGATGGTCTTGCGCACGCAAGGCGGCACCGGCCGTTCCGCCGGCGCCCAGCATTCCCAGAGCCTCGAAGGCTGGATCATGCATACGCCGGGTCTCAGGCTTGCCATGCCGGCGACGGTCTCCGACGCCTATCACCTGCTACGCCAGAGCCTGACCAAGCCCGATCCGGTCGTCTTCATCGAGCACAAGGCGCTCTATACCCGCAAGGAAGAGGTCGATCTCGACGCCGAGCCGCTGGCATGGGGCAAGGCGGCCGTGCGCCGCGAGGGCAAGGATCTCGTCATCGTCACCTATTCGCGCCAGCTCTTCTACGCGCTGGAAGCGGCCGAGACGCTCTCCAAGCAGGGCATCGAGGCGACCGTCATCGACCTGCGCACGCTGAACCCGCTCGATTTCGACACGGTGCGCGAGCGCGTTCAGGCGATCGGCAAGGCGATGGTCGTCACCGAAGGCGTGATGACCGCCGGCGTCGGCGCCGAGCTTGCCGCGCGCATCTCCGAGGAATGCTTCGATTTCCTCGAACGGCCCGTGGTGCGGGTTGCCGGTGAGGATATCCCGATCTCGGTGTCGCAGGAGCTTGAAACCGGCAGCGTGCCGACGCCGCAGGTCATCGCCAATGTTGCCGCGAGACTGGTCGGATGACGGAACGCACCCTGAAAATGCCTCGCCTCGGCGAGACGATGGACGAGGGCAGGATCGTCGGCTGGCTCATCAGGCCCGGCGACGCCTTCAAGCGCGGCGATCCGATCCTCGAGATCGAGACGGACAAGACGATTGCCGAATTCCCGGCGCTCGGTGAGGGCGTGCTCGGCGATATCCTCGTCGAGATCGGCGACATGATCGCGGTCGGCACGCCGATCGCCCGGATCGACATCGGCACCGGCCCGGACTGGACGGCGGAAGACACCGTTCCGGTGTCCGCGCCTCTCACTGCGACGGGCATCGTCGAAACCGACCTTGCCATGCCGCGTCTCGGCGAGACGATGGACGAAGGCCGCGTCGCCCGCTGGCTGAAAGGCCCCGGCGATGCTTTCAAGCGCGGCGAGGCGATCCTCGAGATCGAGACCGACAAGACCATCGCCGAGTTCCCGGCGCTGATGGACGGCACGCTCGTTTCCATCACGCGTGGCGACGGTGAGATGGTCACGGTCGGCGATCCGATCGCCCGCATCGCCATTTCGTCCGCCGACCTCGCCGCGGCGGGAACCGATCCGGCGACGACGGCAGCGGCGGAAGCCGTCGCCACGGTCGCGGCGGCGGAAGCACCGGTCGCCAAGCCTGCGGTCGCACTCCGCGCCCCATCCTCCGGCCCGGTGCGCGCCACGCCGCTCGCCCGCCGTATCGCCCGCCGCCACGGCATCGACATCCGCACCATCGCCGGCACCGGCTGGCGCGGCCGTGTCGAGAAGTCCGACGTCGAGGCGTCCGCTTTCGGCAGCGCGACATCGCCCGCACCGCGCGACGTGCTGTTCGCCAGCCTGGCCGCAGGCCGGCTCGCCTATCTCGATACCGGCAAGGGCGAGAAGGGCACCGTCGTGCTGCTGCACGGCTTTTCCGGCGACCGCACGACCTGGGCGGCACTTGCCTCCAGCCTGAAGCGCGCCGATTATCGCGTGCTCGTTCCCGATCTGCCCGGCCACGGCCTGACGACGATCGAGGCGGCATCCGCCAGCGATCTCGCCGCCAGCCTGCCGGCCTTCCTCGACCAGGTGGCGCCGGGCGAGACGGTCCGTCTCGTCGGTCACTCGCTGGGGTCTGTCGCCGCGCTGGATCTGGCGCTTTCGGCGAAGGGTCGCGTCTCCGACGTGACGCTTTTGGCGCCCGCCGGCCTCGGCCACGAGATCGACACGGGCTTCGTCCATGGTATGGCCGAAGCCGACAGTGCCGGCGAGGTCGCCCATCTGCTGCGCCGCCTGTCGCCGAACCGGCTCGATCTGTCGGAAGCGGCGCTTGTCGCACTCGCGGCCGATCTGGCGAAAGGACGTCTCAAGGCGCTTGCCGCAGCATTGGCCGGCCCCGCCGGGCAGAAGGTGGACAGTCTCACGCGGTTGGAAAGGCTTGCCGGGCTTCTCCCCGTCCGCATAGTGTTCGGCCTCGAGGACCGGATCATTCCATGGCAGCAGGTAACCGCCGTGCCGCCGCGGGTCGCGATCCATCTCCTCGCCCGTTCCGGCCACATGCCGCAATGGGACCAGACGAAGGATGTGCTCGACATCCTTCTTTCCTGACAATCGGAGGAACAGGACATGGCAGACGCCAGGGACCAACTGAAAGATGCGCAGCGCCGCATCGGCACGTTTGCAAAAGCGAGCCCCGAGCTTTTCGGCGGCTTCTCGAAGGTGAGCAAGGCGGCGACGGCCGCCGGCAGCTTCACCGCCGCCCAGAAGGAGCTGATCGCCGCGGCGATCGCCGTGACCAAGGGCTGCGAGGACTGCATCGTCTATCATCTCGACGGCGCGCTGAAGCACGGCGCGAAGGAAGCCGATCTGGTCGAGGCGCTGGAAGTCGCCGTCGAGATGGGCGGCGGCCCCTCGGTGATGTACGGCGCCAAGGCGTTGGAAATTTTCCGGGCCTTGCAGCAGTAACGAGGACGACACGTCGCAGGGGGCCGGTTCCGGTCCCCATGCGGCGAGCCTGAGCATGATCCGACCGGGTGAAGCGAGGATCGATCCGATCATGCTGAAAAGAAGAACTTGAAGCGCCGGTCCGAGGGCTGAACGCGCTTCGAAGGAGGAGGAAACGGGATGGCTTATTTCCTGACGGCGGATGGCGGCACCGAGAGCCTGCGCGCCCGCGTCTATGATCTCGCCGGCAACTGCCTCGGCAGCGTCGCCGTGCCCTACGAGACGAAATTTTCCGCCGGTGCCCGCGCCGAGCAGGATCCGGAGGACTGGTGGCGTTCCTTCGTCACCGCCTCGAAAGGCGCGATCGCCGAGGCCGGCATCGATCCCGGCGATATCGAATCGATCGCCATGGCGACGACGAGCTGCACCGTGGTCGCGCTTGACAAGGATGGACGCGCGCTGCGCCCGGCGATCATCTGGATGGATGTCCGCGCCAACCGGGAGGCGGACGCCGTGCTTGCCACCGGCGACGACGCGCTGATCGTCAATGGCGGCGGTCGCGGCCCGGTCTCGGCCGAATGGATGATCCCGAAGGCGCTGTGGATCGCCCGCAACGAGCCGGAGATCTTCAAGGCGGCCCACACGATCTGCGAATACCAGGATTTCATGACACTGCGGCTTACCGGCGAGCGCGCCGCCAGCCTCAACAACGTCACGCTGCGCTGGCACTACCAGACCGATCGCGGCGGCTGGGCGGCGACCATGGTCGAGAAGCTCAGCATTCCCGAACTCCTGACGAAATGGCCGGCCCGCATCGTCGCCCCCGGTGAGGTCGTCGGTCCGATTTCCGCGAATGCGGCCGCCGAGCTCGGCCTGTCGACGAAGGTGAAGCTGGTGCAGGGCGGCGCCGACGCGCTGATCGGCATGATCGGCCTCGGCGTGGCGAAACCCGGCCAGCTGGCGCTGATCACCGGCTCCTCGCACCTGCAGTTCGGCGTCTCGGAGACGCCGCTCAACGCGCCCGGCGTCTGGGGCACCTATCGCGACTGCGTCTATCCCGGCCGCTACATCGTCGAGGGCGGGCAGACCTCCACCGGCTCGATCATCGCCTGGCTCGGCCGGATGATGAACGGCACGATGGACCTCGACGAGCTGAACCGCAAGGCGCAGGCGCTCGAACCCGGCTGCGACGGGCTGATCGTGCAGGACCATTTCCAGGGCAACCGCACGCCCTATACCGATCCGCTGTCACGCGGCGCGATCGTCGGCCTGACGCTGGCGCACGAGCCGCACCATGTCTTCCGCGCCATCATGGAAGGGATCGGCTTCGGCACCCGCGCCATCCTCGACGCGATGGGCAAGGCCGGCTATCGCGGCGCCGAAATCACGGTCGGCGGCGGCGCCAGCGCGTCCGATCTCTGGCTGCAGATCCATGCCGATACCGCCGGCCTGCCGGTCTGCGTGCCCGCCTCGCGCGATGCGCCCTCGGTCGGCTCGGCGGTGCTCGCCGCCCATGGCGCCGGCCATTTCGCCACGATCGATGAGGGCATCGAGGCGATGGTGCGGCCGGGCAAGCGCATCGAGCCGCGCCCGCGCGAAATGGCTCTCTACAACGAGATCTACGAGCAGTATCTGGCGCTCTACCCGGCGCTGAAGGCCGTGCGCGACATCGGCAAAGGGGCATGACGGCATGAGCGGAGATTTCAGGCTCGACGGCAGGCTTGCCGTCGTCACCGGGGCGGCGCGCGGCATCGGCCGGGCGATCGCCGAGCGGCTGGCGGAATCCGGCGCCCGCCTCGTCATCGCCGACCGCGACGAGGCGGAGGGCGCCGTCGTCGTCGCGGCGATCCGCGACGCCGGTGGCGCCGCCAGCTTCACCTTCCTCGACGTCACCGACCGGGCCGGCGTCGCCGCTTCCGTCGAGAGGATTGGCGCGGACGAGGGCGAGGTCGATATCCTCATCAACAATGCCGGCATCGTCCGCAACGCCTCGGCGCTGGAGATGAGCCCGGAGGACTGGCAGTCGGTGCTCGACATCGATCTTGGCGGCGTCTTCCACTGCTCGCAGGCCTTCGGGCGCGGCATGGTGGCGCGGAGCAGGGGGGCGATCGTCAACATCTCGTCGATCTGCGGCGAGGTGACGGTCTTTCCGCAGCCGCAGGTCTCCTACAATGCCGCCAAGGCCGGCGTGAACCTCCTGACCAAATCGCTCGCCGTCGAATGGGCGAAGTGCGGCGTGCGGGTCAATGCGGTGGCGCCCGGTTATGTCGGTACCGAACTGACGCTGCGCGGCCGCTCGAACGAGGAATGGTTCGGCACCTGGATGCGGATGACGCCGATGGGCCGCCTCGGCGCGCCGCGCGAGATCGCCAATGCCGTGCTGTTTCTCGCCTCCGACGCGTCGAGCTACATCACCGGCACGGTGCTGACGGTCGATGGCGGCTACACGGCCATGTAGAGTCCGAAGCATGTCCGGCGATGGGATCGCCCGACATGCGCCCTGTTTTTGTTCTTGCCGCATTGTCCGACGCCGAAACGAAGACGCTTCGGCTGGAAATGCCTGATCTCGAGGAGACACCCCATGAGCGAAGCAACACGCACCGTTCTCGTCACCGGCGCCAGCCGCGGCATCGGCAAGGCGATCGCCGTCGGCATGGCGAAGCGCGGCTACGACGTCGCCATCAATGACATTGCCCGGCAGAAGGACGTGCTGGCCGAGGTGGCGAGCGAGATCGAGGGCCTCGGCCGCAAGGCGCTGACGGTGCTTGCCGATGTCAGCAGCAAGACCGAGGTTGAGGCGATGGCGGCCGAGATCAAGGCGGCGTTCGGCCATCTCGACGCCGTCGTCAACAATGCCGGCATCCTGATCGCCGGCGAGGTCGACGGTCTCAAGGAGGAATACTGGGACAGCGTCATGGACGTGAACGCCAAGGGCACCTTCCTTGTCGTCCAGTCCGTGCTGCCGATGATGAAGGCGGCGAAATACGGCCGCATCGTCAATATCGCCTCGATCGGCGGCAAGCATGGCGCGCCGGAACAGGCGCACTACTCCGCCTCGAAGGCGGCTGTCATGGGCTTCACCCGCGTGCTGGCGCAGGAGGTCGGCGTCGACGGCATCACGGCGAACTGCGTCTGCCCCGGCATCATCATGACCGACATGGGCCGCGTCAACCTCGACGATCCCGCGATCCGCAAGATGTGGCAGGACAAGACGGCGCTGCGCCGCATCGGCGATCCGGAGGACGTGGTCGGCGCGGTGGCCTTCCTCGCCTCGGACGATGCGGCCTTCGTCACCGGCCAGACGCTTAATGTCGACGGCGGCATCGTGCTCAGCTGACGGTCATGGCGCAGGCGGGGAGGCACGGATCGCCCCGCCTTCGCCCGATGGCAGACGGCGCGGCTTTATCCGAGACGGATCTCGCCGCCGGCGACGGCCGCCTCCAGCCGGTCGACCACGGCCGCCATCTTCTCGTCGATGACATGGAGATATTCCGTCCAGTCGCCGACATGCTTCAGTTCTTCCCTGCCGTCGGAAATGCCGCGCAGGCCGACCAGCGGCACGCCGAAAGCCTGGCAGGCGCGCAGCAGCGCATAGGTCTCCATCTCCACCATGTCGGCGTCGATCGTCGCATAGGTCGCGCCGGTGACGATGTTCGCCCCGGTCGACAACCGCGCTTCCGGCACGCCCGGCACGCGCAGCGGCAGGTCGAGGATCGCCGGCAGGTCGAGAAACGGCGTGGCGCCCTTCTTGAAGCCGAGCGGCGAGGCGTCCATGTCGCGGTAGCCGACCGAGATCGCCTGATAAACCTCCGTCTGTTCCAGCGTCGCCGAGCCGGCCGAGCCGAGCGAGACGACGAGATCGGGCCGTTTGCCGCCGTGCTCGAGGTCGCAGAGCGCGCGCGTCAGCACGACCGCCGCCTCGACCGGGCCGACGCCGGTCATCAGCGGCGTGAAGCGGGATTTCAGATGCGGGCCGTATTCCGCCTCCGCCGCCATCACGTAAAGCAGCCGTTTGCCGGCGACCGTTTTCGTCTCGACCGTCATCCCGCAATGTCCTCGCGCCCGCGGATCACCATCATCGTCCCGGTCATCGAGGCGATCAGCTTGGCTGGCCCATCCGGCGTGATCGCATAGCCGCGCCCGTCGGACACGATGATGGTCGAGCCGGGCTTCGTCACCTCGCCACGAAACAGGAACCGCTCGCCGCGCCCCGGCGACATCAGGTTGACCTTGAACTCGATGGTCAGGATCGAGGCTTCCGGATCGAGCATCGAATAGGCGGCATAGGTGCCGGCGGCATCGAGCGCCGCGGCGATGACGCCCGAATGCAGGAAGCCGTGCTGCTGCGTCAGCTTCTCGTCGAAGGGCAGCTCGATCTCGACGCTGCCGTGGTTGATGCGGGTCAGTTCCGCACCGAGAAGCGCCATGGCCTTCTGGTTGTCGAAGCTGCGGCGCACGCGTGTGCGGAAGTCGCTGTGTCGTGTCGGGTTCATCCTCGGGTCCGTGCGGGCCGTTCTCTCATAGCCCCGACCCTTGCATGCCGGCCGGCGGGGAACAAGCCTGCAGGCGGCTCAATTCAGGCGGAATATCGCCAGGTTGAGCAGCGTGGCGAAGGAGACCCAGGCGAGATAGGGGAGGAACAGCAGCGCGGCGATCCTGTCGCGGCGCCAGCTTGCGACGATGAAGCCGATGATCGCGACGAGAAGCGCCAGGATGACGATCAGGCCGGCGGCGATGTCGCGCAGGCCGAAGAAGAGCGGCGACCAGGCGAAGTTGAGGACCATCTGCCCGAACCAGAGGCGCATGGCCGCCGAGCGGCGATGGTCGAGAAAGATCCGCGCGCCGGCGATGCCGATCAGGACGTAGAGGATCGTCCAGGCCGGGCCGAAGATCCAGTTCGGCGGGTTGAACGAGGGTTTTTCAAGCCCGGCATACCAGGCGCCGGGCGCCGTGGTGAAGCCGATCAGGATGCCGATGCCGAGGACGGCGGCAACGAAGAGGAGGGTGACGGAGAGGCGCTTCGACATGCGCGTTCATATAGGGCAGCGCGGTGTTTTCGAAAGATGCCTCAGCCGAGGCGGACGATGTGCTGGTCCCAGGCAACCGGGCTCAGCGTCCCGCCGAAGCGGCCGTCATAGGAGGAGGCGGCAAGGCCATGGGGTGCCGGGGCGATGCCGGCGGCATCCTTCAGCGCTCGGGTCTGAAGCACCCGCCCGCTCGCCGCGTCGAGGACGACGAGCGCGCCGCCCTTGGGCGAGGTCAGGCCGACATGGTTTTCCGCGCGGTTGATGGCGATGGCGCCGACATAATTGGCGAGGCTCTCCGTCACCGGATCCGGCAGGGTGACGAAGGCCGGCGCCTCTCCCCGCCGGAGCGTGCCGACCAGCGGCGGCAGATCGTTGCGCGCGCCTTCGTACTGGCAGGCGAACCAGAGCCGGCCGTCCGCATCGAGATCGAGATGGCGCGTCGACAGTTGCCGGAGTTCCGGCGGCAGTCCGTGCGTCTCGACGAGCGCGCCGGTCCGCGTGTCGACGAGGCTCAGCGAAGGCTCCATGCTGTCGAGGTTGAGCTTGGTGCGGCCAAAATCGGGATGGGTGCTGATGCCGCCATTGGCAATCGCCAGCAGGCGGCCGCCCTCCATCAGCGTCATGTCGTGCGGGCCGATGCCGTGAGAGGCGAACTCGCCAATCCGCGCATAGGCGTCGGTCGCGTCATAGACGCCGACCATGCCGCGCCCTTCGGAAAAGTCGTTCTCGGTGGCATAGAGCAGGCGCCCGTCGGCGGAGAAGCAGCCGTGGCCGAAAAAGTGCCGGCCCTCGGCGGCGGTGATGACGATCGGCGCGCGTCGGCGCGTGCGATCGAGGATCATGGCGAACGTGCCGGGCCTGCGGGCGAAGGCGACGATGTCGCCGGTGGCGGCCGAGAACGCCAGGCCATGGGCGCGGGCGGGCAACCTCTCGCGGCTGATGATTGCACCCTCTTCCGCGACGGTGGCGATGCCGTAGCCGCCGTCCGGCGCCATGAACGCGGCGGCGAAGACCGCTTCGGTCCGCGACAGGGCAAAGGCCGCGCGGGGGGAAAGGGATGTCGTCCAGGCCGCCCCCGCCATGGCGAGGAAGCTGCGGCGATCGGTGAGCCCGCTCGTCCCCTTCGCCGTCATCTCAGTCGCCATCGGCGAAGGAGAAACCGGCGCCGAGCCCGATCGCGCCGCCATAGTCGCGGTTCAGCCGCGCGATCAGGTCGCGGCTGGTCAGAAGGACGAAATCGAGCCGCTGGCGTTCGGCCGCGTCGGCGAGCATCGCTTCCACCGGCAGCGGCGCCTCAGCCAGCGACCGGTCGAGCGCCTTCAGCAGGAAATCGACCGATCCCGCCACCGACTGGAAGCCGGGCTCGACGAGGCGCGCCATGTCGGCCGTTTCCCACAGGCGCCTGAGCCCGGCGATGTTGCCGTGGAGCGAGGCGACCGTCAGCCCCGAACGCCAGTAGAGCGCCGATTTCGGCCGGCCCTTGTCCGGCGTGCCGGCCTTCGTGCCGCGATAGAAGGGCAGGATGCGCTGGTCGCGCACCGTCTCGGCGCCATGGACCATGATGCCGAGCACGGCGGTGACGGCTTCCGCATCGCTGCGGAACAGCGGATTGCCGGGGCCGGGCGCCTTCCAGGCCTTCCCCACCCCGTCGGGAGCGTCCCATTCGGCGGCAAGCTCGCCGGCGATCGCCGCGATGTTGCCGGCGATCGCCGCGCCGTAGCGGCAGCGATAGCCGCGCTTCTCGCCAAGCAGCGCCTCCGCGCCGCTGCCGTAAAGCACGAATTCCAGCGCGCCCAGTCCCTGCATGGCGACGCTCTTGCCGCGAAGCGATGCCGGCGCGGTCGCCGTCTCGTCCCGGTTGGCGATCGCGGCCTGCACCTGCTTCAGGCCCGTTCCCTTGCGATCGGGATAGAAGAGCAGGCGCTCGAAGCGGTTTTGCGCGATCGCCGGTCCGTCGCGGACGATCTCGATCTCCGACCAGCGCGAGACGGCGGCGGCAAAGGCCGATTTCGCCGCGTCCAGCGATGCCGCGGACGGCGCCTCGCAGAGGGCGGCCGTCGTCCTTTCCAGATCGTCCGCGGCCGCGTGGAAGCTGCGGTAGCCGGGGCGGATCACCGCGTCGACGACCCGCGCGAGCACGCCCGGAACGGCCGCCTCCTGCAGGGTGCCGCTCGGCACGGCGCCTTCCTGCGCCGCGACGCCGTTGACGGCCAGAAGGGTGATGGCGAGGGCAAGGAGGGACCGGCGCATCAGAGCGACTCCAGGAAGGTGATCAGGGCATCCCGGTCCGGCTTGTCCAGATCGGCGAAGGTGTTGCGCGCCTTTTCCGCCTCGCCGCCGTGCCAGAGGATCGCCTCGGTGAGCGTGCGCGCGCGGCCGTCGTGAAGGAAGAAGGTGTGGTTGCTGACGGTCTTCGTCAGGCCGATGCCCCAGAGCGGCGGCGTGCGCCATTCGCGCCCGGTCGCGACACCGACCGCCTGCCCGTCGGCAAGGCCCTCGCCCATGTCGTGCAGCAGGAAATCGGAATAGGGCCAGATGAGCTGGAAGGCATGGGCCGTATTGGCGGCGTCGCGGCGGGTGACGAATTTCGGCCGGTGGCAGGTGACGCAGCCGCTCTCGTAGAAGACCTTCTTGCCGGCGAGCACCGCGGCCGTGCCCGCGCCGCGCCGGGCGGGCACGGCGAGGTTTTCCGAATAGAAGGTGACGAGGTCGAGGATCGGGTCCGGTGCTTCCGTGTCGCCGAGGCGCGGCTGCACGCCGGTCGGCATCGCGAGGCAATCGGCCTGCGCCTCCGTGCAGTCGCCATGGGGTCTCGGCGCGTCCGGGGTGGAGATGCCGATGTCGCCGGCAAAGGCGTCCGCCGTCTGCACGCGGATCGACGGGTTCTGCGCCTTCCAGCCGAAGCGGCCGAGCACGAGCGCTCCGGTCTTCGGGTCGCGGGCGATCTGCGCCCTGCCGCTGATTCCGTCGCCGTCGCGGTCGTCCGGATCGGCATTTGCCAGGATGTCGGCCTCGTGGATCGCCTGGACGAGGCCGAGGCCGATCATCTGCGGCGTCACCCGCGGCGACAGCGTCGTCTCCGGATCGAGCGGCCCGTAGGCGAGGCCGTCGACGCCATAGGCCGGGCGGCGCAGCGACACCGTCTCGCCGCCGCGCAGCGTCACCTGTTCCTCGGTATAGGTGATCCGCATCTTGCCTTCGGGCTTCAGGCCGGAGACGGCGAGATCCTGCAACTGTCCTCCATAGACGGGATCGGGCAGGTTGGGCAGGCGGTGGGCGGCGACGGCCTCGCGCTCGGCGTCGGTCCGGGGCGGCCGGGCGAGGCGGAAGAACATCGTGTTCGCCTCGTTGACCGCGCCTTCCGGCGGCCGTCCGCGCCCGTCCTTCAGGTGGCAGTTCTGGCAGGCGCGGGAGTTGAACAGCGGCCCGAGACCGTCGGAGGCCTGGGTCGAGGACGGGGCCGACACCCAGACCTTGCGGAACAGCGCGTTGCCGAGCTTGAAGTCGTCTTCCTCGGCGAAGGTCAGATTGGCGGAAAACTGCGAGAAGACGTCGGCATTGACGGTCGCCCGCGTCGTCGCGGCCCCGCCGGACATCGCCTCGAAACGCTCGGCCTTGGTGAAGTTCACCGTCGGCTTCGTCACGCTGCGGACACGGGCGAGGTCCTTGCCGTCGAGATCCGTGCGTTCGGACGGCAGGTCCCCTGCCGGCGGCACCGGTTCGCTCGCCGCGGCCAGCGCGGTCAGCGCCATGCCGAGGAGGAGGGCAGTCAGGCCGGCGACGGCAGTTCGTGTCATGGTCGTTTCGCGCCGCCCGCCTCTCCCTTGAAGAAGGGCGGGCGCGGGCGGCGTGCTTTCATCGCTTATTGGAAGACGGCATCAGGATTATCAAGGCTGTCGGAACCTTCAAGCTCGATCGTGCCGAGATCGAGGGACGAAATGACGCGCTCGACCGACTTGGTCTGGTCGATCAGCCCGTCGATCGCCGCCTGCACGATGGCGTTGCCCTCGGCATTGCCCTCGCCGATCATCTGGTCGTAGGCTTCCGTCGTCCTCGCCCGCTCGACCATCGCCCGCATCGCCGCCGTGGTCTTTTCGAGCTTGGCCGTCAGTTCCGCGTCGAGCGCCTTGTCCTTTTCCGCGACGAGCGCGGAGAGCGACGGGCCCGAAAGCGTCGTGCCGTCTGTACGGGTGTAGCTGCCGGTATAGACGGTCTCGATGCCGATCTGGTCGTGCAGGTGCGAATTGTGCGTGTTGTCGGAGAAGCAGTCATGCTCCTCTTCCGGATCGTGCAGCAGCAGGCCGAGCTTCATCCGCTCGCCGGCAAGCTCGCCGTAGGAAAGCGAGCCCATGCCGGTCAGCATGGCGGAGAGCCCGGCCTTCGGATCGGCGAGAACCGCCTTCGCCGCCTCGCCCTCCGGCGCCCAGGCGGCCACCATCTCCTCGAGATCGCCAACGAGCAGCGTCGAGGCCGATTTCAGGTAGGCGGCGCGCCGGTCGCAATTGCCGTTCGTGCAGGCCTGGGTGTCGTAGTCGGTGTAGGGCCGGTTGCCGGCGCCGGGTCCCGTGCCGTTCAGGTCCTGGCCCCAGAGCAGGAATTCGATCGCGTGATAGCCGGTCGTCACGTTCGCCTCGATGCCGCCGGCCTCGCGCAGCGACGCGATCAGCTCCGGCGTGATCGTCGTAGCGTCGATCGCCTCGCCGTCCACCGTGATCTTCGGGTTGGCGATGACGTTGGCGGTGTAGAGCGCGTTCTCGTCGCTTTCCGTGCCGTAGCTCGGATCGACATAGTCGATCAGGCCCTCGTCGAGCGGCCAAGCATTGACCTTGCCTTCCCAGGCATCGACCACCGCATTGCCGAAGCGGTAGGCTTCCGTTTCCTGATAGGGGTTGCGCGCGGCAAGCCATGCCGTCCGCGCCGCTTCCAGCGTCGTCGCGCTCGGAGTGGCGATCAGCGCGTCGATCGCCGCGTCGAGCGCCTTTGCCGTCGTCAGTGCGTCCTCGTACTTGGCGTGACCGATCTCGACGTAATGGGCGACCACCTCCGTCGCCGTCACCGCGGCAAACGACAGCGCCGGAAGGCTGACCGTCGCCGCCAGCGCCACCACGGCGCCGCGAAGCAATTTCATGCGCATGACCCTCTCCTCTGGCGGCCGCCGCCGCCGCTCTGGTTCGTCGGGCTGTCATCGCGCAAATTGAAACTGGTGTCAAAGAGTATAGTTTTGAACGATTACAAAGTGCTGATGAAGCGTCCAAGGCCTCGCCTGCGGGGTGGCCGCGCGGAAAATTATGCTCCCGCATCCGGCGCCGGGGTCAAAATTCATGCGTTACGACGGCTGAAAATCCGGTTATACCTCCGGCCTTTCCGTCATCCGGTCGCCGTCCATGCATCGCCATTTCCGTCACTACGTCCGTCGTCACGAGCCCCGCGGCCTGGCGCATCATCCGCTAAAATCGGCTGTCGGGGCGATCCTCGCCCTGAGCGCGGTCGGCCTGCTCGCCGTCTATACCGGGCTGCCGATGCTGATCGCGCCGTTCGGCGCCAGCGCCGTGCTGCTGTTCGGCCAGCCGAAGAGCCCGCTGTCGCAGCCGGCGAACGTCGTCGGCGGCTACCTGATCGCCGCCGTCGTCGGCAGCATCGCCGCCCATGCGCTGCCGGGCGTCTGGCTCGCCGGCGCGATCGGCGTCGGGGTGGCGGTCGGGCTGATGCTCTTCCTGCGCGTCACCCATCCGCCGGCCGGCGCCGTGCCGCTCGTCGCCGTCGCCTCGCAATTCGAGGCGCCGGTGCTGTTCGAGGTCGTGCTCGGCGGCAGCCTGCTGCTGGTGGCGATCGCCGTGCTGCATCACGCGATCCCGCCGCGCCAGCAATATCCGATCCGGATCGACTGACCGCCTGCGCGTCAGGCGCGCCGCGCCAGCCGGGCGAAGAAGAAGCCGTCCGTTCCGGTCAGCGCCGGCGTCAGCGTCAGAAGGCCGCCGGCGGAGACATGGGGACGCGGGGCGTCGGCGCCGAAACGCCGCGGCCAGTCGTCGGCGGCCGGCAGCACGGCGAAGTCCGGATGGCGCGCGAGGAAACCGGCGATCTGCTCCTCGTTTTCCTCCGGCAGGATGGAGCAGGTGACATAGGCGAGCGTGCCGCCCGGCCGGACGAAGCCGCTCGCCGCGTCGAGCGCTTCGCGCTGCTGGTCGATGCGTTCCTGCAGGTTCTTCTCCGTCAGCCGCCATTTCGTGTCCGGCCGGCGGCGCCAGGTGCCGGTCCCGGTGCAGGGCGCATCGACGAGAACGGTGTCGAAGCGGCCGGCAAGCGGCGCAAGCGCCTTTGCGGAATCGTGCACCTGCACATTGCGCGTGCCGGCGCGCTTCAGCCGTTCGATGATCGGGGCGAGCCGCTTGCGGTCGGTGTCGAAGGCATGGACCTGGCCCTTGTTGCCCATCGCCGCCGCCATGGCGAGCGTCTTGCCGCCACCGCCGGCGCAATAGTCGAGCACCTGATCGCCCTCGCGCGGCGCGACGAGATCGGCGACGATCTGCGAGCCCTCGTCCTGCACCTCGAACCAGCCCTTCTGGAAGGAGAGTTCCGCCGTTACGTTCGGCAGGCGCGAGGCACCCTCGCCGGCGGGGATGCGGATGCCGTTCGGCGCGATCGGCGCGGGCTTCCCGCCGCTGCGCTCCAGCGCCTTCAGCACCTTGTCGCGCGTCGCCTTCAGCGTGTTGGCGCGCAGGTCGAGCGTCGGCCGTTCGGCCAGCGCGCGCGCCTCGTCCAGCACACGGTCGCCGAAGCTTCCGGCAAGCGACGGCACGATCCAGTCCGGGATGTCACCCTGGACGTTCAGGGGGGCGGCGGAAAGATCGCGCTCGGCAGAGGCGGCCGCCATCGCCCCGGGCAGCGGTTCGGGCGCGAAGCGGTCGCCGGCAAATTCCGCCGACAACGCCTCCGCCATCATCCCCCACTGCCGGAGCATCACCGCATAGCCAAGGGCGAGCGGCGTGTCGCTGTCCATCACGAAGGCGTGGGACAGTTTTTTGCGCAGTGCGTCGTAGACGATGTTGCCGACGGCGGCACGGTCTCCGGAGCCGGCGAAACGATGCGCCAGGCCCCAGTCCTTCAGCGCATCGGCGACAGGCCGCCGGCGCGCCTCGATATCGGCAATCACGTCAATGGCTCCGGAAAGCCGTCCGCCCAGTCGCATGTCCACCTCGGTCCGTTTGGTGCGTGGTAGCGGTCACGGGCGGGAAGGGCAAGCCGGTATCGCACGGCGCCGGCACCCGAGGGCGATCAGCTGATGACCTTGTAGCACACATTGGCGACGCCGGAGCGCACCATGCCGATGCTGTTCGCCGCGGCCTTGGACAGATCGACGACCCGGCCGCGGATGAACGGCCCCCGGTCGTTGACCCGGACGACGACGCTGCGGCCGTTGTTCCTGTTGACCACCTCGATCCGGGTGCCGAATTTGAGGCTGCGATGGGCGGCCGTCAGGTTGGATGCGTTCATGCGCTCGCCGGACGCGGTCCGGGAGGTCAGTGCGTACCAGGATGCCCCGCCGCATCCCTGCTGTGCGGCCCGTGCCTCCGGAATGGCGGACAGCGACGAGCCCGTGACGAGAGCGGCAAGAGCAACCGCAGTAGAAAGCCCCGATTTCTTCAAAAAGCCTGATCCCTTGTTGGTAAGTCTCGCCTGAACGGCGCGGGACGGGGCTTGCCGGGGCAATCATGGCGAAAAAAAGCCTCAACCGTTCATCTTCGGTTAAGGAAATGCTGCGCCCTAAACCTGTTTAAATTTGAATGATATTTGAGGTACGTGCGCAGAGGACTGAAAACATCACGAAAATCGAGGGGAATGGCACGCTGACGCGTCGGTTGAAAAAACAGGATTGCAATCTGAAAAATTGTATTTGAAAATTTTGAAATATGCGGAGAGAGAACGGAATCGGCACGGAACAAATCGATGTTTCGCGCAATGCGTGTGGAAAATCGCAGGCAGGACGGGGAAGCTTCTGCCGGCAGGGACCTTCGCCACCCCGTTTTCCCGCCCGAAGGCCGCGGCTGACGATGATTTCGCTGTAAAACTGAACGAAGTTCACCAAACGAATGAGTGCAGGTACAGCCGCCGCGCGAGGGCCTCAACCGTTCCCGGGACGGTGGCTCCGGGTTTCAGCCGCTCCAGCGGCCGGTTCGCCAGAGGTCTTCGAGCGACATGCGGTAGTCGGGGAAGCGGAAGGTGAAACCCAGCCCGCGCAGCCGCGCGTTCGAGACCCGCTTGTTCTCGCCGTAGAAGGAGCGGGCCATTTCGGAGAGGACGGCGTTCTCGAAGGCGATTGCCGGCGGTCTCTCGACGCCCATCAGATCCGCCGCATAGGCGACGACGTCCTGAGGCGGGCCGGGGGAGTCGTCGGTGACGTTGTAGACGCCGCCGAGCCCGCGGGCCGCGAGAAAATCGGTGACCGCGCCGATATCCTCAACACGGATGCGATTGAAGACCTGGCCGGGTTTCACCAGCCGGCGCGCGGTGCCCTCGGCGAGGTTGCACAGCGCGTTGCGGCCGGGTCCGTAGATGCCCGAGAGGCGCAGCACGGCGACGGGGATGCCGCTCTCCCTGGAAAAGCCGAGCCAGGCATCCTCGGCCGCGATGCGTTCGAGCGAGCGTGTCGAGGCGGGCCGGCATGGCGTGTCCTCGTCGACCCAGGCGCCGTCATGGTCGCCATAGACGCCGACCGTCGACAGATAGCCGGCCCAGGCGAGGTTCGGCATCATCGCCGCAAGCGGCGGCCTGTCCGCGCGAAACAGCGGATCCCCGGCTGCACCCGGTGCGATCGACTGGACGAGATGGGTCGTGCGCGCCATCGCCTCGGCAAGCTCCGGGCCGATCGTCTCGCCGTCGAAGATCAGCGGCCTGATGCCGAGCGCCTCGAGCGCCTCCCTCTTCGTCGCGGCGCGCGTCGTGCCGGTAACGGAGTGCGCGCGGCGCATCATCGCCGTTGCGATCGCCTGGCCGGAAAACCCGGCGCCGAGAATGAGAACATGCATCAGCAGCCATCCTTCCATTCGAGAAGCACGTCGTCGTCGCTCTCGTCCCTGCACCGTGTCTTCAGCGCGGCAAAGGCGTCGGCGTCCATCAGCCGGCGCGCCGCCCAGACGGCCATGGCGCGCACCACCGGTGCGCCGTCGCGACAGAGACCGGCGCAGAGCGGCGCGAGCGACGGGTCACCGGAATTGCCGGCGGCGATCAGCACGTTGCGCACGAAACGGTCGCGGCCGATCCGCTTGATCGGCGAGCCGCTGAAATAGCTGCGAAATCCGGCATCGTCGAGGCCGAGAAGGAAGGCGAGCGGCGGCGCGTTCAGGTCGTCGCGCGCCTTCAGGCGGATCTCGGAGGCTGACTGCGCGAACTTGTTCCACGGGCAGGCGGCGAGGCAGTCGTCGCAGCCATAGATGCGGTTGCCGATCCGCGGGCGAAATTCCGGGTCGATGCGGCCCTTGTGCTCGATGGTGAGATAGGAGATGCAGCGGCGCGCGTCGATCCGGTAGGGCGCCGGGAAGGCATCGGTCGGGCAGGCCGAAAGGCAGGCGCTGCAGGAGCCGCAATGATCCGCCTCCGGAGCGTCCGGATCGAGTTCGGCGGCGGTGAACATCGAGCCGAGGAACAGCCAGGAGCCGTGGTCGCGGCTGACGAGATTGGTGTGCTTGCCCTGCCAGCCGAGGCCGGCCGAGGCGGCAAGCGGCTTTTCCATCACCGGCGCCGTGTCGACGAAGACCTTGACCTCTTCGCCCGAACGCGCGGCGAAACGGGTCGCGACCTCCTTCAGCCGTCCCTTGATCACGTCATGATAGTCGCGGTTGCGGGCATAGACGGAAATCGCCCCCCGGTCGGGCAAGGAAAGAACGGCGCGCGGATCCTCCTCGGGCCCGTAATTCATCGTGAACACCGCGATCGCGCGCACGCCGCTCCAGAGCGTCGCGGGATCGGCACGGCGCGCGGCGGTGTCCGCCATCCAGCCCATGCTGCCATGATGGCCGGCGTCGAGAAAGGCCCTGAGCCGGCCTGGGGCTTCCGGGATCGCATCCGGCGTGGTGACGGCGCAGGCGTCGAACCCCTTGTCGCGCGCCTCGGCCTTGAGGAAGGCGGTCAGCGCCGCCCGCCGTCGCGCCGCCGGATCGCCGCGCTCAGAAGTCGAGGTCCGCATAATGCGACACGGGCGTGACGCCGCGCACCCGTTCGGCGAGCAGCGGCCGGAAGGAGGGACGGGATTTCAGCCGTTGGTACCAGTCCTTGACCTGGCTCGCCTCGACCCAGTCGATCTCGCCCATATAGTCGAGCACGGAGAGCGCGCCGGCGGCGGCGAGGTCGGCATAGGAGAGCCGGTCGCCGGCAAGCCACTTGCGCGAGCCGGCGAGCCAGTCGAGATATTTCATGTGCTGGCGGATATTGGCGCGCGAGGTGCGCAGGATCTTCGAGTCCGGCGCGCCGCCGCCCTGCTCGGCCGTCATCTGCAGCTTGAAGATCCGCTCGCGCACCAGCGGACGGGTCACGTCCGCCTCCATCTTGTGCAGGAACCATTCGGTCAGCCGGCGGATCTCGGCGCGTTGGAACGGGTCTTCCGCAAGCAGCCGCCGGTCGCGCTTCAGCACGCCGTTGGTCTCATCGAGATATTCGGAAATGACGGCGGCGCCGCACAGCGCCCGCCGGCTGTCGTCGACATAGACGGGAAGCGTGCCGGCCGGATTGAGCGCCAGAAACTCCCGCCGCTTTTCCCATGGCATCTCCTCGGCGAGATCGGTTTGGTAACCATATTCCGAGAGGATCAGCCGCACGAATCGCGACGCGGCCGACATGGGGTGGTGATAGAGCGTGGGCATGGAGGGCGGGTTCGTTTCGTTCGGGGTGGCGACGGTTCCGTCGGCGACCAGATGGCGCTCACCGGCGTCTGGTCAAGACCTATAGGAACTTGCCGCCGCGAAGACAAGGGAATCGGCTCCTGCGCCGGCCGTCGCGGCCGGCCAATTGCAAAACGGATATCATGGACCAGACGTCGATCATCAGCGCGCTCGTTCTCGGCATCATCGAGGGGCTGACGGAGTTCATCCCCGTCTCCTCGACGGCGCATGTCGTGCTCGCCTCGCATTTCCTCGGTTTCGAATCGCCGGGCAACACCTTCGCGGTGCTGATCCAGCTCGGCGCGATCCTGGCGATCCTGCTGGTCTATGCGGAGCGGCTGATCGCCATCGCGCGCGCCTTGCCGACGAGCGCGAAGGCGCGCCGCTTCGTGCTCTGCGTGCTCCTCGCCTTCCTGCCGGCCGCCATCATCGGCGCCTTCGCCCACGGCTTCATCAAGTCGGTCCTCTTCGAGACGCCGGCGCTGATCTGCGTCGTGCTCATCCTCGGCGGCATCATCCTTTATGCCGTCGACCGCATGCCGCTGACGCCGCGCTACCGCAACGTGATGGACTATCCGCCGTCGCTGGCGCTGAAGATCGGCCTCTTCCAATGCCTGGCGATGATCCCCGGCACCTCGCGCTCCGGCGCCACCATCGTCGGCTCGCTGCTGATGGGGACGGACAAGCGCTCGGCGGCGGAATTCTCCTTCTTCCTCGCCATGCCGACCATGGTCGGCGCCTTCGCGCTCGACCTCTACAAGAACCGCGACGCGCTTTCCGTCGACGACGGGCTGATCATCGGCATCGGCTTCGTCGCCGCCTTCGTCTCGGCGCTGCTCGTCGTGCGCTCGCTGCTGAACTTCGTCTCGACCCGGGGTTTCGCGCCCTTCGCCCTCTGGCGGATCGCTGTCGGCATCGCCGGCCTCCTCGGCCTCTGGATCTTCGGCTAGAGCATTTCCGGTGATCACGGGATCACCTTCAATGCTCCAAGTCGTTCTTTTTGTCGCATTCTCCGGCGCCGAAGCGATCACGCTTCGTCTGGAAATGCTCTAAGGCTGCGGCCCCCGACGCAAACGAAAAGCCGCCGGCGGGATCAACCCGCCGGCGGCTTGAGAAGAAGGGGTGCTCGAGGTGGCCGCGCGGGCCGCCGCCTTACTTGCCGGCGCCTGCCGGGATCGACCCGGTCTCGCAAGGATCGACGCCATAGGCCGGGGCACAATTGCCGTGCGTGCCCGCGGAAATATGCGGCGCTGCAAACGAGCCCGCGATTACGATCAGAGCCGCACACGCAAAAAATGCCGCGATCGACTTGCCCATGAGTGTCCGTTGCCTTTCGTCACATCGAGATGGCGCCAATGCCGTTCCGTCCGCTGCGGACCGTGGCGCGAGCGGTGTTTATGCGCTGGCGCCGGAGCAAGCAATATCCTAGCCATGCTGAATCGCGGGTAAAGATCATTGCTCATTTCCGGTGAGGCAGAACTGCAACGGTCCCATCCGGAGACGGCGGCACGGCCTCGCAAGCGCAAACGGTCGTCGCGCGGCAAGGTTCCCGCCCCAAGAACGGGAAAGGCGCGTCAGGCCGCCTTGCCGGACCGGGTGTACTGGCCCTGCGGGCGGAAGCGCACGAGGTAGGACGGCAGGATCGCCTCGACCGCCGAGGGTCGGATGCCGGCGGCGGCAAGCGTGCGGCCCTCCGCTTCCGCCGCAGCCGAAACGACATTGTCGCTCTTCAGCAGGATCACCTGGTCGGAGGTCAGCGGCGGCGTGACGAAGGGGACGAGTTCGGCGATGCTGCCGATCAGCGAGGCGATGCCGAAGGGCAGCGGCACCAGGGCGCGCTTCCGGTCGATCGCCGCGAGCATGATCTCGAGACACTGGCGGAAGGTCAGCACCTGCGGGCCGCCGAGTTCAAAGGTGGCGCCGGGGGTCAGGCGGCCGTCGACGGAGGCCGCCACCATCTCGGCGACGTCGGTGACATAGACGGGCTGGAACGCGGTGTTGCCGCCGCCGACGAGCGGAAGCGCCGGCGCGAGGCGGCTCATCGCGGCGAACTTGTTGAAGAAGCCGTCCTCGGGGCCGAAGACGATCGACGGACGCAGGATCACCGCGTCGGGCAGCGTGGCGCGGATCGCCGCCTCGCCCTTGCCCTTGCTGCGGGCATAGGCGGACGCGGAGGCGGCATCGGCGCCGATCGCGGAGAGGTGGGTTAGCTTCGCCCCGACCCGGCGGGCCGCTTCCGCCACTGCGCGCGCACCAAAATCCTGGACGGCGTCGAAGGTGTTGCGGCCGCTGTCGAAAAGGATGCCGACGCAGTTGATCACGTGGTCCGACCCCTCGACGGCGCGGTCGACCGACGAACGGTAGCGCAGGTTCGCCTGGACGAAGGAGATCTGGCCGACATTGCCGAGCGGCTGCAGATGGCCGGCGAGATCGGGCCGGCGGACCGCGACGCGGATGCGGTAGCCGCGCCGCGCCAGCGCGCGCACGACATGGCGGCCGACAAAGCCCGACCCGCCGAAGACCGTCACGAGCGGGGGAAGGTTCGACAGGGTCATGGCGCGCGGGCTCCTCGGGATGCTTTCAGGGCGTTTCCCGCTTCATAGCCCAATCGGCAGGCGAGGTGAAGGCGGCAAAACCGCACTTTGTGCAGTGCGGCGGCGCCCGTTCCCTCAGACGCCCTCGACGACGACCATCTCCGCGTCGGCCGCCTCCTGCCGGATCGCGGCGGCCGCCTGGTAGTCTGGGCTGTTGTAGCAGTCGATCGCATGTTGCATCGAGGGGAATTCGATGACGACGTTGCGGCCGCGCACCGTGCCCTCGAGGCGGTGGAACGGCCCGCCGCGGGCGAGGAAGACGGCGCCGTGGCGCTCGAAGGCGGGCTTGGCGGTCGCGACGTAATCCTTGTAGCGTTCCGCGTCGCGGACGTCGACGCGGGCGATCCAGTAGGCTTTCGGCATGGTCGGGTCTCCGGTTGGGGCGCGTCAGAGGGCGGTCGCCATTTCGGCGAGGATGGCGCGGGCGGCATCGGCGGGGTCCGGCGCCTGGACGATCGGGCGGGCGACGACGAGGTGGCTCGCGCCGGCGGCAAGCGCCGCGGCGGGCGTCATCACCCGCTTCTGGTCGCCCCTCTCGGCGCCGGCGGGACGGATGCCGGGGGTGACGACCGCCATGCCGGGCCCGACGATCGCGCGCACGGCGCCGGCTTCTTCCGCCGAGCAGACGATGCCGCCCATGCCGGCATGGCGCGCCTGTTCGGCGCGGCGCAGCACCAGCGTGTGCGGGTCGTATTCGTAGCCGGCCTCGGCGAGGTCCGTCTCGTCCATCGAGGTCAGCACCGTCACGGCGAGGAGGCAGAGGCCGGAGCCGCGCGCGGCCTCGACGGCGGCCGCCATCGCCTTCGGATAGGCGTGCAGCGTCAGCATCGACACGCCCATGCGCATGATGCTCTCGACGCCCTTGGCCACCGTGTTGTCGATGTCGAGCAGCTTCATGTCGAGGAAGATCGTCTTGCCGTCGGCCGCCATGTCGCGGGCAAGCTCCAGGCCGCCGGCGAAGGCGAGCTGGTAGCCGATCTTGTAGACGCCGACCGTGTCTCCGAGGGCGGAGACGATGGTCTCGGCGGCGTCGACGGTCGGAAGGTCGAGGCCGACGATCAGCCTGTCGCGTGCGGTCGCAGTCATTCCTGGTCCTTACGGCGTTGCGAAACGAAACGGCGCCGGCTGCGGCGCCGACCGCTCCAAAGCGGACGCGGCGCGCGCTGTCAATGCTGCTTGCGATAGACCCACAGATGGGCGGGCGGGATGTTGCGCACGACGAAGTCGAAGCGGGAGATCTGGTAGCGCGCCGGCATGGCGACGATCGGCGACAGCGCGCCATAGGTGATCTGCATCACCGGCCGGCCCGGCGGAATGCGCGAGAGGAGGTTTTCGATCAGCGCGACCCGCCGCTTCATCGGGAAGTTCAGCAGCGGAATGCCGGAGATGACGCAGTCGAAGGTGAAATCGCGCCGGTGGCCGAGCGTCTCGTCGAGCGAAAAGGCATCGCCTTGGATCAGGTCGACGCCGGGGAAACGCGTCAGCAGATGCTCGTAGAAGTCATGCGAATACTCGATAGAGACGAGGCGCTCCGGCGGCAGTCCCCTCTCCAGGATCGCCTTGGTGATGACGCCGGTGCCGGGGCCGAGCTCGAGCACCGGCAGGCCGGACTGCGGGTTGACCACGCTCGCCATCCGCCGTGCGGTCACCGCCGAGGTCGGGATGATCGAGCCGACCGCCTTTGTGTTGCTCATCCAGCCCTTGAAGAAGCGTATCTCCTCGTCGAACTTCTTGCCGAACCGTTCCTTCAACCGAAAATTCATGCCCGTGTCGCTCCGACCGTTCCACCGCCATCATGGCCAGGATGCGGGCATGCCGGGTCCTGGAACCCCTGCGCACCCGCGTGTTCGCGGCGGTCGCAGCGATGCGGCCTGCCCTGTCGTCGGCCCGCGCTTTCGCATCCGCGAACCTCGGCCTCATTTTGGCGCGACTTGCGGCAAAAACAAGGGCGTCGTTTTCGGAAAGGCTAATGTCGGAAAAAGAAGCGTGGAAAGAGGTCAGACCCGCATCGGCATCAGCACGTAGAGGGCGTCGTCGCCGGCGAGGTCGCGCACCAGCGTCGGCGAACCGGGATCGGCGAGCATGAACACGGCTTCCGTGCCGGCAAGCTGCGCGGTGATGTCGAGCAGGTATTTGGCGTTGAAGCCGATCTCCAGCGGGTCGTTCTCGTAGCCGACCGGCAGTTCCTCGGTGGCGCTGCCCGAGTCCGGATTGTTGACGGTAAGCACGAGCTGGCCTTCGGAGAGCGACAGCTTCACCGCGCGGCCGCGCTCGGAGGAAATGGTCGAGACGCGGTCGACGGCCTGGGCGAAGGACTGGCAGTCGATCCTGAGCTCCTTCTCGTTGTTGGCCGGGATGACGCGCTGGTAGTCCGGGAAGGTGCCGTCGATCAGCTTGGACGTGATGACGATCGAGCCGATGGTGAAGCGGATCTTCGCGTCCGAGACCTCGACGGTGACCGTCGCATCGGGCAGGTCGACCAGCTTCTGCAACTCGCCGACGGTCTTGCGCGGGATGATGATGCCGGGCATGCCCTCGGAGCCGGACGGCGCCTCGATGTCGGCGCGGGCCAGCCGGTGGCCGTCGGTCGCGACCGCCCTAAGCTTCAGGTCGCCCTTGCTCTCGACCGTGTGGAAGAAGATGCCGTTCAGATAGTAGCGCGTCTCCTCCGTCGAGATCGCGAACTGGGTCCGGTCGATCAGCATCTTCAGGTCGGAGGCCTTGATCTTGAAGCTGTGGCTGAACGTGCCGGTGGTCAGGTCCGGAAAGTCGGACTGCGGCAGGCATTGCAGCGAAAATTTCGACCGGCCCGAGGCGACCGTCATCGCCGTGCCGTCGGCGCCGACGGAGAGCGCCACTTCCGCGCCGTCGGAGAGTTTGCGCACGATGTCGTAGAGGAGATGGGCCGGAACGGTGGTGGCGCCCGCCTGGCCGACATCGGCGGCGGTCGCCTCCGTGATCTCGAGATCGAGGTCGGTCGCCTTCAGCGCGAGGTTCGACCCCTCGCCGCGCAGGAGCACGTTCGACAGGATCGGGATCGTGTTGCGCCGCTCGACCACGCGATGGACATGGTTCAGCGATTTGAGCAGGTTGGACCGTTCGAGAGTGATGCGCATGATGGGCGTGCCGCTTTCATTCCTCGCCGGGCAAGACCGATGCCCGGCGCTCTGACATGACGTTTCCCCGGACGGCGGGGACGACGCCGGAGGC
Source organism: Ensifer soli (assembly GCF_041928815.1). Lineage (NCBI taxonomy): Bacteria > Pseudomonadati > Pseudomonadota > Alphaproteobacteria > Hyphomicrobiales > Rhizobiaceae > Ensifer > Ensifer soli. Next base: position 82,343 of record NZ_JBHFEI010000013.1, on the reverse strand, counting down.
GCAAAATGGCAGAAACCACCGTCGAAACGCAAGGGCTTTCGGCTCCGGCGCCACCCCGCCTTGCCCGCCCGGCCTTGATCGCCGATAAAGCGGCATGACGGGGAGATCGGCATCGTGACGACGGATGACGCAGACGAGACGGCGGCGGGAACCAGGGGCTACCGCATCGGCGAGGCGCGCCTTGCGGCCCGGCCGCTCGCGCCGGCGCTCTACCTGGTGGCGACGCCGATCGGCAATCTCGGCGACATCACGCTGCGCGCGCTGGAAACGCTCGCCGGCGCCGACGTGCTCGCCTGCGAGGACACGCGGGTGACCCGCGTTCTCCTCGACCGCTACGGCATCGCCAGGCGCCCCTATGCCTATCACGAGCACAATGCCGACGAGGCGGGCCCGCGCCTGATCGCGGCGCTGGACGCCGGCCGCTCCGTGGCCCTTGTCTCCGATGCCGGCACGCCGGTCGTCTCCGATCCGGGCTTCCGGCTGGCGCGGCTGGCGATCGATGCGGGGCACCGCGTCGTGCCGGTGCCGGGCGCCTCGGCGCCGCTTGCGGCCCTGGTCGGCTCCGGCCTCGCCAACGAGGCCTTCCTCTTTGCCGGCTTCCTGCCGTCGAAGGACAAGGCGCGGCGCGACCGGCTGGCCGAGCTCGCTCCGGCGCCGGCGACGCTGATCCTCTTCGAATCGCCGCACCGGATCGCCGCCACGCTCGTCGCCGCGCGCGACGTGCTCGGGGGGGCGCGCGACGCCGCCGTGTGCCGCGAGCTGACCAAGGCCTACGAGGAATTCCGCCGCGGCACGCTCGAGGAACTCGCCGCCCATTATGCCGGCACCGACGCGCCGGTGCGCGGCGAGATCGTCCTCGTCGTCGGTCCGCCGGGAGCCGCGCCCCCGCCCGGGGCGTCGGATGTGGACGCGATGCTGACGGAGCTTGCGGCGACCCTTCCGGCCGGCAAGGCCGCGACGCAGGCGGCGGAGCGCACCGGCCTGCCGCGCAAGATGCTCTACCAGCGGCTGCTGGAACTGAAGGCCGGCGATGCGGACGCCTGAGCCACCGCCATCTTCCGATCAGAGGCGCAGGGCGCTGACGCGCGGCCGCTCGGCCGAATACAGGGCGGCGCTGATGCTGGTGCTCAAAGGGTATCGCATCCTGGCGATGCGTTATCGCACGCCGCTCGGCGAGATCGACCTGATCGTCCGGCGCGGCGACCTCGTCGCTTTCGTCGAGGTCAAGGCGCGGGCGCGCCATGACGACGCGCTCTTTGCCGTCACCGGCACCGCCGCGCGCCGCATCCGGGCGGCGGGCGATCTCTGGCTCGCGCGGCAGCGCGACGCGGCCCGGCTGTCGCTGCGCTGCGACATCGTCACCGTGGTGCCGTGGCGCTGGCCGCGCCACCTGCCGGATGCCTTCTGAGGGGCAACGGCTTGTGCATCGCCCGCACCGGTCCTAAATGGTGCGGCGACAGCGCGAGAGGGCAGGCGGATGGCGACGATCAGGCGGGTGGCGGTCCAGATGGACCATGTTTCGGGGATCAACATCGCGGGCGATTCCACCTTCGCTATGAGCCTCGAGGCGCAGGCGCGCGGCTACCACCTCTTTCACTACACGCCGAACCAGCTGTCGTTGCGCGACGGCAGGGTCTTGGCCACCGTCCAGCCGATGACGCTGCGCGACGTCAAGGGCGACCACTACACGCTGGGCGAAGACGAAAAGGTCGACCTTTCGACCATGGACGTGGTGCTGCTGCGCCAGGATCCGCCCTTCGACATGGCCTACATCACCTCCACGCACCTCCTGGAGCGGATCCATCCGAAGACGCTCGTCGTCAACGACCCTGCCTGGGTGCGGAATTCTCCGGAGAAGATCTTCGTCACCGAATTCCCGGACCTGATGCCGAGGACGCTGATCTCGCGCGATCCGGCCGAGATCGCCGCCTTCCGCCGCGAAATGGGCGACATCATTCTGAAACCGCTCTACGGCAATGGCGGCGCGGGCGTCTTCCATTCCTCGCGTGACGATCGCAACATGTCCTCGCTTCTGGAGATGTTCGGCCAGATGTTCCGCGAGCCCTTCATCGCGCAGGAATACCTGCCGGCGGTGCGCAAGGGCGACAAGCGCATCATCCTCGTCGACGGCGAGCCGGCCGGCGCGATCAACCGCGTTCCCGCCGAACACGACGCCCGCTCCAACATGCATGCCGGCGGCAAGCCCGAGCCGACGGAGCTGACACCGCGCGAGCGCGAGATCTGCGCCCGCATCGGACCGTCTCTCAAGGCGCGCGGCTTCCTGCTCGTCGGCATCGACGTGATCGGCGACGTGATGACGGAGATCAACGTGACGTCGCCGACCGGCATCCGCGAGGTGAAGAAATTCGGCGGTGCCGACATCGCGGCGCTTCTCTGGGACGCGATCGAGGCGAAGCGGGCCGGCTGACGCCCGTTCGGGCGGCGCAGCGCCCTGGCCGGCGGTTGCGCCGCACTCCTTGCAGCCGTTGCGCTTTCGCGGCCGCAGGCCGAAGGAAACGGACGGCGGGTCAGACGCCGGTCGAGCCGAAGCCGCCCGTGCCGCGCGGCGTGGCGCCGATCTCGGCCACCTCGGCGATATCGGCCCGCGCCACAGGCGCGATCACCGCTTGCGCGATGCGCATGCCGCGCTCGATGACGAAATCCACCGCGCCGTGATTGATCAGCAGCACCTTGACCTCGCCGCGATAGTCGCTGTCGATGGTGCCGGGCGTGTTGAGGCAGGTGATGCCGTACTTGAAGGCGAGTCCGGAGCGCGGCCGGATCTGCATCTCGAAGCCTGCCGGCACCTCGAAGACGAAGCCGGTCGGCACCAGCGTGCGGTTTCCGGGCGCGAGGGTCATCGGTTCGCCGGCGGGCAGGGCTGCGGCAAGGTCCATCCCCGCCGCCCCTTCCGTCTCGTAGCGCGGCAGCGGCAGGCCAGCGCCGTGGGCAAGGCGGACGAGGGTCAGACGCGGAGGGTGGATGGCGGCCATCCGCCGCATAAGCCCGAGCCGCCGTCCGGCGTCAATTGCATCTTCGCCGCCGAAACGGTAAAGACGCGGCCAACGCACAGGATTCATGACAATATGGCTGAAACGCTCGCCGAGGCGGTCTCCCGCCGCCGCACCTTCGCGATCATCGCCCACCCGGACGCGGGCAAGACGACGCTCACCGAAAAGCTCCTGCTCTTCGGCGGCGCCATACAGCTTGCCGGCGAGGTCAAGGCGAAGAAGGACCGCATCCAGACGCGGTCCGACTGGATGAAGATCGAGCGCGAGCGCGGCATCTCGGTCGTCACCTCGGTGATGACCTTCGAATATGACGGCAACGTCTTCAACATCCTCGACACGCCCGGCCACGAGGATTTCGCCGACGACACCTACCGCACGCTGACCGCCGTCGATGCGGCCGTGATGGTCATCGACGCGGCCAAGGGCATCGAGCCGCGCACGCTGAAGCTTTTCGAAGTCTGCCGCATGCGCGACATCCCGATCATCACCTTCGTCAACAAGATGGACCGGGAAAGCCGCGATCCCTTCGAGATCCTCGACGAGGTCGAGGAGAAGCTGGCGCTCGACACGGCGCCCGTCACCTGGCCGATCGGCCGGTCGAAGACCTTCTGCGGCTCCTACCATCTCGCCGACAACACGGTGCGCGGCTCCGACACCGAGGTCGTGCCGACCAGGGTCAACGGCCCGCAGGCGGTCGCCGACCGGCTGCCGGAAAACGAGCGCGAGGCCTTTGTTTCAGAAGTGGAGCTCGCGGCGGAAGCCTGCCGGCCCTTCGACCGCGACGCCTTCCTCGAAGGCCATATGACGCCGGTCTTCTTCGGCTCGGCGCTCAGGAATTTCGGCGTGCGCGACCTGATCAATGCGCTCGGCGACTTCGCCCCGCCGCCGCGCGACCAGGTGGCCGACACCCGCAAGGTCCATGCCGGTGAGGAGCGGATGACGGCCTTCGTCTTCAAGATCCAGGCGAACATGGACCCGAACCACCGCGACCGCATCGCCTTTGCCCGCATCTGCTCCGGCAAGCTGGAGCGCGGCATGAAGGCGCGCCTGTCGCGCACGGGCAAGCAGCTCGGCCTCACCGCCCCGCAGTTCTTCTTCGCCTCGCAGCGCCAGCTCGCCGACACGGCTTACGCCGGCGACGTCGTCGGCATTCCGAACCACGGCACGCTCCGGATCGGCGACACGCTGACCGAGGGCGAGGCGCTGGTGTTCCAGGGCGTGCCGAACTTCTCGCCGGAAATCCTGCGCCGCGTGCGGCTCGAGGACGCGATGAAGGCGAAGAAGCTGAAGGAGGCGCTGCAGCAGATGGCCGAAGAGGGCGTCGTGCAGCTGTTCTCACCGGAAGACGGCTCGCCGGCGATCGTCGGCGTCGTCGGCGCGTTGCAGCTCGACGTGCTGAAGGAGCGGCTGTCGGCCGAATACGGCCTGCCGGTCTCCTTCGAGATGTCGCGCTTTTCCGTCTGCCGCTGGATTTCCTCGGAAAAACCAGAGGATCTGGAGAAATTCGTCACCGTCAGGCGCGGCGATATCGCCCGCGACCTCGATGGCGACCCGGTTTTCCTGGCGCAGGATGCGTTCTCGCTGCGTTACGAGGCGGAACGGTATCCGGCGATCAGAATGGTCGCCATCAAGGAGTATCACGTCGCGAAAGCGGCGTGATCACCGGTTGAGCGTCAGCCGCCCGTCCGCGCCGGTCTCGACGGTGATGCCGACATAGCCGGGGATGCGCGTGTGCGTCGTCTCGATCGGATGGTGATGGGTCGCGGTGATCACCATGATGTCGGCGCCGGCGGATTCGCCGGCAATGATCCCGGCCGGCACATCCTCGAACACCAGGCATTGCGACGGCGGAAAGCCGACGCGCTCGGCGCCGAGCCGGTAGCATTCCGGGCTCGGCTTGCCGCGCGACACGTCCTCCGCCGTGACGAAGATCCTCGGCAGCGGGAAGCCGGCGGCGGCGAGGCGCGCCTTCGCCAGCGGCAGCGGCGAGGAGGTGACGATCGCCCAGCGGTCTTCCGGCAGCGCACGGACGAAATCGATCGCGCCGGGGATCGGCACGACGCCGGAGACGTCGTCGATCTCGGCCTGCGTGATTTTCGCCGCCTCGACCGCCGGATCGACGCCCGGCAGGCCGAGCTGGCGGATCGTGTCGATGCCGCGCTTGCCGTGCATGGTCGGCAGGAAGGTGGCGACGTCGAGACCGTGGCGTTCGGCCCAGTCGCCCCAGACGCGCTCGGCGGCCGCGATCGAATTGATCAGGGTCCCGTCCATGTCGAACAGGAAGGCGGAATAGGGTTTTCCGAAGGCGGAGGCGGTAGGAGACACGAGGGGGAAATCCTTGTTCAGCGCGGGATGGCCGACGGCGGCCGGAAGGACAGGCCCGTGTGGATAGGCCAGACGGCGGCAAAAGCAAACCCGTTTGCGACCGAAATTTTCCCGAGCAGCCGGAAAAGGCCCTATCCGATGGCGCTGCGCAGCGCGACGAGCGAGAAGGCGCCGAGCACCAGCGCCGCCGCGCGGTAGGCATGGCGGCGCCAGCCGCCGGGCAGATGCGCGCCGAACAGCACCCAGGCGAAGCCCGCAATCGTCGAGAGCGCGGCAAAGGCAAGCACCCACGGCGCCGGCCCGAGGGCGCTTTCGGCCGGGATCACGGCCGTGCCGACGATCATCGCTTTCGGATTGAGGAGCGTGGTGACGAGGACATGGCGGAAGGCGGCGCGGCCGGGCGTCGCCTCGGCCGGCGTCCTCCAGAGCCGGAAGGCCGAGACCAGCAGCCAGACGGCGGCGGCGAGCTTCAGCGCCGGCAGAGCGAAAGCGACGCCCCGCAGTGTTTCCGCAAGGAGGACATAGCCGCCGACGGCCAGGATATAGCCGAGGGCCTCCGCGAGCGGCAGCGTCAGCGAGGCGCGCCAGCCCCGCCCTGCCCCGTTCGCCGCAAGAAGCGTATTGGTGGGGCCGGGCGTCGAGAGGATCAACAGGGCGGTCGCGAGAAAGGCGAACGGAGACATCGGCACACCGGAGGAGGTCAGGCGCGCCATCATCGGCGATTTTCCCGCGGCGGTCCATCGGCCGATCGGTCGCAGCCTCGCGGCGTGCGGCCGCGACGAGCCCGCACGTCCGGCATCGATCCGCGGTGCGAGACCGCCCCTCTGTCGCAGAGGCATCGCGCGCATCTTTCCAACCGCGCCAGACTCGCCTACATCAGCGCAGTATCGTAGACGGTGTCCCCGGAGAGATCATGACCCCTTCGTCGCACGACAGCTCGGACCGCGCGTCCGAAAAGCGGCGTTTCCTCGTTCTTCTGGTCGGCTCCGTCGGGGTCGTCTACGGCGACATCGGCACCAGCCCGCTCTACGCCTTCCGGGAGGCGCTCCGGCCGTTTTCCCATGACGGCGTGCACCATCACGAGGTCGTCGGCCTCATCTCGCTGATGATCTGGACGCTCACCATCATCGTCACCTTCAAATACGTGCTGTTCCTGCTCAGGGCCGACAATGACGGCGAGGGCGGCACGCTGTCGCTTCTTGCGCTCCTGATGAAGAAGACCGGCAGCTTCATGCCGGTGCTGTTCTTCGCCGGCATCATGGGGGCGGCGCTCTTCATCGGCGACGCGATGATCACGCCGGCGCTCTCGGTCATGTCGGCGCTCGAGGGGCTGAAGCTCGTCACGCCCGCCTTCGACCCCTACATCCTGCCGATGGCGGCGGTGATCATGGTCGCCCTGTTCCTGGTGCAGTCGAAGGGCACGGCGGCGGTCTCCAACTATTTCGGGCCGATCACCGTCGTCTGGTTCCTCGCCATGGCCTGGGGCGGGCTGATCCATATCGGCGACGACTGGTCGATCCTGGAGGCGCTGAACCCCTACAACGCGCTGTGGTTCATCACCCATGCCGGCTTTGCCGGCCTGATCGTGCTCGGCGCCGTCTTCCTGACGGTCACCGGTGCCGAGGCGCTCTATGCCGATCTCGGCCATTTCGGCCGCAAGCCGATCCAGACGGCCTGGTTCGTCCTGGTCTATCCGGCGCTGGCGCTGAACTATCTCGGCCAGGGCGCCTTCGTGCTCGCCAATCCGGCGGCGATCGAGAACCCCTTCTACCTGATGTATCCGGAATGGGCGCTGCTGCCCGTCGTCATCCTGGCGACGCTCGCCACCATCATCGCCAGCCAGGCGGTGATCACCGGCGCCTTCTCGCTCGCCCGCCAGGCGGTGCATCTCGGCTTCCTGCCGCGCCTCCTCGTCAAGTTCACCTCGGAGACCAACACCGGGCAGATCTACGTCCCGGCGGTCAACGTGCTGCTCTTCGTCGGCGTCATCGTGCTGATCTTCTCGTTCGGCGATTCCGAATCGCTCGCCACCGCCTACGGCATCTCCGTCACCGGCGCCATGGTGGTGACCACGGTGATGGCGTTCCAGTTCCTGCGCTCTGTCTGGAAATGGCGGGCGATCACGGCCGCCGCCGTGCTGCTGCCGCTCCTCGTCATCGAGACGATCTTCCTCGTCGCCAATCTCGTCAAGGTGCATGACGGCGGCTGGGTGCCGGTCGCGCTCGCCATCACCATCATGACCATGATGTGGACCTGGACGCGCGGCTCGCGCTACCTGAAGGACAAGACGGCGAGGAACGACATCCCGCTCGACACGTTCATCGCCGCGATAGAGCGCGATTCGAAGCACGCGCCGGTCTCCGTCCCGGGCACGGCGGTGTTCCTCACCAGCGTGCCCGACCGCACGCCGGCCGTGCTCCTGCACAACATCAAGCACAACCACGTCCTGCACGAGCAGAACGTCATCCTCACCATCTGGACGCAGGACAAGCCCTATGTGCCGGTGCGCGAGCGGGTGGAGATCACCCGCCTGTCGAAACGCTTCATCCGCATCGACATGACCTTCGGCTACATGGACGAGCCGAACGTGACCAAGGCGCTGACGCTCTGCCGCAAGGCCGGCTTCAAGTTCGAGATCATGCAGACCTCCTTCTATCTCGGCCGGCGCAACCTGATCGGCACGCCGAAGATCGGCCTGCCGCGCTGGCAGGAGAAGATCTACATCGCGCTCGCCGGCATCGGCATCGATCCTTCCGCCTATTTCAAGCTGCCGCCGAACCGGGTGGTGGAACTCGGGGAGCAGGTGGCGATCTGACGCGGCGCCGACACGGCGATCGAAGATGTCGCATTGCATCCCGGCCACCGGGGCGCTAACACTCGGTGCGACGAGAGGTTTTCGGATGGCGAGGACGACATCACGGATGGGGACGATCGTGCGCATGCTCTGCGCCATCGCCCTTCTGTGCGTTGGCCTCGCGCATAAGACCCCGACCGCCGCCGCTGCTGTCGCGTTCTCTTCCGCCGATATCCTCGCCTACAGCCTGCCGGACGGCAGCCTGCCGGAGCTCTGCCTCCCCGCCCATGACGAGGACGGCGCCAAGCACGGCCCGGCCGGCGGCGCCTGCGAGGCCTGCCGGCTCGTCGGCGCGATCCTGGTTCCGCAGGCCTCCGATCTCGGTGTCGTCGTCATCCGCGGACAGGCGGAGCCGGTCCTGCCGCGCCGCGCCGAGGCCTTCCACCGCCAGCTTTTCCCGCCCAACGCCGCCCCGCGCGCCCCGCCGGCCTCGGCTCTTTCCTGAGCCGCCGCTGCCGGCGCGCGCATTCCCGTCTCTTTGCCTGAGCCGACGCGCGTGACCGTTTCCGACATCTGCTGAGAGCGTTCGCCCGGTGCTTTCCGGGCGCGCCGAGGCGGAGGCAGCGGTTTCCCGAAATATGCGCCGGCGCCCGCCCGAAAGGGCCGGCAGGCGCGAGGGCGGAATCCGTCATGCTCAACCCCACTCCTCCGGTCGCCGCCGCGCCGGTGCTTCCGATCGACCAAGCCCCCTTTTCCGGCGCGCCCGCCGGCGGAGCCGCGCTTCGCCTGCTGCTGCCGGGAACGGCGCTTTTCCTCGAGGGCCTGCACGCCGCCGCGACGGTGCGGATCCTCTCCGGCTGCGTCTGCCTCCACCAGACCCTGAGCGACGGCCGGCGCCAGATCCTCGACATCCTCGGCCCCGGCCGGATGCTGGGCGCGGCATTGCTCGACACGCAGCCGGCCGGCGCCCTGGCGCTGACCTTCACGCGGCTCGAACCCGTCGACCCGGAGCGCGAGCCGGAGGCGCTCGCCGGGGCGCTGCGCCTCCGGCTCGCACGGGCGCAGGCGCATGTCGTGCGTCTCGGCCGCAGGACCGCGCAGGAGCGGATCGCCGCGGCACTCCTCGACCTTTCAGGCCAGTTCGCCCGGCGCGGGCGCGGGGCCGCGCACACCCGCTTCACGCTCTATCCGAAGCGTGCCGACCTTGCCGACTGGCTCGGCCTCACCGTCGAGACGGTGAGCCGCTGCCTCAACGCCTTCCGCCGCGAGGGGCTGATCGCCTTCGACCGGCCGGAGATCGTCACCATCCGCGATCGCGCCGCCCTCGAGCGGCGCGCCGCCGGCGGCTCGGCCGCGGGCAACCCATCCATGCTTTCCGGTCAGACAGGGGGACAACCATGACCATCACCACCGATCAAACCGCTGCAAGGGCCGGCGCCCCGTCGGCGCGCGCCTTCTACATCACCGCCTGGCGCTGGCATTTCTATGCCGGGCTCTACGTGGCGCCCTTCCTGATCATGCTCGCCGTCACCGGCCTCGTCATGCTCTGGTCCTCGGTGCTCGTCGGCCGCGACGGCGAGAAATACCATTCCGTCACGCCCGCCGCCGAAACGCTGGCCGTGTCGCGCCAGGCCGAGGCCGCGCTCTCCGCCGTGCCGGACGGCAGCCTCGTCCAGTATATCGTGCCGCGCACGCCCGAGCAGGCGGCCCTCTTCCGGGTGAATGCCGGGGACCGGTCGCTGATGGTCGCCGTCGATCCCTACAGGGGAACGGTGCTCGGCAGCTGGCCGCGGCGCGACGCGCTCTACGATCTCGCCAACACGATCCACGGCACGCTGATGATCGGCGTCGTCGGCGACCGCCTGATCGAGATCGCAGCCGGCTTCGGCGTGGTGCTGATCGTCACCGGGCTCTATCTCTGGTGGCCGCGCGAGGCGCGCCGCGGGGCGGCGGCCTTCGCACCGCAACTGTCGCTGAAGGGGCGCAACCTCTGGAAGTCGCTGCACCAGACGGTCGGCATCTACGTCTCCGTGCTGCTGCTCGCCTTCCTGCTGTCCGGCCTGACCTGGGCGGGCATCTGGGGTGAGCGGATGACCCAGGCCTGGAGCACCTTTCCGGCCGAGAAGTGGGACAACGTGCCGCTCTCCGACGCGACCCATGCCAGCATGAACCATGGCGGCGTCAAGACCGTGCCGTGGACGCTGGAGCAGACGCCGATGCCGGCCTCCGGCTCCGACGCCGGCACTCCGGGGATCGCGGACGGCCAGCCGGTCGATGTCGACGGCGTCGTCGCCCTTGCCCGCGCCTCCGGCTTCGACGGCCGCTTCCAGCTCTCCTATCCCTCCGGCGACGAGGGTGTCTGGACGATCGCGCGCGACACGATGAGCAATGACAGCGCCAATCCCTTCTCCGACCGCACGCTGCATGTCGACCGCTACAGCGGCAAGGTGCTGGCGGATGTCGGCTTCGCCGATTACGGCGTCGCCGGCAAGGCGATGGCCGTCGGCATCGCCCTGCACGAAGGCGACATCGGCGCCTGGAACGTCGCGCTGAACACGGTCTTCTGTCTCTCCGTCGTCTTCCTCTCGGCGAGCGGCATCGTCATGTGGTGGAAGCGCCGCCCCGCCGGCGCCGCGCGGCTGGTCGCCCCGGCCCTGCCGGAAAAGATGGCGCTCTGGAAGACCGGCGCCATCGTCATGGTCGCGGTGTCGCTGCTCTTCCCGCTGACCGGGGCGGTCCTCGTCGGCGTGCTCCTCCTCGACCTCGTCCTCGTCCGCCACGTGCGGCCGCTGAAGCGCGCGATCAGCTGAGGCCGCCCGCCTGCACCGCGTCCGGCAAATTCATTCCCGCCGGACGCGTTTCGGGAAAAAATCCTGCGTTGACGCCGGGTGCGGCCGCGTATTGGAATGCGCCCCGGCCGACGCCCCGTCCGTGGGCGTGAGACATTCCAGAGCATGTCCGGCCGGGGCGACGTCGCCCCGGCACCGGACCATGCGGCACAACAGAAGGACACGGTGGACCATGAGCCTGCGCATCAACGACATCGCCCCGGATTTCACCGCCGACACCTCGGTCGGCCCGATCGGCTTCCACGAGTGGATCGGCGACGGCTGGGCGGTGCTCTTCTCCCATCCGAAGAACTTCACGCCGGTCTGCACCACCGAGCTCGGCACCATGGCCGGCCTGCAGGACGAGTTCGCCCGGCGCGGCGTCAAGATCATCGGCATCTCCGTCGACCCGGTCGAGAACCACGACAAGTGGAAGCAGGACATCAAGGTCGCGACCGGCTTCGATCTCGGCTACCCGCTGATCGGCGACAAGAACCTGAAAGTGGCGAAGCTCTACGACATGCTGCCGGCCGGCGCCGGCGAGAGCTCAGAAGGCCGCACGCCCGCCGACAACGCCACCGTCCGCTCGGTCTTCGTCATCGGCCCGGACAAGAAGATCAAGCTGATCCTCACCTATCCGATGACGACGGGCCGCAATTTCGACGAGATCCTGCGCGCGATCGACTCGATCCAGCTCACTGCCAAGCACCAGGTGGCGACGCCGGCCAACTGGAAGCAGGGCGACGACGTCATCATCACCGCCGCCGTCTCCAACGAGGACGCGGTGAAGCGTTTCGGCGCCTACGAGACGGTGCTGCCCTACCTGCGCAAGACCAAGCAGCCGGCCGCCTGACCCGTTCCGGGGCGGGCGGCGGTCGATGCCGCCGCCCCGCTCACGGCTCGAAGACGTAGCCCTCGCCGCGCACGGTGCGCAGCACGCCGGCACCGTCGCCGACATCGAGCTTCTTGCGCAGCCGCGCGATGCGGATGTCGATGCTGCGGTCGCCGGGGCCGAGCGGCTTGCCGTGGGCGAGTTCCGCGAGCCGTTCGCGCGAGAGAACGATGCGCGGATGACGCAGGAACGTGTCGAGCACCTCGTATTCCATCGTGCTGATCTCGATCTCGATGCCGCCGGGATCGAAGAGCCTGCGCCCGTCCGCATCCAGCCGGAAGGGACCGAAATTCGGCCGCGCCGCCGATGCCGGCACGTCCGGCGGCGGCGGCATGCGCCGGAGCACGCTGCGCACCCGCGCCAGGAGCTCGCGCAGGTCGAACGGCTTGGTGATGTAGTCGTCGGCGCCGTTGACGAGGCCGCGCACCTTGCTCGCCTCGTCGGCATTGGCGGTCAGCATCAGGATGCCGGCCCGCAGGGCCCCGTCGCGCAGCCGCTTGACGATCGAAAGCCCGTCCTCGCCCGGCATGTTGACATCGAGCAGGATGATTTCCGGCCGGCGCGCGGCGAGCAGCCGGTCGAGCGCCGCCCCGTTCTCGGCGGTCGCCACGGCGAAGCCGTTGAGGTCGAGATAGTCCGCGATCATGTTGCGCAGCGCCGGCTCGTCGTCGACGACGGCGATTTCCACCGCTTTCATCATCCTGCCTCCTTGACCGGCCCCCGCCGGAGATCCGTGGTGGCCGCCGGCAGGATCCGGCGGAGCATCTGCCGCAGCACGCCGATGTCGATCGGCTTCTCGACGAGCTGGTGGCCGTCGAGCGTCCGGCCGGCGCCAAGCGCGTCGCCGGTCATCACGATCACGCGGCCGCAAAGTGCGGGCTGCGTCTTGATGGCGAAGGCGGCGACCGCCGCGCCGGCGACGTCCGGCATGCGCAGGTCGGTGATGACGGCGTCGAATTGTTCCGCCTCGATCAGCCGGCAGGCCTCGCGGCCGCCATTCGCGACGACGACGTCGAGCCCGTCGGCGCGGAACGTCTCGGCGAGCAGCCGCGTGATCGCCTGCTCGTCGTCGACGACCAGCAGGCGGCCGGAAAGGCCGCGCAGGTCCGGCGGCCCCACCGTTTCCGCCAGGCTGTCCTCGGCCGCGACCGGGATCGTCACCCGGCAGCGCGTGCCGCCGCCCCGCCTGCACTCGAGCTGCATGCTGCCCTCGTGGGCCTTGACGATGCCGAGGCTGACCGAGAGGCCGATGCCGGTGCCGACGCCCTGCGGCTTGGTGGTGAAGAAGGGCTCGAAGGCGCGCTGGCGCACGGTCTCGTCGATCCCCGGCCCGGTGTCCTCGATGTCGACGACGATGTCCGCGCCCTCGCGCCGCGTCGAGAGCGTCAGACGGCGCGGGCCGGCGACGTCCATCATCGCCTGCTGGGCGTTGAGCACGACGTTCATGAACACCTGGTGCAGCTGGTCGGCATCGGCGAAGACCGGCGGCAGCGGCGCGCCGCCCAAGCGCCGCTCGACGACGACGCCGTTGCTGCGCAGTCCGTAGGCCGCGAGCTCGACCGCCTCGTCCAGCACCCGGTCGATATCGACCCGCTGCTTCTCGACCGGCTTGGAGCGCGCCATGGCGAGGAAGGTGCGCACGATGCGGGCGCAGCGCTCGGCGGCGACGCGGATCTCGTTGGTCCGGCGCCGCGTCGGCTCGTCCTTCGCCATGTCGTGCAGCATGCCGGCATAGCCGACGACGATCGACAGCGGGTTGTTGAGCTCGTGGGCGACGCCGGCAAGCAGCGAGCCGAGCGCGGCGAGCTTCTCGTTCTGGTGCAGCGCCTCGCGCTGGCGGTCGAGCTCGACCTCTGCCGCCTTGGCGCCGGTCTGGTCGACGACGAAGATGCCGACGCCGGTGATCTCGCCGCCGGGCGCGCGCAGCGGGAAGCGGATGAACAGGCTGTGCAGGAACGGATCGAGCGAGGGATGGTACTGTTCCTCCACCTGGACCTCCCCGGTGGCCACGACCACCCGGTTGGAGCGGTCCATCACCTCCGCCTCGGAGGCGGGGATGACGTCGGAGGTGTTGCGGCCGAGGATATCGGCCACCGGCCGCCCGAGCCGGCGCGCCGCCTCCGGATTGACCATGGTGAAGCGTCCCTCGCGGTCCTTCGAAAGGATCGCGACCGGCGCATGCTGCATGAAGGCGCCCATCAGCGCCTCCGCCGCGCGCAGGGCCTCCTCGGCGCGCATCGTCTCGGTGATCTCGCGCCCGACCGACTGCATCTCGACGAGCCGCCCGGAGGCGTCGAAGATGCCGGTGTCGGTCCATTCCTCCCAGTGCAGCGTGCCGTCCGGCAGGCGGCTGCGGAAGGTGATGGTCTTCGTCGGCTGCGACGGCGAAAGCGAGGCGATATGGGCGTCGTGGCGCGGGCGGTCCTCGTCGACGATATAGTCGAAATCGCTCATCCGGCCGGCGAGCAGCTGCTCCTTCGTCATGTTCATGTAGCGGCAATAGGCGTCGTTGACGAAGTTCGGCACGCCGTCTGGCGTATAGCGGGCGACGAGTTCGGTCTGGGTGTTGACGACGTTGCGGTAGCGTTCCTCGCTCTTGCGCAGGTCCAGTTCGGCGCGGCGCGCCTCGGTGACGTCGCTGACGAGCACGACGGCGCCGCCGCCGGCCATGGCATTGCGGCGCACGGCGAGGAAGCGGCCGCGATGCTCGAAGCCGCCGCCGTCCGGCGTCGCGGCAAAGGCCTCGACCATGCCGTCGCCGACGAGGGTTTCGAAGGCGGCATTGGCATAGATCAGCGTGCCTTCCGGCGACAGGATGGCGAAGCCGTCCGTCAGGCTCGACATGGCGGCGAGGAAGCGCGCCTCGCTCTCCTCCAGCCTCTCGCGATAGACGCGGCTCATCTCGAAGGCGCCGCCGATCGCCTCGACCGGCGCCTGCCAGGCCCGCGGCATCGGCGGGGGCTCCGCCGCGCCGCCCTGCGCCCTGGCGGCGACATAGGCGGCGAGCCGGCCGCTCGGCCCGATGAAATGGATATGCAGCAGCGCGAGGATCGCGCCGAGCGTTGCCACGAGCCCGACGAGCACCGCGCCGTAGCCGGCGAAAGCCGGGAGCAGATGGGCGGTCAGGTCGGGTCCCGGCACGAGATAGACGAGCCGGAACGGCGAATGGGGCAGCGGCTGCGCCAGCACCCAGTCGTCGCCGAGCGCGGCGAAACTGCCGCCGGCCGCGGCAAGGCCGGCCTTGTCGGCGCCGGCGAGACGGGCGCGCATCCGCTCCCGGTCGCCGTCGAACGCGACGCCGTCGACCGCGAGGATCTCGCCCTGGCCGTCGAGGATCGCCATCATGCCGAGCGGCTGGCTCATATGGTCGAGCACGTCCTGGAAACGGGCGAGCAGGATGTCGGTGGCGACGATGCCGGCGAAGCGACCGCCGGCATCGACCGGGGCGGCATAGCTGACCATCGGCCCGCCGCCGCCGGCATCCTCGTAGACCGGGGTCCAGTAGGCGCCGCGCGACGGGTTCTCCTCCGGCGTGCCGGAGCGGAACACGGCATAGGACAGCCAGTAGGCGATGAGATCGCCCATGGTCGCGACCTTGCGGTCGGGGGCGAGCGCATCGACGAAGGCCTTGAGCGGCGCGCCGGGTAGGATGCCGATGAAGGCGCCGTCGGCGGAGAAGAAATAGCTCCAGTGGGACTGCGAGCCGAGCCTGCGTTCGAGCGCCAGCGCATCGAGCAGCTTGAGCGTCGCGGCGGCGGTGGCGAGCGTGGACGGGCCGGCCTGCGCGATGTCGGGAAGGGCGAGGAGGTTGCCGGCCGTTTCGACCGCCTCGGCGCCCGCCGACTGCAGCCCCGCGATCGTCGCGTCGCCGCGCCGCGCCGTTACCGGGAAGAGGCGCGCCGCCACCGTCGCCCGCAACTCGGCCGGCGGATCGGCGATCGCCTCCTCCATGATCACGCGCATGCGCGTCAGCTCGCGATCGGCCCCGGCCAGCATGGTCGAGACGGCGTAGTGCTGCTCGGCCGACTGCGCGGTGAGGTCGGCGAGCATGGCGGCGCGCTGGCGGTCGAACTGGAAGACGGCGAGGCCGACGACGAAGACGACGAGCGGCAGGGCCGCGATCAGCAGGAGCGTCGAGGAGCGGCCAAGCCCCGGCAGTCCGATCGGCATTCCTTGTCCTCTCCTTCGGCAGGCGGGGCGCCCTGCCGTCACCGTCGCCGGGGATTGTTTCACCACAATGTCGGGTGCCGGCGCGCCGCCGATCATCGGCGCGGACGGGCCGGAGATCAACCGTTCGATGCGCGGCGGTTGACGCGGGCGCGCGTTCTATGGATTGTCACCGTCCGATCAACCCGGACATGGCCGAACGATGGCGGAGATCATCCTCGTCGACGACGACATCGCGATCAGGGACATGCTTTGCGACGTGCTGTCGCTGCAGGGCCACAGCATCCGCCAGGCCGGCGACGCGGAGGCGCTCGAGCGACAGCTCGCCGCCGGGCCGGCGGATCTCGTCGTGCTCGACATCGGCCTGCCGGGCAAGGACGGCCTGTCGATCGCGCGGGAACTGCGCGCCCGCCACGATCTCGGCATCATCATGCTGACCGGCGCCGCCGAGACCGTCGATCGGATCGTCGGGCTGGAGGTCGGGGCGGACGACTACGTGACGAAGCCCTTCTCCGTCAACGAGCTCGCCGCCCGGGTCGATGCCGTGGTGCGCCGCCGGCGCTTTTCCGGCAAGGCCATGCTGCCCTTCGGCCCCTTCTTCGTCGATCTCTCCGGTTGGCGGCTCATGAACGCGGCGGGCGAGGACGTCAGGCTGTTCGCGACCGAGATCGACCTGGTCGCGGCCTTCGCCTCCCATCCCGGCCGGCTGCTGAGCCGCGACGACCTGCTGCGGCTGGCGCCGGCCCATGGCGCCGATCCGGTCGACCGCAGCATCGACACCCGCATCGCAAGGCTGCGCCGCAAGCTCGAGGGGCTGGGGCTCGACGCCGACCTCATCGAGACCATGCGCGGCGGCGGCTATATCTACAAGGGCGCGACCGGCTGACGGCCCCCTTGCCTCACGGCCTGCGCACGACGCCGAGGCGCGCGATCACCTCCTTCGGAATATTGTATCGGGCGATCGCGTCGCGGCTGTTCCTGAGCCCGCAGATCTCGCGCTGGATGAAAAAGGCCCAGACGACATCGGCGGCGGCATCCCTGAGGGCTTCGGTCCGTGCGGGGTCGGGGACGGGCGCGCCCCGTTCCCGCTCGAGTGCGGCTAGCGCCGCCTCGACCTTCTGCCCGCAGCGCCCGAGCGCATCGGCGCGCTCCGCCATCAGCTCGTATTCGAGCACGGCGAGCGGCCCGCTCGCTGCGGCGGGACGGTGGAGCGATTGCGGCGGACGGACGGACATCGGCTTTCTCCCTCTTGACGACGGACAGGGCGGTGTCGGGCATGCGTCCCGACCCTTCGGGCAGCAGAATGCCAAGACGGCGGGGCGCCGGCAAGGCGCTGCCGGTCAGGCGAGCCGGGCGCGGATCTCGTCGAAGCGCCAGTCTTTCAGGAGGACGCCGTCGCGCCAGACGGGCTCGAGCAGGTTGCGCTGCGCGCCGAGCTGGTCGAGCCGGAGCGCCTCCGGTCCGTTGATCGTTTCGACGACCGCCTGGCGGCCGGCCTTCGACGCCTTCAGGTTCATCGTGCCGGGCCGCTTGAACACGTCGTGCCAGGTGCCGTCCGTGTCCTGGCGCGCATTCACCTTCATCGCGAAGGAGAAGCTGTCGCGGTTCATCTTCTGCAGGATCGCCGAGCCCATGCCGAAGGAGATGTTCTCCGCCGAGAAGCCGAAGGCCTCGAGCCGCGCGAGCACCTTGCCGATGTCGTTGATCGAGATGCCGTCGCCCTGCAGCACCCGGACGCTCGGATGCAGCACCTTGTAGCCCTTGCGGTTCGGCGTGGAGCCGAAGCGGTAGTCGAGCTGCTGCACCACCTGCACCGGCGTCTCGATCGGGTCGCCGCTGTCGGGGCGGATGATCAGCCGGCCGCCGGCCGCCTGCACGCGTGCCTTGAGCTGGCGCCCCCAGATCTCCGAGACGGCGGTGTTGATGTCGTAGCTGTCGGACACGACGCTGTAGGTGCCGGCTCCGAACCGGTCGACCATGTTGGCATAGGCCTCGGCCTCGCGCGTGCCGCCCCAGGCGGTCATCGTGCCGTGTTCGGAGGCCGGGAAGGAATGGCCGGCCATGTCCGCGCCGTAGAAGCGGCGGGCGTGGAGGAGGCCGGTCAGAGTGTCGGTGCGGTCGAAATGGAGGAGATGGGCCGCACCGCCGAGCCCCGCCTGCTCGCGGCAGGTGGCGCCCCGCGCGCCGAAATCGTGGATCGCCGCGCGGACCACCCCGTCGGGGTCGTCGCAGGTGAGCGCGACGGCCGGGCGGATCTGTTCGAGGATGCGCCGCGACAGGCTGGCGACGGTCGAGGGATACCAGATCGCCCGGATGAGTGCCGTCTCGACATGGGAGGTCAGCCAGAAGCATGCGGGATCGGTGTTGACCACCTGGACCAGCGGCACGCCGCGGCGCACCCGCGTGCCCTCCGGCAGCGCCTCGACGAGGAGCGGCAGCACCCCGCCATGCCGCTCGACGATGTGCATCCAGCCGGCGTGGTGGAAGGGTTGGCCGTGGGCGGCTGCGATCGCGGCCGCCTCCTCGACGTCTGCCGCGGTGACGCGGCGTGCGAGCGAGGATTTCAGGTACATCTGCAGGCCGAAGAAGACGACGTCGACCTGGTCTGTCGGCCCCCGCGCCTCGACATAGGCCGAGATCGCCGCCGTTTTCGGCGGATACTGGAGGAAGTGGCCGAGCTTGTAGCTGTCGGTATCGAGGATCGGATTGGAAAACGGCATCGGTCATCTCCCGGGGCGCCGTCTCGGCGGCGTTAACCTTTTGTTAGGATCTTGCCGCTATCCTGTACCAAATACCTGCTTGCGCCGGGCCTTCCTCGTATCCGCCCCGTGCGCCGCCGTCGTGTCCCCGGCTGATTGCTGCCGGCCGCATACGCATGATGCGCCAGTCGATTTTTCCCCTTTGCAGTGCCGTATGGCCGGCATGGATTCATTGCCACGGACGGACCGCGCGCCCGGATCGCGTTCCTGTCCGCTCGAGACGCCAGAGGCCCGCCGGGGCCTTCCCCGCAACCGGACGGAGAGTATGATGATGCCCATCCTTTCCCCTCGCTCCACGGTCGCGACCGCCGCCGTCGGTCCCGTGGAGGCCGTGCTCCGTCCGCAGGGACCCCTCGCGCCCGCCACGTCCGGGCAGACGGCGCTGCGCATCCTCGCCATGCTCGACCGCCAGGTGGCCAATGGTGAACCGGTCGCGGCGGACACGCTGATGCGGATCCTCGAAGCGCTTGCCGGCGCGCTGAAGCAGGCGCCGGCCGAAGGTGCCGCCGGCCTTGCCTCCCGGATCGCCGCCTTCGTCGCCGGGCTGCCGCCGGAATTGCGCCGCCACGCCGAGCGTCAGCTCGGCCTCGCGCCGCCGGCGCCCGACCGGTCCGCCGCCGCGGGCGACGACGAGGCGGAAACCTCCGACATGCCGCATCGCCCGACATCCGCCCCGGCGGCGCGCGACGCCCGTCCGGTTGCCTTAGGCGTCTGGGCGCAGATCCAGAGTGCCTTCCCCGGCATGGTCGCCCGCGCCCCGGCCGCTCCTCCCGAACGGCTCCAGTCCATGCTGCGCGACACTTTCGGCGGCGAGGAAGGCGAAATTGCCGGTGACCATCCCGAAAAGGACGACACGTCCGACGACGGGGCGCCTCGGGGCGACGCACAGGATCCGCCGCGCGATGGCGGGCCCGAGGAGGCCCTCTCGACCGCTCAGGTCGCCGAGGAGGTCGGCGCGGGCGGGGGCGACGACCTGCTCGACACGGACGGCACCTACCGGATGCGGTCGGCGACGGTGCCAGCGACGACCCTCGCCACGCTCAGCGTCTGTGCCGGCGTGCGTGCCGAAGCCGGCGAAACACCCCCCGCCGCCTCCGCCGGGCCGGACCTTGAGCCTGCCCGCCCGCGCGATGAGGCGCCTGCGATCGGGCTTTCGGCCATCCACCGCGCCAGCGAGGCCGCGCGGCGCGCGCGCATCCGCCCCGCCTCGCTGCTGCCGGGGCGCGACATCGGGCCGATGACGGCGGCGAGCTACGATTTCTCGGCCGAACGGGCCGGCCCCGCGACGCCGCAATACGATCTCGGCCAGAAGCGCGACGCAGGCGGGCGGGCACAGCGCCGCGACCTGCCGGAAGCGCCGCCGCTGCCCGCCGCCGCCGTCCTGTCGCGCGACGCGGCCGCCGCTGACGTCTACGAGCTCTACCGCATGCTGGGCGGGCTCGGCTGAGCGGCGTCGTTCATCCGCGAATCTCGTTTTTGCGGCGCAACAGCCGCTTGCGGCATCGGAAAAGTTAACATACAGTCCTGTTTGTAAAATCTGCGCGGGTCCCGGAGGGGCCGGCGCCCCGTCATTTTCCCGGAACGCTGCCGGGCGCCGCATCGAACCCGCGCGCGGCGCCCGGCAGCGTTGCCTGCTTGCCATGGACCCCTCGATGCGAATGAACAGAGTTTCCCTGACGGCGGCGCTCGCCGCGCTCGTGCTGATCGCCGGCTGCCAGGAGCAGGAAGGACAACAGCAGGCCGCCCCCGCCTTTCCGCCTTCGGCGGTCGCCTTCGTCGCCGTGGCGCCGGAGACGCTGCCGATCACCAACGAGCTCCCCGGCCGCATCGCGCCGACCCGGATCTCCGAGGTGCGCCCGCGCGTCACCGGCATCATCCTGGAGCGCGTTTTCGAGCAGGGATCGATGGTGAAGGAGGGCGACGTGCTGTTCCGCATCGATTCCGCCTCCTTCGAGGTGCAGGTGCAGAGCGCGGAAGCGACGTTGCGCCGGGCGAAGGCCGTGCAGCAGCAGGCGAGCCGGACGGCGGACCGGCAGCAGCAGCTGCGCAAGGCCAATGTCTCGACCGGCCAGCAGCTCGACGACGCGGTCGCCGCCCTCGCCCAGGCCGACGCCGACGTCGCCATCGCCGAAGCTGGCCTCGCGACGGCGCGGCTCAACCTGCAATATGCGAGCGTGACGGCGCCGATCAGCGGCCGCATCGGCCGGGCGCTCGTCACCGAAGGCGCGCTCGTCAGCGCCAACGGCACGGAAAACCTCGCAACGATCCAGCAGCTCGATCCCGTCTATGCCGACTTCACCCAGTCGGCGACCGAGCTGATCCGGCTGCGCAAGGCGCTCGGAACCGAAAAGGCGGCGGCGAGCGAGGCGGAGGTGGAGCTTCTGCTCGACGACGGCTCGACCTATGCGCAGAAGGGGCGGCTGCTCTTCTCGGAGGCCGCGGTCGACGAGACGACCGGCCAGGTGACGCTGCGCGGCGAGTTTCCCAATCCGGACGGCGACCTGCTTCCGGGCATGTATGTCCGGGTCCGGCTGCAGCAGGGCGTCGAGACGAACGCCTTCGCCGTGCCGACCCAGGCGGTGCAGCGCGACACGGCCGGCAATGCCCAGCTTTATCTGGTCAACGCCGAGGACACGGTCGAACTGCGTCCGGTCACCGCCGGCCGCGTCATCGGCGAGCGCTGGGCGATCTCGGAGGGGCTGAAGGGCGGCGAACGCGTGATCGTCGAGGGGTTCCAGAAGATCCGGCCGGGCGCCAAGGTGGTCCCGTCCGAATGGAAGCCCGGCGGCGCGCCCGCCGAGGCCGGCCAGGCAGACGCCGCGCCTGCGGCGAACTGAGGAGCGGTCCATGCCCAGTTTCTTCATCGACAGGCCGATCTTCGCCTGGGTCGTCGCCCTTTTCATCATGATCGCGGGCATCATTTCGATCCCCTTCCTGCCGATCTCGCAATATCCGAACGTCGCCCCGCCGCAGATCTCGATCAACACCGCCTATCAGGGCGCCTCGTCGGAAGAGGCCTACCAGAGCGTCAGCCGGCTGATCGAGAACGAGCTGAACGGCATCGAGGGCCTGCAGTATTTCGAATCGACCTCGAGCTCCTCCGGCTCGGTCGGCATCAACGTCACCTTCGCGCCGGGCACGGATTCCGGCCAGGCGGCGGTCGACGTGCAGAACCGGGTGCGCCGCGTCGAGCCGCGCCTGCCCAATTCCGTGCGGCAGCAGGGCATCCGCGTCGAGGAAGCCGGTTCGGGCTTCCTGATGATCGTGGCGCTGACCTCGACCGACGGCTCGATGGATGCGGTCGGCCTCGGCGACTATCTCAGCCGCAACGTCGTCAACGAGGTCGCGCGCGTTCCGGGCGTCGGCCGCGCGCAGCTCTTCTCGACCGAACGGTCGATGCGCATCTGGCTCGATCCCGACAAGATGCTCGGCCTCAACCTGACGACCGGCGACATCAACGCGGCGATCACCGCCCAGAACGCCCAGATCGCGTCTGGCAGCATCGGCGCCCAGCCGAACCCGATCAACCAGCAGACCAGCGCCTCGGTTCTCGTCAAGGGCCAGCTCGTCTCGGCGGAGGAGTTCGGCGCGATCGTGCTGCGCGCCAATCCGGACGGTTCGGCCGTGCGCCTGCGCGACGTCGCCCGCATCGAGATCGGCGGCCAGAGCTACGATTTCTCCACCCGCCTCAACGGCAAGCCGTCCGCCGCCATCGGCGTGCAGCTGACCCCGACCGGCAACGCGCTCGCGACGTCGACCGCGATCAAGGCGCGCATGGACGAACTCGCCCGCTTCTTCCCGCCGGGCCTCGAATATGCCATCCCCTACGACACCTCGCCCTTCGTCGCCATTTCGATCGAGAAGGTGCTGCACACGCTGCTCGAGGCCGTGGCGCTGGTCTTCCTCGTGATGTTCCTGTTCCTGCAGAACATCCGCTACACCATCATCCCGACGCTGGTCGTGCCGGTGGCGCTGCTCGGCACCTGCGCGATGATGCTCGCCATGGGCTTCTCCATCAACGTGCTGACCATGTTCGGCATGGTTCTGGCGATCGGCATCCTCGTCGACGACGCGATCATCGTCGTGGAAAACGTCGAGCGCATCATGTCCGAGGAGGGGTTGACGCCGAAGGAGGCGACCAAGAAGGCGATGGGCCAGATCACCGGCGCCGTCATCGGCATCACCCTGGTGCTCTCCGCCGTCTTCATCCCGATGGCCTTTTTCCCCGGCGCGGTCGGCGTCATCTACCAGCAGTTCAGCCTGACCATGGTCGTGTCGATCCTGTTCTCGGCCTTCCTCGCCTTGTCGCTGACGCCGGCGCTCTGCGCGAGCTTCCTGAAGCAGGTGCCGAAGGGGCACCACCAGGTCAAGCGCGGCTTCTTCGGCTGGTTCAACCGCGGCTTCGACAGGGGCTCGCGCGGCTACAGCCGCATCGTCGGCGGACTGGTGAAGCGCACCATCCGTGTGATGGTGGTCTATGCGCTGGTCGTCGGCGGGCTCGTCTACCTGTTCATGCAGCTTCCCTCCTCCTTCCTTCCGGACGAGGACCAGGGTTTCGTCATCGTCAGCATGCAGCTCCCCTCGGAGGCGACCGCCAACCGCACGACCAGCGTCATCGAGCGGGTGGAAGAGATCTTCCTGTCGGAACCCGCCGTCGAGCGGATCATCGCCATCACCGGCTTCAGCTTCTCGGGCACCGGCCAGAATGCCGGCCTCGCCTTCGCGACGCTGAAGGACTGGAGCGAGCGCGGCCCGGCCGACGCCGCCGCGGCGATCGCCGGACGCGCGACCGGCGCGATGATGCAGATCAAGGATGCGATCTCGTTCGCCCTGTCGCCGCCGCCGATCCAGGGCCTCGGCACCACCAACGGCTTCTCCTTCCGCCTGCAGGATCGCGGCGGACAGGGGACTGCCGCGCTCGCCGCCGCCCGCGACCAGCTTCTGGGTCTCGCGGCGCAGAGTAAGGTGATCTCGGGCGTGCGCGTCGACGGCCTGCCGGATGCCGCCCAGGTCAATCTCGTCATCGACCGCGAGAAGGCGAACACCTTCGGCGTGGCCTTCTCCGACATCAACGCGACGATCTCCACCAATCTCGGCTCGTCCTACATCAACGACTTCCCGAATTCCGGCCGCCTGCAGCGGGTCACCGTCCAGGCGGACGAGGACAAGCGCATGCAGACCGCGGATCTCCTGAAGCTCTACGTGCGCAACAGCAACGGCGGCATGGTGCCGCTTTCCGCCTTCTCGACCGTCGAGTGGCAGAGCGGCCCCAGCCAGACGATCGGCTACAACGGCTATCCCGCCGTGCGCATCAGCGGCCAGGCCAATCCGGGCTTCTCTTCGGGCGATGCGATCGCGGAGATGGAACGGCTCGCCGCCCAGCTCCCGAACGGGTTCGGCTACGAATGGACCGGACAGTCGCGCGAGGAGATCGCGTCCGGCTCGCAGGCGCCGATCCTGGTGGCGCTCTCCTGCCTCCTGATCTTCCTCTGCCTCGCCGCGCTCTACGAAAGCTGGTCGATCCCCTTCGCGGTGATGCTGGTCGTGCCGCTCGGCGTCATCGGCTCGGTCGCCGCCGTCATGCTGCGCGACATGTCGAACGACGTCTACTTCAAGGTCGGCCTGATCGCGATCATCGGCCTGTCGGCGAAGAACGCCATCCTCATCATCGAGTTCGCCAAGGAACTGCGGGAGGGCGGCAAGTCGCTGATCGACGCGACGGTCGAGGCGGCGCATCTGCGCTTTCGGCCGATCCTGATGACCTCGCTCGCCTTCACCCTCGGCGTGCTGCCGCTGGCGATCGCGACCGGGGCGAGCTCGGGCAGCCAGCGCGCCATCGGCACCGGCGTCATGGGCGGCATGATCACGGCGACGGTGCTGGCGATCTTCTTCGTGCCGGTGTTCTTCGTCTTCATCATGAGGATCTTCAAGCGCGACAAGCCCGCCCCGGAGACCGCGAGCGCCGACGCGCGCCCCGCCCCGGCCGAGTGAGATCAGCCGGACGGCCCGCCCTTCAAGGGCGCGGCCGCCCGGATGGGAGAAAACCCATGCGCAGAACCAAGGCCGAGGCGGAGGAGACCCGCCAGCGCATCCTCGAGGCGGCCGAGCACGTCTTCTACCGCAAGGGCGTGTCGACCGCGACGCTGGACGACGTCGCCTCTGAGGCGGGCGTCACGCGCGGCGCGATCTACTGGCACTTCGCCAACAAGACCGACCTCGTCCTCGAACTCTACAATTCCGTGCCGCTGCCGCAGGCCGACATGCTCGCCTGCGAGGTCGCGGCCGGGACGACCGGGGCGCTCGCGGTGATCCAGCGCACGGCGAGCGACTGGCTGGAGATGTTCGCGCGCGATCAGCAACGCCAGCGCATCCTGACCATCCTGCTGCGCTCGGACTATTCGGGCGAGCTCGTGACGCTGCTTGAAAGCCAGCAGCACTGCGACGACGCCCATATGGCGCTCCTCGAGGACGCTTTCGGCGTTGCGGCAAGGCACGCCGAACTCGGTCCCGGCTGGTCGCCGCAATCCGCCGCGCGCGCGTTGAAATGGACGATGCAGGGCATGTGCACCGACTGGCTGCTCTTCGGCCGCCGCTTCGACCTCGCGGCCCGCGGGCGCGAGGCGCTCTCGGCGCTGTTTGCGAGCTTCGCGCCGGGCCGGTAAAGCGTCTCCGGTTCGGGGCGCGGTGCATCGGACGCGCGCCGTCGCCCTTTATGCTTACCGCATTGTCTGGGGCCGAAGCGCTGCCGCTTCGGCCGGACAGGCGCCCGCCGCGTTCAATGCGCCTCGTCCCAGTTGTTGGCGGCGCGGGCGTCGACCTTCAGCGGCACCTTCATGTCGAGCGCCGGCATGGCGGCGTTTTCCATCGTCTCGACGATCAGCGGAATCGTCTTCTCGACCTCGTCGTCGTCCACCTCGAAGATCAGTTCGTCGTGGACCTGGAGCAGCATGCGGGCCGAAAGGCCGGACGTCTCCAGCACCGGTTCCATGCGGATCATCGCCCGGCGGATGATGTCGGCGGCCGAGCCCTGGATCGGCGCGTTGATCGCCGCGCGCTCGTTGAAGGCGCGTTGCGACGGATTGGACGAGCGGATGTCGGGATAATGCGCGCGCCGGCCGAAGATCGTCTCGACATAGCCGTTCTCGCGGGCAAAGGCCTTCGTCGCCTCCATGTAGTCGCGGATGCCGGGAAAGCGCTCGAAATATTTCCGGATGTAATCGCCCGCCTCGGATCGCTCGATCGAGAGCTGGTTGGCGAGGCCGAAGGCGGAGATACCGTAGATGATGCCGAAATTGATCGCCTTCGCCCGGCGGCGGATCTCGCCCGGCATGCCCTCGACCGGCACGCCGAACATCTCCGAGGCGGTCATCGCATGGATGTCGACGCCGTCGGCGAAGGCCTGGCGCAGCTGCGGGATGTCGGCGACATGGGCGAGCACCCGCAGCTCGATCTGGCTGTAATCGGCCGAGATCAGCTTGTGGCCGGGCGCGGCGATGAAGGCGGTGCGGATCTTGCGCCCCTCGCCGGTGCGGATCGGGATGTTCTGCAGGTTCGGATCGGAGGAGGAGAGCCGCCCGGTCGTCGTCGCGGCGAGCGCGTAGGAGGTGTGGACGCGGTGCGTCTCGGGATGGACGAAGCCCGGCAGCGCGTCGGTATAGGTCGATTTCAGCTTGGTGAGCTGGCGCCAGTCGACGATCCGGCGCGGCAGCGGAATGCCCTCGGCGG
This sequence comes from Ensifer soli, assembly GCF_041928815.1. Classification (NCBI taxonomy): domain Bacteria; kingdom Pseudomonadati; phylum Pseudomonadota; class Alphaproteobacteria; order Hyphomicrobiales; family Rhizobiaceae; genus Ensifer; species Ensifer soli. The sequence goes on along the minus strand of NZ_JBHFEI010000013.1, from coordinate 55,842 downwards.
CGAGATCCTCCAGCACCTGCGCCGAGGTCGACCATTGCCCGGTCTTGGTCTTCGAGCCGCCCGGCAGGCCCATCTTGCCGAACAGGATGTCGCCGAGCTGCTTCGGCGAGCCGATGTTGAAGCTCTCGCCGGCAAGCTCGTAGATCTCGTGCTCCAGCCGGGCCGCCCCTTGCGCGAGCTCGCCGGACAGGCGCGAGAGGATCTGCCGGTCGATGGTGATGCCGCGCTCCTCCATGCGGGCGAGCACCGGCACCAGCGGCCGCTCCAGCCGCTCGTAGACCGTCGTCAGCCGCTTGGCCGCGAGCCGGGGCTTGAGCACGTGCCAGAGCCGGAGCGTGACGTCGGCGTCCTCGGCGGCATAGGCCGTCGCCTTGGCGATGTCGACATGGTCGAAGGTGACAGCGCCCTTGCCCGAGCCTGCCACCTCCTTGTAGGCGATCGGCACATGGCCGAGCCAGCGCTCCGACAGCGCATCCATTCCGTGCGTGCCGGCGCCCGCATCGGTGACGTAGGACATCAGCATCGTGTCGTCGAAGCTCCTGACCGCGATGCCGTGGCGGCGTAGGACAAGGAGGTCGTATTTCAGGTTCTGCGCCACCTTGAGGACGGTCTCGTCCTCCAGAAGCACCTTCAGCCGGGCGAGCGCCTCGGCCACCGGGATCTGCCCCTCGACGAGGCCGCCGCCGAGCAGGTCGTCCATGCCGGAGCGGTGGATCAGCGGCACATAGGCCGCGCGAAACGCCAGCCCGTCGCCCTCCGGCACGGCAAGCGCCAGGGAAAAGCCGACGAGATCGGCCCGCATCGCGTCGAGCGAGGTGGTTTCGGTGTCGAAGGCGACAAGGCCGGCCTCGCGCGCGGCGGCGATCCATGCATCGAGCGCCGCGACATCGCGGATCGTCTCGTAGGATGTCCTGTCGATCGGGTGGCTGGCGAAGTGGCGCGCGCGCGCCTCGGCAAGCATGTCCGGCGTGGTGCCGGCGGGGGCGGGCGGGGCGTCCGGCGATGCGGCGGTCGCGGCCGTGACCGCCGGTGCCGCCGGGTCGAGGTCGGGTCCGCGCGCCTGCGCGCCCCATTCCACCGGCACACTTGCCGGCTCGACCACCTCGGCATCCGTGCCCGTCGCCGCCGCGACCCGGCGCGTCAGCGTGGTGAATTCCATCGCCTTCAGGAAGGCGACGAGGCGCGGCCCGTCCTGCGGGTGCAGCGCGAGGTCTCCGAGCGGCACGTCGAGCGGCACGTCGGTGCGCAGCGCCACGAGCTGGCGCGACAGGCGGGCGAGCTCGGCATTGGCGAGGATGTTCTCGCGCCGCTTCTGCTGCTTGATCTCGCCGGCGCGGGCAAGCAGCGTCTCCAGGTCGCCGTATTCCTCCAGCAACTGCGCGGCGGTCTTCGGGCCGATGCCGGGGATGCCCGGCACGTTGTCGGTCGAATCGCCGGTCATCGCCTGCAGGTCGATCATCTTTTCCGGCGCGACACCCCATTTCTCGATCACCTCGGGCATCGAGATCTGCTTGTCCTTCATGCTGTCATACATGGAGACAGCCGGGGTGACGAGCTGCATCAGGTCCTTGTCGGAGGAGACGATGGTGACGCTGGCGCCGGCCCTCTCGGCCTCCCGGGCGTAGGTGGCGATCAGGTCGTCGGCCTCGAACCCCTCCGTCTCGATGCAGGGCAGGTTGAAGGCCCGCGTCGCGTGGCGGATCAGGCCGAACTGCGGGATCAGATCCTCGGGCGGCGCGCTGCGGTTCGCCTTGTAGAGCGGATAGAGGTCGTTGCGGAAGGTCTTCGACGAATAGTCGAAGATGACGGCGAAATGGGTCGGCGTCACGCCGACCTCCGTATCGCGCGCATCCGTCAGCAGTTTCCACAGCATGTTGCAGAAGCCGGAGACGGCATTGACCGGCAGGCCGTCCGACTTGCGGTTCAGCGGCGGGATCGCATGGAAGGCGCGGAAGATGAATCCGGACCCGTCGACGAGGAAGAGATGATCACCGTTTTTCATGGCCGACAGGGATAGCGCGGGGCGCACCGAGCGTAAATATCCCAATCGTGACCGGCCTCGGCGGGTGTCTGCGGGCGCCTCACGCCAACGTTACCGATTTGTAATTTACCCCCGGCGGCGGCATCCTTGAAAAGCCACATTCCCGACCACAAATCCAAGTCATCGGCAGACAAGACATGCCGACATCCGGTTCAAGGCCTGTCCCCCGCCGCAAACCGGATGCAATGGACGAAGGCCTCACCCCCCTCTCCGGGCCTTCGTTCTGTTTCAGACCAGGTCGCCACGGCACGCCGCCACGCCGTGGCGACCTCGTCTCTTGATCAGGACTCCTCCGTCAGTTGCTTTTACTTGGCAATACTTGTCTTCGCCGCAGATCGGGCTTAGGAGTTGGCCATGGCATTCGAGCGTAGGGATTCCGCCACCTATCTTGCCGGCCTTCTGGCCAAGAGCTTCTCCCGCGCGCTGCAGGAGAGGGGGCGGCAGCTCGGCTTCGCGCCCGGCCAGTTCCCTGTCCTTCTCGAATTGTGGGCCGAGGACGGGCTGACCCAGCGCCAGCTGCTCGACCGGCTCGACATCGAGCAGGCGACCATGGCCAACACGCTCGCCCGCATGGAGCGCGACGGGCTGGTCGAGAAGCGGCGCCACCCCGACGACCGCCGCTCTCAGCAGATCTTTCTGACGGAGAAGGGCCGCGCCATCGAGGCGGCGGCGAAGGAGGCGGCGATGGCCGCCGACCGGTCGCTGATGGCCGGCTTCCGCCATTTCGAGCGCGAGCTGATGCTCGAATACATGCGCATGGTCCTCGCCAATGCCGAGCGCGACGAGGAGGCGCAACGCTGACTTTCTCCGTCGCCGCGATGGCAGCCGCGCGCGCGATAGGATAGGCTCGCCCGGGCATTCCTTGAAGAGAGTCGCATCATGGCAGACATTTCGGACATTCTCGCGCTGGCCGACGACACGGTTCCGGCAAGCCTCGAGCGGCTCTTCGAGCTTCTGCGCATCCCCTCGATCTCGACGGACCCAGCCTATGCGCCGGAATGCCGCAAGGCGGCCGAGTGGCTGGCGCGTCAGCTTCGCGACATCGGCTTCGACGCGTCGGTCCGCGACACGCCCGGCCATCCGATGGTCGTCGGCCACCGCGCCTCGAAAAGCCCCGGCGCGCGCCACGTGCTGTTCTACGGCCATTACGACGTCCAGCCGGTCGATCCGCTGGCGCTCTGGGACAACGATCCCTTCGATCCGGCGATCCGCGAGGCGGCCGACGGCGCCCGCGTCATCACCGGCCGCGGCACCTCGGACGACAAGGGCCAGCTGATGACCTTCGTCGAGGCCTGCCGGGCCCATCTCGAAACGACCGGCGACCTGCCCTGCTCGGTCACCATCCTGTTCGAGGGCGAGGAGGAATCCGGCTCGCCGTCGCTTAAGCCCTTTCTGGAGGCGAATGCGGCGGAACTGAAGGCCGACTGCGCCCTCGTCTGCGATACCGGCATGTGGGACCGCGACACGCCGGCGATCTCGGCGGGCCTGCGCGGCCTCGTCGGCGAGGAGATCACCGTCACGGCCGCGGACCGCGACCTCCATTCCGGCGCCTTCGGCGGCGCGGCCGCCAATCCCGTGCATGTCCTGTCGCGCATCATCGCCGGCCTGCACGACGAGACCGGCCGCGTCACGCTCGACGGGTTCTACGACGGCGTCGAGGAGACCCCCTCGCAGATCAAGGCGATGTGGGACGGGCTCGGCATGACGCCGGAACGCTTCCTCGGCCCGATCGGCCTGTCGGTGCCCGCGGGCGAAAAGGGCCGCTCCGTGCTGGAGCTGGTCTGGGCACGGCCGACGGCGGAGGTGAACGGCATTTCCGGCGGCTATGCCGGCGCCGGCTTCAAGACCGTGATCGCGGCCGAAGCCAGCGCCAAGATCTCCTTCCGCCTCGTCGGCAGGCAGGACCCGGCGGCGATCCGCAACAGTTTTCGCGCCTATGTGCGCGCCATGCTGCCTGCGGACTGCACCGTCGCCTTCAAGGAGCATGGCGGCTCGCCGGCGATCAGCCTGCCCTACGATTCGGCGCTTCTCGGGATGGCCAAGGCCGCGCTCGCCGACGAATGGCCGAACCCGCCGCTCGTCATCGGCATGGGCGGCTCGATCCCGATCGTCGGCGACTTCCAGTCGATGCTCGGCATGGAATCGCTGCTCGTCGGCTTTGCCCAGTCGGACGACCGCATCCACTCGCCGAACGAGAAGTATGACCTCGCCTCCTTCCACAAAGGCATCAGCTCCTGGATTCGCATCCTCGACGCGCTGAGTTGACGGTAAAAGGGGTTGACCCCCTCCGGCCGGGATGGTCAGATCGCCCCATGACGGTTTTGGTGCGGATGACGAAGGCGCACGCCCCGCGCGGGCGTGACGGAGTGGGCGGTTTCTCCGGGACAGGGGCGCGATGCGGCGGCGGGTACCGATGATGCGCCTCATCCGGAAGTTCATGTGGCCGGTGATCGGCCTCGCCGCGATCGTCTTCTCGCTCAACGCCCTCTACGACGAAGTGCAGGGCCTGTCCTTTGCCGAGTTCGTCGCCCGTTTCGAGGCGGTGCCGCTCTCGGCCTGGCTCTGCGCCATCGGCGCGACGCTCTTCGCCTATGCGGCGCTCGCGGCCTATGATCACCTGGCGCTCGCCCATCTCGGCCATCGCATCTCGCTCTGGTTCATCACGCTCTGTTCCTTCACCACCTATGCGATCTCGCACACGGTCGGCGCCTCGGTCTTCTCCGGTGCGGTGATCCGCTACCGCGCCTATGCCTCCAAGGGGCTGACGCCCGGCGAGATCGGCGTGCTCGTCGCCTTCTGCTCCTTCACCTTCGCGCTCGGCACAGTCATGCTCGTGGCGATCGTGCTGCTGCTGAAACCGGGCGTGATCGACCGCTTCATCCCCTTCCTGCCGGAGGGCGCCTCCGTCGTGGCGGGTGTGCTGATCCTGATGCTGGTCGGGCTCTATGTCGCCGGCAGCCTGATCGGGTTCAGACCGGTGAAGACGCGCTGGTTCCAGCTCCACTATCCGCGCCCTTCCCTCGTCTTCCGCCAGCTCGTCATCGCGCCGGCGGAACTGATCGCGGCGGCCTCCATCATCTATTTCGCCCTGCCGGCCGCCGGCAATCCCGGGTTCGTCGTCATCCTCGGCATTTTCCTCGCCTCCTTCTCGGTGGCGCTGCTCTCGCACGCGCCGGGCGGCATCGGCGTGCTCGAATTCGTCTTCATCGCCGCGCTTCCGGAAATGGATCCGGCCGCCGTGCTCGCGGCGCTGGCGATCTTCCGCCTGCTCTACCTGATCGTTCCCTTCCTCGTGGCCCTCGTCATCATCGTGCTGTTCGAGCGCCACCGCTTCCTGTCGGAAAGCGACGAGACGCCGGCCTGAAGACCGGGCCGCCATCCTTAACCCCGCCTTAAATCGCCGCAATTAGAGTCCAGGCCACAGCGGCGCATGAACGGCGCGGCGTCCTGCGGGGCGTCGGGGCAGCGGAACCGAAAGGCGAACGGCCGATCCGACATGGCAGGCAGGAAATCACGACAGCGCGTGGAGCCGTCCTTCGACGGCAGGAGCGGCGGGGCGGACTTTTCGGTCGCGGCGGCCGACCGGGTCGCCGGCGGACGCGGATCGAGGAAGGCTGCGAAAGGCAGGCCGCCGGCCCGGCGCAGCCGCGGCCGGCGGTCCGGCGGCGGCCTGTTCGGCTTCCTGCGCGCCATCGTCTACTGGACCGCGGTGCTCGGCCTTTGGGGCGGCATCGGCCTTGCCGGCATCGTGCTCTATTACGGCGCGCGCATGCCGAGCGCCACGACCTGGGCCGTGCCCGAGCGTCCGCCGAACGTCAAGATCCTCGCCGTCGACGGTTCGACGATCGCCAATCGCGGCATAACGGGCGGCGAGGCTGTCTCGCTCGAGACCATGTCGCCCTATATTCCGCAGGCGGTCATCGCCATCGAGGACCGGCGCTTCTATTCGCATTTCGGCATCGATCCGCTCGGCCTCGCCCGGGCGATGATCACCAACCTGACGACCGGGCGCATGGTGCAGGGCGGCTCGACGCTGACCCAGCAGCTCGCCAAGAACATGTTCCTCTCGCCGGAGCGGACGCTGGAGCGCAAGGTGCAGGAGGTGCTGCTGGCGCTCTGGCTGGAGCAGACCTACACCAAGGACCAGATCCTGACGATGTATCTCAACCGCGTCTTCTTCGGCTCCAACGCCTATGGGGTCGAGGCGGCGTCGCGTCGCTATTTCAACAAGCCGGCGCGCGACGTCAATCTCGGCGAGGCGGCGCTGCTCGCCGGCCTGCTGAAGGCGCCCTCGCGCCTGTCGCCCGCGCGCGACCCGGAAGCGGCGGAGGAGCGGGCCCAAGTCGTGCTCGGCGCCATGCAGGAAGAGGGCTTCATCACCGAGGCGGAAACCAAGTCGGCGATGTCGCAGCCGCCGACCCGGGCGAAGAGCTTCTGGTCCGGCGCGGAGAACTATGCCGCCGACATGGTGATGGACCAGTTGCCCGGCCTCATCGGCACGATCGGCGAGGACCTCGTCGTCGAGACGACGCTCGACCTCGGCCTGGAGAAGAAGGCGGAGGAGACGCTGGCGCGGCTTCTCGACGGGGAGGGGGCGAGGCTCGACGCCTCGCAGGCCGCCCTCGTCTCGCTCGACGGCACCGGCGCGATCCGCGCGATCGTCGGCGGCGGCGACTATGCGACGAGCCAGTTCAACCGCGCCTTCAAGGCGAAGCGCCAGCCGGGTTCCGCCTTCAAGCCCTTCGTCTATGCCGCCGCCATGGAGATCGGCCGCACCGGCGCCTCCGTGCGCAACGACGCGCCGGTGAAGATCGGCAAATGGACGCCGGAGAACTACGACCAGAAATATCGTGGGCCCGTGACGCTCGCCACCGCGCTTGCCCAGTCGCTGAACACGATCGCGGCCCAACTGGTGATGGAGGCCGGTCCGCAGCAGGTGGCACGCCTCGCCCGCCGGCTCGGCATCACCTCCGAGCTGCAGGTCAACGCCTCGATCGCGCTCGGAACCTCCGAGGTCAGCCTCGTCGAGCTGACGTCGGCCTATGCGCCCTTCATGAACGGTGGCTTCAAGGCCTCGCCCTACATCATCGCGCGGGTGACGAAGGCGGACGGCACCCCCGTCTACGCGGCCGATCACGCCCATCCGCCCCGTGTGCTCGATCCGGCCGTCGTCGCCGGGATGAACCGGATGATGGCCGGCGTCCTCACTGGGGGCACCGGCAGGAAGGCGCGGCTTGCCCAATGGGAGGCGGCCGGCAAGACCGGCACGACGCAATCCTTCCGCGACGCGCTCTTCGTCGGCTATACCAGCAACCTGACGACCGGCATCTGGTTCGGCAATGACGATGGCCGTTCGATGAAGAAGGTGACGGGCGGCGGCCTGCCTGCCGTCGCCTGGCACGATTTCATGACCGCCGCCCATGACGGGCTCTCGCCTGTGCCGCTCTTCGGCCTCTCCGCCGTCGAACCGGTCTTCGACGGGCCGGCGCCGGGCGAGGGGGCGCATGCGCCGCCGGACGGCCTGCCGTCCGCCGCGATCGACGCCTTTCCCGGGCCCCCGATGACGGTGGAGGGGGCGATCGCCGAGGGCGAGGCCGAGCAGCAGACGGCGATGCCGGACCTCGTGCCGCCGGCCGATGTCGGCGAGACGACGGGGGCGACGCGGCGCACGACGCTCTACGATATTCTCACCGGAAACTGAGGCGTTTGCGGCCGTCTGATTTTGCTGGATTTCGCCTCTGCCGCTGCCTTGCAGTCCGAAACGGTGGTCCTTATATAGCCCCCATCAGCGCGAAAGCGTGCCGCACATTTGAAGTTCAAGACCATCCCCGTTAGGGGCTGTCCAGGGAACGCCGAACGGGTTCGGACAGTCCGCTGCAAGGAGACATGATATGGCTAAAGTAATCGGAATCGATCTGGGAACGACCAATTCCTGCGTCGCCGTCATGGACGGAAAGGACGCGAAGGTCATCGAGAATGCGGAAGGCGCGCGCACCACGCCGTCCATGGTCGCCTTCTCCGACGACGGCGAGCGCCTCGTCGGCCAGCCGGCCAAGCGCCAGGCGGTGACCAACCCGGAAAACACCCTCTTTGCGGTCAAGCGCCTGATCGGCCGCCGCTACGACGACAAGACCGTCGAGAAGGACAAGGGCCTCGTCCCCTACAAGATCGTCAAGGGCGACAATGGCGATGCCTGGGTCGAGGCCGGCGGCAAGGCCCAGTCTCCCTCGCAGATCTCGGCGATGATCCTGCAGAAGATGAAGGAAACCGCCGAATCCTATCTCGGTGAAAAGGTCACCCAGGCGGTCATCACCGTTCCGGCCTACTTCAACGACGCCCAGCGCCAGGCGACCAAGGATGCCGGCCGCATCGCCGGCCTCGAAGTGCTGCGCATCATCAACGAGCCGACCGCGGCGGCGCTCGCCTACGGCCTCGACAAGAAGGACGGCAGGACGATCGCGGTCTACGACCTCGGCGGCGGCACCTTCGACATCTCGGTTCTGGAAATCGGCGACGGCGTCTTCGAGGTGAAGTCGACCAACGGCGACACCTTCCTCGGCGGCGAGGACTTCGACATGCGCCTCGTCGAGTACCTGGCGGCCGAGTTCAAGAAGGACCAGGGCATCGACCTGAAGAAGGACAAGCTCGCCCTGCAGCGGCTGAAGGAAGCCGCCGAGAAGGCGAAGATCGAGCTCTCCTCCTCGCAGCAGACCGAAATCAACCTGCCCTTCATCACGGCGGACGCCTCCGGCCCGAAGCACCTGACGCTGAAGCTGTCGCGCGCCAAGTTCGAAAGCCTCGTCGACGACCTCGTCCAGCGCACCATCGCGCCGTGCAAGGCCGCGCTCAAGGACGCCGGCGTCTCTGCCTCGGAAATCGACGAGGTCGTGCTCGTCGGCGGCATGAGCCGCATGCCGAAGGTCCAGGAAGTCGTCAAGCAGCTCTTCGGCAAGGAGCCGCACAAGGGCGTCAATCCGGATGAGGTCGTGGCGCTCGGCGCGGCGATCCAGGCCGGCGTCCTGCAGGGCGACGTCAAGGACGTGCTGCTGCTCGACGTCACTCCGCTCTCGCTCGGCATCGAGACGCTCGGCGGCGTCTTCACGCGCCTGATCGAGCGCAACACGACGATCCCGACGAAGAAGAGCCAGACCTTCTCGACCGCCGAGGACAACCAGTCGGCCGTGACCATCCGCGTCAGCCAGGGCGAGCGCGAAATGGCCGCCGACAACAAGCTGCTCGGCCAGTTCGACCTGGTCGGCATTCCGCCGGCGCCGCGCGGCGTGCCGCAGATCGAGGTCACCTTCGACATCGACGCCAACGGCATCGTGCAGGTTTCGGCCAAGGACAAGGGCACCGGCAAGGAGCACCAGATCCGCATCCAGGCGTCCGGCGGTCTTTCGGATGCCGAGATCGAGAAGATGGTCAAGGACGCCGAGGCCAATGCCGAGTCCGACAAGAAGCGCCGCGAGACGGTCGACGCGAAGAACCAGGCCGAAAGCCTGATCCACTCGTCGGAAAAGTCGCTGAAGGACTATGGCGACAAGGTCTCGGCCGCCGACCGCACCGCGATCTCCGATGCGATCGCCGCGCTGAAGGTGGCGACGGAGGCTTCCGAGCCCGATCTCGAGGAGCTGAAGGCGAAGACGCAGACGCTGATGGAGGCTTCGATGAAGCTCGGCCAGGCGATGTACGAGTCGCAGCAGAGCGAGCAGGCGGAGGCCGACGCCGCCCGCGATGCCCGCGGTGACGATGTCGTCGACGCGGACTATGAAGAGGTCGACGACGACGGCCGGAAGAAATCCGCCTGATCGCCGTCTCCGGTGATCCGGCCCGGACCGCTCCCGCGGTCCGGGCTTTTTCGTGCCGATGGCAGCATTAATCTTAACAGGGGATTTATCCCCCTCCCGTATCATCCTTTGCTAAAGCTCTCGTCGGGCTTGAAGCTCGGGTCGGTGTGGGGTCAGAATGTTTTTCCGGATAATCGAGTTCTGGCGCCTGCTCGCCGCCCTTCTGGTGATGGCCTATCATTTCCTGCGCTACGGCCCCGGCGACCAGTTCGAGGCAAGTCACACGTTGGAGCGCCTGCTGCCGCTGATGGACATGTTCTTCATCATCTCCGGCTTCCTCATCCTCTATCGCTATGGCGACACGGTGCTGAACTGGCGCGGCTACCGGTCCTTCCTCGTCAAGCGCCTTGCCCGCTTCTACCCGCTCTACCTCGTCACCTTCGGCTTCTTCGTCGCCGTCGGCATCGCCGTGCACCTCAACCTCGTGCCGACGACCCAGCCGGAGCGCTATGACGTCGACCTTTTGCTGCAGAATCTCCTGCTGCTGCAGGCCTGGGGCACGACGGAGCATCTGAGCTTCAACTATGTCACCTGGTCGCTGTCGGCGGAATGGTTCTGCTACCTGCTGCTGCCGCTCTACGCCTTCGCCATCCGCATCGGCGGCATGAAGGCGCTGGCGGGCCTGATCGCCGTCAGCATCGTCGCGCTCGAGGCCGCCACCCGGGCCGGCATCATCCCGTTCGAAAGCTGGCTCAAGGCCGATACGTTCGGCGCCTATCGCGCCTTCGTCGATTTCGCCATCGGCGGCATCATCATGCTCCTCGTGCGCGATGCCGGAATCACGCTGCGCTCGCATCTGTGGGCCTGGGCCGGCTTCGCGCTGACGGCGACGGCGATGCTGATGGCCTGGCCGTCCTATCTCGTCCTCGCCATCCTCTCCGTCTCGATCCTGCTTGCCGCCGTGGTCGAGAAGAACAATCCGGACGGTGCCCGCTTCCTCGCGCCGCTGTCGCCGGTCGGCCGCGTCTCCTTCGGCATCTACATGTGGCATCCGGTGGTCGAGACGGTCATGCTCGCCGTGGTCTGGCGCTTCCTCGTCGAGCCGCTCGGCGTCATCGGCTTCTACCAGTTCTGGTTCGTGCCGATGGCGCTCTCCGTCCTCGTCGCCTATCTCTCCGACCGCTACTTCGAGAAGCCCGTCGGCGACCGGCTGACGCAGATCGTCGGCGGTCGCAGACGTCCCGCCGCCGCCGCAGCCGTCCCGGTCTCGTGAATTCTGCTAAAAAACGACGCCGCGGCAGGCTTTGCTATGGCATCGCGCGCGACGATTCACTAAATCCATGACAAGGTCATCAGAGGCATGCGCCGGCCGGCGGCATGGGCGCGCCTTGTCAACAGGACAGTCTGCAACAGTATGAAACGCGATCTGTACGAAACGCTCGGCGTCTCAAAAACGGCGGATGAGAAAGAGCTGAAGAGCGCCTTCCGCAAGCTGGCGATGCAATTCCATCCGGACAAGAACCCGGGGGATGCGGAAGCCGAACGCAAGTTCAAGGAAATCAACGAGGCCTACGAGACGCTGAAGGACCCGCAGAAGCGGGCGGCCTACGACCGCTACGGCCATGCGGCCTTCGAGCAGGGCGGCATGGGCGCCGGTCCCGGCGGCATGGGCGCGGGCGGCTTCTCCGACATCTTCGAGGATATCTTCGGCGAGATGATGGGCGGCGGCCGCCAGCGCCGCTCTGCGAACGGCCGCGAGCGCGGCGCCGACCTGCGCTACAACATGGACATCACGCTGGAAGAGGCCTATGCGGGCAAGACCGCGCAGATCCGCGTTCCCGCCTCGATCACCTGCGACGTCTGTTCGGGCAGTGGTGCCAAGCCCGGCACCAAGCCGACGACCTGCGCCACCTGCCAGGGTTCCGGGCGCGTGCGCGCCGCCCAGGGCTTCTTCTCGATCGAACGCACCTGCCCGACCTGCCAGGGCCGCGGCCAGACGATCTCCGACCCCTGCGGCAAGTGCCACGGCCAGGGCCGGATCACCGAGGAGCGGACGCTCTCGGTCAACATTCCGGCGGGCATCGAGGACGGAACCCGCATCCGGCTCGCGAACGAAGGCGAGGCGGGCCTGCGCGGCGGGCCGTCGGGTGACCTCTACATCTTCCTGACGGTCAAGCCGCACGCCTTTTACCAGCGCGACGGCGCCGACCTCTATTGCGCCGTGCCGATCTCGATGACGACGGCGGCGCTCGGCGGCAAGTTCGACGTGACGACGCTCGACGGGTCGAAGTCGCGCGTCACCGTGCCCGAGGGCACCCAGGCCGGCAAGCAGTTCCGCCTCAAGGGCAAGGGCATGCCGGTGCTGCGCTCCAGCCAGATGGGCGATCTCTACATCCAGATCCAGATCGAGACGCCGCAGAAGCTGACCAAGCGCCAGCGCGAACTGCTGAAGGAATTCGAGGACCTGTCGTCGAAGGAGAACAATCCGGAATCCTCCGGCTTCTTCGCCCGGATGAAGGGCCTGTTCGACACGCTGAGCGACTGAGGCCCTGGTGGGCCCGGTCCGCCTCTCCCGGCTGAAACTCCGGGCGTTCCGCAATTACGACGCGCTCGATCTCGCTCTCGACGGCCGCCATGTCGTGCTGACCGGCGAGAACGGCGCGGGCAAGACCAACCTGCTCGAGGCGGTCTCGCTCCTGTCGCCCGGCCGCGGCCTGCGGCGTGCACCCTATGGCGAGGTGACGCGGCTCGGGCGGGCGGACGACGGCTTCACCGTCTTCGCCGCGCTCGACGGCCTCGACGGCCCGGTCGAGATCGGCACGGGCACGGGCGGCGTCGACGAGGGCGCGAGCCGGAAGCTCCGCCTGAACGGCACGCCGGCAAAGACCGTCGACGAACTGCTCGACCATCTGCGTGTCCTGTGGCTGACGCCGTCGATGGACGGGCTTTTCACCGGTCCCGCCGCCGATCGCCGTCGCTTCCTCGACCGCATGGTGCTGTCGCTCGACGCCGCCCACGGACGGCGCGCGGCCGACTATGAGCAGGCGATGCGTGGCCGCAACCGGCTTCTGTCCGATCCGCGCCCCGATCCCGCCTGGCTGACGGCGCTGGAGCGCGAGATGGCCTCGCTCGGCATCGCCATGGCGCTGGCGCGCCGCGAGATGATCGGGCTCCTGACCGCGCTCGCCGATCGGGACGGCGGCGCCACCGCCTTTCCCTCTGCCGACCTCGCGCTGTCCGGCTTCCTCGACAGCGCGTGGCACCGCCCCGCCTTCGACCTGGAGGAGGAGTTCCTCGACCTGATGAAGGCCGGCCGCTTCCGCGACGCCGCCGCCGGCCGCACTCTCGACGGGCCGCATCGCGCCGACCTCGTCATCCGCCATCGCGAGAAGGATATGGATGCGGGGCGCTGCTCGACCGGCGAACAGAAGGCCCTGCTCGTCGGCCTGATCCTCGCCCATGCGCGGCTCGTCGCCACCATGACCGGGGCGGCACCGGTGCTGCTCCTCGACGAGATCGCCGCCCATCTCGATGCCGGCCGGCGCCGGGCGCTGTTCGATCTCGTCGACGGGCTCGGCGGCCAGGCCTTCATGACCGGCACCGACCGGTCGATGTTCGACGCCCTCGGCACGCGCGCGCAGTTTCTGACCGTCGCCGACGGCCACGTCCTTTCGCAACCCGACCCGGAGGCGTCCTGATGGCCGACCCGCTTCACGCAGACGAGATCGCCCGCTATGCCCGCCACATCATCCTGCCGGAGATCGGCGGCGGCGGGCAGCAGAAGCTGAAGGCCGCGCGCGTGCTCGTCGTTGGTGCCGGCGGGCTCGGCGCGCCGCTGATCGCCTATCTCGCGGCCGCCGGTATCGGCAGGCTCGGCATCGTCGACGACGACACCGTGTCGCTGTCGAACCTGCAGCGCCAGATCATCCACGACACGGATGCGATCGGCATGGCCAAGGTGGACAGCGCCGCGACCGCCGTCGCCCGGATCAATCCGCATGTCGCGGTCGACCGGCACGGGCTGCGGCTGACGGAGGAGAATGCCGCAGCCCTTCTGTCGGGCTACGACATCGCCGTCGACGGTTCCGACAATTTCGCCACCCGCTACCTCGTCGCCGATGCGGCCGAGGCCGCGCGCGTGCCGCTCGTCACCGGCGCGGTCGGCCGCTTCGACGGCTCGGTCACGGTGCTCGCCCCCTTCGACACGGATGCGGAGGGAGCACCACTGCCGCGCTACCGCGACCTCTTTCCCGAGCGCCCGCCGGAGGGCGCCGTGCCGACCTGCGCCGAGGCCGGCATCGTCGGGGCGCTGCCCGGCGTCGTCGGCACGCTGATGGCGATGGAGGTGATCAAGTTCGTCACCGGCGCCGGCACGCCGCTTCTCGGCCGGCTGCTGATCTACGACGCGCTGGAGGCGCGGTTCGACACGATCCGCTACAGGCGGCCGGGCAGCACACGGTCCGGCGGCCGGTGACCGTCGAAGAAGGTGCGGATGTTGATCACCACCTTCTCGCCCATGTCGATGCGGCTTTCGAGCGTCGCCGAGCTCATATGCGGCAGGAGCACCACCTTGCCCTCGTTGGCGAGCCTGACGAGCTTCGGGTTGACGGCCGGCTCGTTTTCGAACACGTCGAGACCGGCACCCGCGATACGGCCCTCGCGCAGCGCCTTGATCAGCGCCGTCTCGTCGATGATGCCGCCGCGGGCGGTGTTGACGATGATGCTCGTCGGCTGCAGCAGCGCCAGCCGCCGCGCCGAGAGCAGGTGATAGGTGGCGGGCGTCGACGGGCAGTTGACCGAGACGATGTCGACGCGGGCGAGCATCTGGTCGAGGCTGTCCCAGTAGGTCGCCTCGAGATTTGCCTCCGTCTCGCGGCTGACGCGCTTGCGGTTGTGGTAGTGGATCGAAAGCCCGAAGGCCTTGGCCCGGCGGGCGACCGCCGTGCCGATCCGCCCCATGCCGACGATGCCGATGCGCTTGCCGGAAAGGCGCCTTCCGAGCATCCAGGTCGGCGACCAGCCGGCCCACTCGCCCTTCCGGTCCGTCAGCACCCGCGCGCCCTCGACAAGCCGGCGCGGCACGGCGAGGATCAGCGCCATCGCCATGTCGGCCGTGTCCTCGGTGAGCACGTTCGGCGTGTTGGTCACGGTGATGCCGCGCCTGGCCGCCGCCTCGACGTCGATATGGTCGATGCCGTTCGAGAAGCTGGCGATCAGCTTCAGCTGCGGCCCGGCCTCGGCGATCAGCGCCTCGTCGATCCGGTCGGTGACGGTCGGCACCAGGACGTCGGCCCGCTTCATCGCGTCGATGAGCGCCTCGCGCGAGGGCGGCGTGTCGTCGATGTTGAGCTCGGCGTCGAAGAGCTCGCGCATGCGCGTCTCGACCGCGTCCGGCAGCTTGCGGGTGATGAAGACGAGAGGTTTCTTCCTGCTGCTCATTGCTGCCACCATCGCTGCCATCGGCACGCCGTTGACGGGTTCTTAACCAAGATCGGCGATCCTTGGCATCCGATAACGCATCTACTACCAGACCCGATGGCGAAGACAAACAAAACTCGCCGCTGACGCAGCCGATGCCGCCGGGAGGAGCGATGGGTTATCGCCGCGGGCGCGGCGACAAGGGACCGCAGCGCTCCGCCGGATGTTCATCGCAAGCTGTGGCGCGTGCCGCCGCCGGCGCGCCGCCGTCATGGAAAATGGAAACCGTCATGCGTCCTCTCCTTTCCCGTGCCTCCCTCGTCCTTCTCGCCGTAGCGCTTGCGTGGAGTGCGGGGGGCGATGCGCTCGCCCAGGCCGCAAAGGGCGCGAGCGGCCTGCCGCTGCCCCGTTTCGTCAGCCTGAAGTCGAAGAGCGTCAACCTGCGCATCGGCCCGAGCCTCGACTATGCGGTCGCCTGGCGCTACCTCAAGCCCGGCGTTCCGGTGGAAATCATCCAGGAATACGACAACTGGCGCCGCATCCGCGATGCCGACGGCACCGAGGGCTGGGTCAACCAGGCGCTGCTGTCGGGCACGCGCACGGCCGTCGCCGCCCCGTGGATGCGGGCGAAGGGGGAGGGTGTCTTCGTCAACATGCGCCGCGATCCCTCGCCGAACAGCAACCTCGTCGCGCGCATCCAGCCGGGCGTCGTCGTCAAGGTCGACCAGTGCAACGGCGAATGGTGCCACGCCGAGGCCGACGGCACGGACGGCTGGATCTCGCAGGGCGAGATCTGGGGCGCCTATCCGGGCGAGGCCTTCAAATAGAGTATTCCCGGTGATCACGGGATCACCCGTGATCCAAATTCTTCCTTTTGCCGCATTGTCCGATGCCGAAGCGATGCCGCTTCGGCTGGACGTGCTCGAAGGCCGGCTTGCAGCGTGCCCCGTAAAGACGCCGGGCGACCTTGCGGGAAGATATGCGTGAAAGCAAAAAACTGAGGGGTATCAGCCGCTCCGGGCGATCCGGCCCGCCATCCGGGCTCAGAGGAGGCCGGCCGCGCGCGCCGCATCCTTCAGCGACTGCATCGGCCGCGGCCCGATCTGCTCGATGACGATGCCGGCGGCAAGGCTGCCGAGGCGGCCGCAATCGGCAAGGCTGCGCCCGCTCGTATAGCCGAAGAGGAAGCCTGCGGCATAGAGATCGCCGGCGCCGGTCGTGTCGACGACGCGGGCGACCGGGATCGCGTCGACCGGCACGCGGTCCGCGCCGCGAACGACGATCGAACCGTCCTCGCTCATTGTCACCGCCGCCAGCCGGCAGTCGCCGGCGATGCGGCCGAGCGCCGCCTCGAAATCCTCTGTCTCGTAGAGCGCCAGAAGCTCGCTGCGGTTGGCGAAGACGATGTCGACGGTGCCTGAGCGCATCAGGTCGAGGAACTCCTCCCGATACCGGTGGACGCAGAAACTGTCGGAGAGCGTCATCGCCACCTCGCGGCCGTTCGCATGGGCGATGCGGGCGGCGTCGCGGATCGCGTCCTTGGCGCGGGGCGGGTCCCAGAGATAGCCTTCGAAATAGGTGACCTTCGCCGCCGCGACGACATCCGGCTCGACATCCTCCGGCCCGAGCTCGACGCAGGCGCCGAGATAGGTGTTCATCGAGCGCTCGCCGTCCGGCGTGACGAAGATCATCGAACGGGCGGTGGGCGGCACCCCGTCAAGCGGCCGCGTGGCGAAATGCACCCCTTGCGCCTTGATGTCGTGGTCGAAGATCGCGCCGAGCTGGTCGTTCGAGACCTTGCCGAAATAGGCGGCCCGGCCGCCGAGGCTCGCCACCCCCGCCGCGGTGTTGCCGGCGCTGCCGCCGGACGCCTCGACCGCCGGGCCCATGCGGCTGTAAAGCAGCTCGGCCCGCTCCGCGTCGATCAGGTTCATCGCGCTCTTGATGATGCCGTTGCTGCTGAGAAAGGCATCGTCGCAGCGCGCGATGATGTCCACGATGGCATTGCCGATGGTGAGCACGTCGAAAGTCGTCATCCGGAAACCGTTCGATGGGGCGCGAGGCCGTGGGGAGGCAGGATGCTTCTAGCCCATAAAGCGTGAAACCGGAACGGGACTTGCGCCCTGCCGAGCGCGGATCCGTCACTCCTGTGGCAAGGCGGACGCATCATACATCGCGGCGAAGGCGGGGCTCGGCGGGATCGGCTTGATGACGTCGATCATCACGCCGTTGGGATCGGCGGCGATGAAATGGCGCTGGCCGAAATCCTCGTCGCAGAGATCCTTCAGGATCGGCACGCCGGCGGCCTCGAGACGGGCGTGGACGGCGTCCGGATCCTCCACCTCGAAGTTGAGGAGCAGGCCGGTCACCGGTTTCCGCCCTGCCTCCGGCACCGTCTCGTGCCGGTAGTCGAGCACGGCGAGCGTCACCTTTTCATCCTCGGCCGATTGCAGATGGACGTACCAGTCGCTTTCGAAGAGGGCCTCGAACGCGAAATGGCTGCGATAGAAGGCGACGGTGCCGGCGACGTCGGCCGTCATGATCACGGGATAGTAGCTGGTCGATTTCATGGTCGGTCTCCAGGGAATTGCATCGGCGCATTTTTCATACATACTGCATGAATGATGATGCGATAACATACAAACAGAATGTATGTAAAGGAGATGCATGGCCCGGAATTCCGCCGCCGCAACCGAGGCGACGCGCGCTGCGCTGATGGAGCAGGCACGCGCGCGCTTTATCGAGAAAGGCTATGCCGAAACGGCGACGCCCGACATCGCCGCCGCCGCCGGCGTCACGCGCGGCGCCCTCTACCACCATTTTGCCGACAAGAAGGCGCTGTTCCGCGCGGTGCTTGAGCGCGAGGCGACGGGGGTCGCGGCAGAGATCGATGCCGCGGCCATCGATGCGGTCGCGCCGACCGCAGCCCTCCTCGCCGGAACCGCCGCCTATTTCGATGCGATGGCGGCGGAAGGGCGGGCGCGCCTGCTCCTGCTCGAAGGGCCGGCGGTGCTCGGTCTTGACGGCATGCGGGCGATCGACAGGGGGGCGGCTGAGCGCACGCTGCGCGACGGTCTCGCCGCCGCCCTGCCCGGTGCCGGAGAGGCGGAGATCGATCCGCTCGCCGACCTCCTCTCCGCCGCCTTCGACCGCGCGGCGCTCTCGATCGCCGCGGGGGGGAGACGCGATGCCTATGAAGCCGCGATCGCCCGGATCCTTGCCGCCCTCGTCAGCCGATGACCTGGTCGGGCAGGCGACAGAGCGGGGCGGGCACGTCGCAGGTCTTTTCCGGCGCCTTGCAGAGGTCGGCGATGACGCAGCGCGCGCATTCGGGCTTGCGGGCCTTGCAGCAATAGCGCCCGTGCAGGATCAGCCAGTGATGGGCATGGTAGAGGTACTCCGCCGGGATGATGCGCATCAGGTGGTCCTCCACCTCGTCCGGCGTCTTGCCCGGCGCCAGCATCAGCCGGTTGGCGATGCGGAAGATATGGGTGTCGACGGCCATCGTCGCCTCGCCGAAGGCCATGGACAGCACGACATTGGCGGTCTTGCGCCCGACGCCCGGCAGCGTCACCAGGTCCGCCCGCGTGCGCGGCACCTCTCCGCCGAAATCCTCGATCAGCCTGCGGCTGAGCGCGATGACGTTCTTCGCCTTGTTGCGGTAGAGGCCGATGGTGCGGATATGCTCGCGCACGCCTTCCTCGCCAAGCGCCAGCATCTTTTCCGGCGTGTCGGCGATCCGGAACAGCGAGTGCGTCGCCCGGTTTACCCCGGCGTCCGTCGCCTGCGCCGAGAGCGCCACGGCGACGACCAGCGTGAACGGGTTGACATGGGCGAGCTCGCCCTTCGGCTCGGGCCGCTGGACGGAAAGGCGGCGGAAGATCTCGGAAATCTCGTCCGGCGAATAGGCGGTCCCCGGCCGTGCCGCCCTGCGCGGCTTCGTCGCAGGCGGCGTCTGCGCGGGCAGGCGCGAGGGGGGCTTCACGTTTTTCATCCGGCATCTATAGTCCGGTGCCATGCACTTCGACAACGCCGCTCTCGATCCCACCGACCGGCCGGTCTTTGCCGCCGAGCTCACCCCGCACCGCTCGCTTGGGGACAGGGGAAAGCGCGTCTTCTTCCTGATCGCCGGCCTGATGACGATGATGCACGTCGGCGTTTTCCTGGCGATCGGCGCCTGGCCGGTCGTGTTCTTCTTCGGCCTCGATTTCCTGCTTCTCTACGGCGCCTTCCGGCTGAACGCGCGCGCGGCGCTCGCGCGCGAGGAGGTCAGCGTGTCGCGCACCGCCGTCTCGGTGCGCAAGTTCGCCCCCTCCGGCCGAATGACCGAACATCGGCTGAACCCGTTCTGGACCTTCCTCGACGTCGCCCGCCATGTCGAGATCGGCATCGTCTCCATGCAGCTCAAAAGCGGCCGCCGCGCCGTCGAGATCGGGTCCTTCCTCAACCGCGACGACCGCGAGACCTTCGCCGACGCGCTGGCGGGTGCACTGGCGACGGTGAAGCGCCGGTAGGCCCGCATTGACGGATGCCGCGTGATCCGGCGGAACGGATCGAGGGAAGGTTCCGGCCCGGATCGGCATGAAAGCGCGCGCGCCCCAGCGCCGCCGGTTGCACTGCGGCGCTGGGGGTCGACGATCAGCTGTGGGTGATCTTCGTGCCGAGCACGTTCAGGCATTCGCGCATGAAGGCGGCGAGACCGGTCCAGCCCTTGGCGGAGACGAGGTTGCCGTCGACATAGGCTTCCGTCGGCTTGACGTCGATATAGGTGCCGCCGACGGCGGTCACCTCCGGCTCGCAGGCGCCGAGGCCGGCGACCTTGCGGCCCTGCAGCACGCCCGGCACCGCCATCAGGATCTGCACGCCGTGGCAGATCGTGAAGATCGGCTTGCCGGTCTCGTGGAAATGCCGGACCATCGCCTGTATGCGCTTGTCGGTGCGGATATATTCCGGCCCGCGCCCGCCCGCGGCGTAGACGGCGTCGTACTCCTCGACCCGCACCTCGGAGAAGGTCTTGTTGATGTCGGCATAATGGCCGACCTTCTCCGTATAGGTCTGGTCGCCCTCGAAATCGTGCAGCGACGTCTTGATGCGGTCGCCGGCCTTCTTGTCGGGGCAGATGACGTGCACCGTGTGGCCGACCGCCTCCATCCCCTGCTGGAACACGAAGATCTCGTATTCCTCGGTGAATTCGCCGGTCAGCATGAGGATCTTCTTGCCGCTCATGTCCTGTCTCCTGTGTGTCTGGGTTGAGAAGGCGCCCGGCGTCACGGCCGGGCACCGAAGGGGCCTGCGCGAAGGCCCCGATGCATGCGTTCGCCGCCGGCCTCAGCCGGTCAGAAGGGCGAGTCCGGGAAGTAGAACTGGTCGGCGTTCTCCGGCGTGATCAGCGGCGCGCCGAGCAGGAAGGAGCCGCGCACGGGCGCCTGCCCGCTGAACTGGGCCGCGGTCATGTACATGGCCGACTTGATCATCGACGGCGGATAGGGGGTTGAGATCGGCGTGCGCGCGTTCTTCTCCTTCACCATCTCGATCACCTGCTTCATGCCGTTGCCGCCGAGCGCATACTTGATGTCCGTGCGCCCTGCATTGTCGACCGCCTCGAGCACGCCGAGCAGCATGTCGTCGTCATTGGCCCAGACCGCGTCGATCTTCGGGTACTTGGCGAGGTAGTCCTGCATCAGCTTGAAGGCCTCGTCCTGGTTCCAGTTGGCATACTGGATGTCGAGGATCTTGATGTTGGACTTGGCGACGACGTCGGAGAAACCCTTGATCCGCTCGTCGTCGATGACGGTCGGGATGCCGCGCAGCACCACGATCTGGCCCTCGCCGCCGAGCTTGTCGACCAGCCAGTGCGCCGTGTTGGCGCCGACGGCGATGTTGTCGCCGGCGACGTAGAGGTCCTGCACGCTCGGGTCGGTCAGGCCGCGGTCGACGACGGAGATGAAGGTGCCGTTCTGCTTGATCTGCTCGACCGGCCCGGTCAGTTCCTCCGAGGTGAACGGCAGGATGACGAGCGCGTCGAGCTTGCGGCTCGCCGAGAGGTCCTCGAGCGCGGAGACTTGGGCGGTCGCCGAGGAGGCCGTCGACAGCACGACGTCGATGTTCGGGAAGGCGGCCTCCAGCTCCTTCTCCGCCTGTTCGGCGTGGTAGACGACGCCGCCCGTCCAGCCGTGGGTGGCGGCGGGAATGGAGACGGCGATCGTCACCTTCCCGTCCTGGGCGTTCGCGCCGGCGACCGGCAGCACGAGCGCCAGGGCGGCGGCCGACAGCAAGAGGCGGGTTTTCGTGATCATGGACTTCATGTTCTCCTCCTTTGAAGTCAAAACCTGTTCAGCGGCTGGCGGTGAAGCGGTGGGCCAGCATGGCGATGATGATGATCGCGCCCTGCACGGCGGCGACGAGATATTCCGAGACCATGTCCGAGAGGACCATGACGTTGGCGATCACCTCGAGGATGAGCGCGCCGGCAATCGTGCCGCCGATGCGTCCGCGTCCGCCGCGCAGCAGCGTGCCGCCGATCACCACGGCGGTGATCACCTGGAGTTCCCAGAGCTGGCCCGTCGTCGGCGTCGCGGCGCCGAGGCGCGGCACGTAGCAGATGGCGGCGACGGCGACGCAGACGCCCTGGATGACATAGGCGAGCGTGCGCACGCCGGCGACGTTGACGCCGGAAAAGCGGGCGACCTCGACATTCGACCCGGCCGAGGTCAGGCGCCGGCCGTATTTCGTCCTGTAGAGCAGGAAGGCGCCGAGAAGCACGATGACGAAGGTGATCAGCACCGGATAGGGAATGCCGAAGAGATTGCCGAAATAGACCGGCCGGTAGGCCTCGCGCAGGCTGCGGTCGATCGGCAGCGAGCCGCCATTGGTCATGAAGGTGATGAAGGCGCGGAAGATGCCCATCGTGCCGAGCGTGACGATGAAGGGCTCGATGCGCCCGAGCGTGACGATCAGCCCGTTGAAGAGGCCGCAGAGCGCGCCCACCACCAGCGCCACGCCGGCGCCGATCACGATCGCCGAGGATCCGTAGGCCGGCGCGAGATAATTCATGACCATGATCATGATGCCGGTGACGAAGGCCATCATCGAGCCGACCGACAGGTCGAGCCCGCCCGACGCAATGACGAAGGTCGCGCCGACGGCGATGATCGCGATGAAGGCGCTGCGCGTGACCACGTTGATCACGTTGGCCGACGAGACGAAGTTCCCGTTGACCAGCGCGCCGAAGAGAACGATCACCGCAAGGGCCAGGAAGGGCGCGAGATCGGCCCAGCGGATGCGGCGCCCCTCGTCAACCGGCGCGTGTGTCGCCGTCGCTGTGTTCATGTCTGTCCTCCCGGTCGTCGGCGCGCCCACCGGTCGTGGCGGCATAGACGACGTTTTCCTCGTTGATGTCGGCGCCGCGAAGCTCGGCGACGATCCGGCCGGCGCGCATCACCAGCACGCGGTCGGCCAGTCCGACCAGTTCCGGCATTTCCGACGAGATGACGATGCAGGCCTTGCCCGCGCGCACCATCGCGTCGATGAAATCGTAGATCTGGCTCTTGTTGCCGATGTCGATGCCACGGGTCGGCTCGTCGATGATGACGACCGAGGGGTCGGCCATCATCACCTTGGCGAGCAGAAGCTTCTGCTGGTTGCCGCCCGAAAGCTTGCCGGCCTCGAGCTTCAGCGTGCGCACGCGGATGTCGTAGTCGGCGACGGCCGTCCCGAGGCGCGCCGCCTCCCCGCGCCGGTCGAGGACGGCGCCGGGATTGACGCGGTCGAGCGCCTGCAGGGTGAGATTGGGCCCGAGCCTCTCCTCCAGAAGCAGGCCCTTTCCCTTGCGGTCCTCCGTCAGGTAGACGAGGCCCGCCTCCATCAGGCGGGTGACCGAGCGCTGCGCGATCTCGCGTCCGTCGAGGACGACGCTTGCCGCCGCCGACGGGCGCAGGCCCATCAGCCCCTCGATCAGTTCGGTGCGGCCGGCGCCGATCATGCCGCCGATGCCGAGCACCTCGCCCCTGCGGACGGAGAAGGACACGGCCTCGCTGCCGTGGTCGACGGCGAGATTCTCGACCGACAGGATCGGTTCGCCCGTCGCCGCCGGCCGCTTGGCCGGATAGAGCATCGAGAGTTCGCGCCCGACCATCAGTTCGGCCATCTCGCGCTGGCCGAGGCCGGCCGAAGGCCAGGTGCCGACCCGCGCGCCGTCGCGCAGCACGGTGATGCGGTCGGCGAGCGCCTGCACCTCGTCGAGGCGGTGGGAGATGTAGACGACCGCGACCCCCTGGTCGCGCAGGCTGCGCACGATCGAAAGCAGCGCCGCCACCTCGTCATTGGCAAGGACCGCCGTCGGCTCGTCGAGGATGACGACCTTGCGCTCGTCGAGAAGGGCGCGCGCGATCTGCACCAGCTGGCGCTGGGCGAGCGGAAGGTCGCCGACGCGGTCGCGCGGGCGGGCTGTCGAGCCGACGCGGGCGAGCAGCTCGGCCGTACGCCGGTTCATCCGCCGGTCGTCGACCATCAGGCCGCGCCCGAGCTCGCGCCCGAGGAAGAGGTTCTGCGCCACCGTCAGGTCGGCGGCGAGCAGGATTTCCTGGTGGACCAGCACGATGCCGGCGGCCTCCGCCTCGACCGCGTTGCGAAAGGCGACCGGATGACCCGCCATCGTCAGTTGCCCCGCCGACGGCGCGACATGGCCCGACAGGAGCTTCATCAGCGTCGACTTGCCGGCGCCGTTCTCGCCGATGATCGCATGCACCTCGCCGGCCCTCAGGTCGAGCGCGATGTCGGACAGGACCGTGACCGGGCCATAGGCCTTGCCGAGCCCCTCGGCGCCGAGCGCGACGGGGGCCGCGGCCACCGGCGGCGCCACGGACTGGCGTGAGGGAAGCGCGTTCATTCGAAGGCCGACAGCAGCCGGTCGCGGGAGCGCTCGACATGGATGCGCATCGCCTCGAAGGCGGCGGCCGGATCGCCGGCGCGGAAGGCCGAGAGCAGGTTTTCATGCTCCTCGAGCGCTTCCTTCGTCACCCGCGTGTGGAACATCAGCCGGAAGATGTGCAGGTGGACATGCTGGTTGGCGAGCGTGCTGCGGATCACCTCGTTGCCGGCGATCGTCATAATCGCGTCGTGGAACTGCGCGTCGGCGCGGGCGAAGCGCGAATAGCGGGTGTTGCGGTCGACCGGCGCCGCGCCATGGCCCATGTCGGCGGCGGAGGTCTCAAGCCGCCGCAGCGCCTCCGGCGTCATGTTGAGGGTGGCGAGCCGGGCGACCTCGGGCTCGACCAGCAGGCGGAAGGCGTAGAGGTCCTCGAACTGCTTGCGCGTCCATTGCGGCGCGGCGCTGTAGCCGATCAGGTGTTCCTTGCGCACCAGCCCCTCGCGCTCCAGCCGGCTCAGCGCTTCCCGGATCGGCGTCTGCGACACGCCGAGCTCGCGGGCGAAGACATCGATCGGAATGCGGGCGCCGGGCGCGATCTCCAGCGACATCAGCCGGTGGTAGATGCTGTCATAGACGCCGTCGACCACGCTGATCGGGCGGATGCCGCCCTGTCTTCCATCCCGCTCCGCCGCAATTGCCACGTCCGCTCTCCGACTGCTCCTTGACATGGCGGCTTTTGTTGCAAATAAGATATCGTATGTCAAATACAATATCGTATATGATCTGATATAGGATTTAAGCATGAGGATGCAGCCCGACCGGCTGACGGCGCTCGCGGCCGATCTGATCGCACGCCGCGGCGCGCCGCCGGACCATGCCCGCCTCCAGGCCGACCTTCTCGTCGAGGCCGAGCTGCGCGGCCTGCCCTCGCACGGGCTGCAGCGGCTGCCGCTCCTCCTGTCGCGGCTCGACAAGGGGCTTGCCGATCCGCGGGCGCGCGGGACCGCGACCTGGCGCCGCCGGGCCTTTCTCGCCATCGACGGCGGACGCGGCCTCGGCCCGGTCGTGATGATGGCGGCGATGGGCAGCCTGCGCGGGGTCCTTGCCGAGACCGGGCTTGCCGTCGCCGCGATCCGCAACGCCAACCATATCGGCATGCTCGCCTATTACGCGGACGCCGCCGCGCGCGACGGGCTGATCGCCATCGTCATGTCGACCAGCGAGGCGCTCGTTCATCCCTTCGGCGGCACGCAGGCCCTGCTCGGCACCAATCCGGTCGCGATCGGCATCCCCACCGGCGAGGATCCCTTCGTGCTCGACCTTGCGACCAGCATCGTCTCGATGGGCAAGATCAACCATCATGCGCTTGGCGGCATGCCGATCCCGGAAGGCTGGGCCGTCGACGGCGCCGGCCGGCCGACGACGGACCCGCGGGCCGCGCGCGGCGGTGCGATCGCGCCCTTCGGCGGCGCCAAGGGCTACGGCCTCGGCCTCGCGATCGAGCTTCTCGTCGCAGCACTCTCCGGCTCCGATGTCGCCCCCGATGTGCACGGAACGCTCGACGACGTCCATGAAGCCGGCAAGGGCGATCTGCTCGTTCTGATCGATCCGGCGGCGGCCGCGCCCGGCGTCCGGCCGCTCGCCGCCTATCTTCACCGCTTGCGCCGCTCCACGCCCCTTCGCCCGGAAAGCCCCGTCGCCGTGCCCGGCGACGGCGCGCGCGCCCGCCGGGCGGCGGCGCTCGAAACGGGGATCGACCTGCCGCAGCCGCTTTTCGACCAGCTCATGGCCCTTCAGGCCGCCTGAACCCCACCGGAGGACACCACGCATGACCCTATTCGCCACGCTGAGGGCGCCGCGCGAGCTTCTGTTCGGCGCCGGCCAGCGCCACGCGCTCGGCGGCATCGCCGCCAGGCTCGGCCGGCGCGCGCTGATCGTCACGGATCAGCGTCTCGCCGGCGACGACGATTTCCGCGCCCTTGTGCGCCAGATCGAGGCGGCCGGGCTCGCGGTCCGCATCGACGGTTCGACCCTGCCCGACGTTCCGGTGGCCTCCGCCGAGGCGAGCGCAGCGGCGGCGCGGGCCTTCGCGCCGGACCTCGTCATCGGCGTCGGCGGCGGCTCCTGCCTCGACATGGCCAAATGCGTCGCGCTGCTCATCACCCATGGCGGCCGGCCGCAGGACTATTACGGCGAGCATGCCGTGCCGGGGCCTGTGATGCCGCTCATCGTGCTGCCGACCACCGCCGGCACCGGCTCGGAGGTGACGCCGGTCGCCGTGCTCTCGGATGCCGAGCGCAGCCTCAAGGTCGGCATTTCGAGCCCCCACCTCGTGCCCGCCGTGTCGATCTGCGATCCGGAGCTGACGCTGTCCTGCCCGCCGGCGCTGACGGCGATCGCCGGCGCCGACGCGCTGACCCATGCGATCGAGGCCTTCACGGCGATCCGCCGCGATCCCGTTCCGGGGCTTGCCCAGCAGCGCGTCTTCGTCGGCAAGAACGCGCTCTCCGACCATTTCGCCCTGCGCGCCATCGCGCTTCTCTGGCAGGGGCTTGAGGCGGCCTGCCGGAACGGCGCCGACCGCGCCGCGCGCGAGAAGGTGATGCTCGGCGCGACCCTTGCCGGCCTCGCCTTCGGCGTGGCGGGCACCGCCGCAGCCCACGCCATCCAGTATCCCGTCGGCGCCCTGACCCACACGGCCCATGGCCTCGGCGTCGCCTGCCTCATGCCCTATGTGATGGCGTGGAACGCGCCGGTCATCGCCGGCGAACTCGCCGAGATCGCCGATGCCGCCGGGCTGGAGGGCGCTGACGAGGTGATCCCCGCGCTTGCCGCCCTCTTCGCCCGGATCGGCATTCCCGCGACGCTTCGCGACCTCGGCCTCGAAGAGGAGCGGATCGGCTGGGTGGCGGAGCAGAGTTGCGGCATCGCCCGCCTGATCCAGAACAATCCCCGCCCGCTCGACGCCGCCGAGATGCGCGCCCTCGTCGCCGCGGCGTATCACGGCGACCGGGCGAGCCTGACCTGAATCCGAGAAGGACCTTCCGATGACGTTCCAAGCCAAGATTTCCGGCTATGCCGATCCCGCCCTGCATGCCGAGGGGCTCTATATCGGCGGCGCCTGGCATGCCGGCGGCGGCATTCCCGTGGCCGATCCCTCGACGGGCGGCAGGCTGGCCGAGGTGGCCGACGCATCCGTCGCGGATGCGATCCGCGCGGTCGATGCCGCCGATGCCGCCGCCGCCGGATGGCGCGCCACGCCTGCGAGGACGCGCTCGGAGATCCTGCGCCGCTGGTTCGAGCTGATGACGGCGCATGCCGAGGAGCTCGCCGTGCTGATCTCCCTCGAAAACGGCAAGGCGCTCCCCGACGCGCGCGGCGAAGTGGCCTATGCCGCCGAATTCTTCCGCTGGTACGCCGAGGAGGCGACGCGCATCCCCGGCGAATTCCGCCGGACGCCTTCGGGCTCCCACACCATCCTAGTCGACCACGAGCCGATCGGCATCGCCGTGCTGATCACGCCGTGGAATTTCCCGGCGGCGATGGCGACGCGCAAGATCGGCCCGGCGCTCGCGGCCGGCTGCACGGTGGTCCTGAAGCCCGCCTCCGAGACGCCGCTGACCGCCTATGCGATGGCCCGGCTCGGGGCGGAGGCGGGCGTGCCGGCGGGCGTCGTCAACGTCTTGACGACGACGAAGCCGGGCCCCGTGACCAACGCCATGCTCTCCGACCCGCGCGTGCGAAAACTCTCCTTCACCGGCTCGACCGGCATCGGCCGCACCCTTCTCGCCGAGGCGTCGAAGACAGTCGTCAGCTGCTCGATGGAGCTCGGCGGCAACGCGCCCTTCATCGTCTTCGACGATGCCGATCTCGAGGCGGCGCTGGACGGCGCGATGATCGCCAAGATGCGCAATGCCGGCGAGGCCTGCACCGCCGCCAACCGCTTCTACGTCCAGGAGGGCATCCACGACGCCTTCGTCGCCGGGCTGACGGGGCGCATGGCGGCGCTCCGGATCGGCCCCGGCGCGGCGCCGCAGACGCAATGCGGGCCGATGATCACCCGCAAGGCGGTCGAAAAGATCGACCGGCTCGTCTCCGACGCCGTCGCCGCCGGGGCGCGGGCGACGACCGGCGGCAAGCCGCTCTCAGGCGACGGCTTCTTCTATCCGCCGACCGTGCTCGTCGACGTGCCCGTCGATGCCGCGATCGCGCGCGAGGAGATTTTCGGCCCGGTCGCGCCGGTCTACCGCTTCCGCACCGACGACGAGGCGATCCGGCTGGCGAACGACACCGAATATGGCCTTGCCGCCTATGTCTACAGCCGCGACCTGAAACGGGCGCTGCAGGCGGGCAAGCGGCTGGAGGCGGGCATGCTCGGCATCAATCGCGGCCTGATGTCGGATCCGGCGGCACCCTTCGGCGGCGTCAAGCAGAGCGGGCTCGGCCGCGAGGGCGGCGTCACCGGCATCCTCGAATTCATGGAGCCGAAATACTACGCCGTCGATTACTGACCGGAATTCCGCCCCGGTGGCCGGCTTGACCTTTCGACGAAACATCGAAAGGAAAGGGCTGGGGCGCAACCGCCCGGCGGCGCAGGGACCACGCAACCGATGCCGGGCCTTCCTCAGGGCCGCGCCGGGACCGCGGGCGCCGACAGCCCTAAAGGAGAGAGACGATGACCCCCCCGGATCTTTACCGCATCCGCGATTTCGTGCCCGATTTCGATGCCGTCGCCGCCGAGTTCGCCGCGCGCAGCCGGGCGGTGTCGGACAAGGCCCGGCTGCTCGCCGACCGGCGCTATGGCAGCGGTCTGCGGGAGTGCGTCGACATTCTGCTTCCGCCGCAGCCGCGGACCGGCGCGCCGCTGCATGTCTTCGTGCATGGCGGCTACTGGCGCTCCGGCGAGAAGGAGAACTACCGCCTCGTCGCAGCGCCGGTGCTTGAAGCGGGGGGGATTGCCGCCATCGTCGAATACGACCTGATGCCGGCGGCGCGGCTTTCCGTGCTCGTCGACCAGGTGCGGCGCGCCGTCCTCTGGCTTCAGGCGCGGGCGGCCGAGTTCGGCGCCGATCCCTCGCGGTTGACGGTCAGCGGCCATTCGGCCGGCGCCCATCTCGCCTCCTTCCTCGCCGCGACCGGTCCGCTGGAGCAAGAGGCCCCGCCGCTGCCCGCCGTGCGGAGCCTCCTGCTCGTCAGCGGCATCTACGATCTCTCCGGCATTCCGGACAGTTTCCTGAAGAACGAGGCCGGGATGACGCCGGCCGAGGCGGCCGCCTGGTCGCCCCTGACAGCCGATCAGCGCGCCGGCCCGGCCCGGATCGTCGCCTTCGGGGCCGAGGAGACAACGCCGTTCCACGAACAGGCCGCCGCCCTTGCCGGAAAGCTCGACGCGCAAGGCCAGCCCGCCGAGCTTCTGCCGGTCGCAGGCCTCAACCATATGAACGTCGTCCTCGACCTTTCGGATCCCGCCGGGCGCCTGGGGCGGCGGCTCGCCGACATGGTCGCCTCGTCGGGTTGAGGAAAGCCTGCCGACGCGCCGTCCCGGCGCAGAGACACCGGCGGCCACGGCGCGGATCACTGTAGTGTTCTGGCAATCGTGTCCGCGCCACCCCCGCCGAACGCGTGGAACGGGACGGCGTCAGGCATCGAGCCGGGCGCGTCCCGCCACGAGATCCGCGACGACAGGACCTGAAAATCGCGGGGCGCGCGACCGTGGAGCGCTTCGCGAAACGTTGCGGCGGATGCTAAAGGCGCGATCGCCGGTGCCGCCGGCTGCCGCCGTCCTCCCGGCCGTCACGCCGCCCCGCTTCGCCACGGCGGACGGGATACCGTCATCCCCCTTGACCTCCCGCAACCGGCGCGGCCGCGCAAACGTCCGCCGCATGCCGGGCGACCGCTCGTCCGTTTCCCGATCGACCCGGCGCGGCGACGGCGCGCCCATCCATGGCCATCTTTACGGGCGGTGCCGGTAGCGATCGGTGACGGCCAGCGACAGGGCGGCGGTCACATCGTCCCCGGCAAAGGGCTTCAGGTAATGCGGGACATGGCGGTAGCGGTCGGGCATCGCCCTGCGCTCGTGCCCGCTCAGGAAGATGAAGGGGATCCGGCGCCGCATCAGCGCATCGGCGACCGAAAAACAGTTTCCGTCGAAGAGATGGACGTCGAGGATCGCCGCGTCGACGGCGTCGCGTCCAGCGGAGCGAAGCCCATCTTCCGACACATGGAACGGACCGATCACCTCGACCCCGTACTCCTCCAGTTCGAAAGCCAGCGACTGGGCCTGCAGCACGTCGTCTTCCAGCAGCAGGATCTTCTTTCCCCTTAGAACACTCTCGATCGCCATCGTCTGAACATCCATGCTTTGGTCCCCGGATCGACGGACATAGGAAGGGGCGCAGCACTTGCCAGACAGGCCTGTGCCAGATCCGCTCCTTTCCGGAGAGGCGACGGTCCGTAACCCTGTGCTGACCTTCCGCCGTCCCGGAATTCGCCACCTCCGTCCTCCGCGTTCTTCCAACGGGGACGGCGGAAAAGGGTTCCAGCTCACGGCCGCGATCCGGCACGCCCCGGACTGTCCGCTCCAAGGGATCGGACGGCGTTCGTGGAGGCTGCGTCATCTCGGGGACGTTCCGGGTGGCGCAAGCGGTGACACATAGGCCGCGCCTTCTTCTCATCGCCTGTCGTCGAAGGAAGACTTGCCCTGGACGACGGAAGGACCTGCGCGGCCCGATGTCCAAGGGCGAGGGTTGCGCCCGACCGGAGCGGGAGCGCGCGAAGTTCTGCCGCATTACCCCGTCCGCTTGACGCGGATGCCGGCCGGATCAGGCAGCGGAGGGAAGCACGCGAGGACGGGCAAACGCCCTCCTCGGCCGGGAAGCGAGGGGCGAACCGAGCCATATCTTCTCAAACGTCCGAAAGCCGATGTCGGGAAACGCTCAACGCGGCGGTGTCGGACAGCCAGGCGGCCGACAGGTGCGGGGGCGGTAGAGGCGGGTGTAGCCGCCCTCCTCGAAGCGGCGCTGCTGCTGCAGGCGATGCTGCCGGTACTGCTCCGCCGAGCCGATCCCCGGCCGGTCGCCCGGTTCCGCCGCGCGCGGCGTGGTGCAGCCGCTCGCGAGAAGGGCGACCAGGCCGAGACCTGTGAAAACCTTGAGAAGCCCTGCCGGCGAAACTCCGGTGACCGTGCCCATGCTCGATGCCCTCCCTGTCTTGTCGACCCTGTGGTCGCCCCTGTTGTCACACTTGCGGCCGGCGGTCTTCATGCCCGCTCCGCCCCGTTTATGCCTTGAAATGACCCGTTTCTGATCATGCTTGGATAATGACGCGTTAACGATCCTGGCTCTAGACAGTCTATGGCTGCTCTCTGACCCGGCGATGAACGGGATGCTCACGACGGGTTCAGATCGCCGGCATTATGGATCGGCGGAACGCGCATTTCCGCGCAGATTTTGGCAACAGGGGAAGGTCCCATGAAAACTCTTGGCGTGCTGCTTACCTCGCTCTTCATCGCCACCGCCGCCCATGCGGACGACATCTCGCTCGGCCTGCCGGGTTACGGCGGAAGCGGATGCCCGTCGGACAGCGTCTCGGCGACGATCAGCCCGGATGGCAAGGCGCTCAGCCTGCTGTTCGACGACTATATCGTCCAGGCCGGCGGCGACACGGGCAAGTCCTTCGACCGCAAGACCTGCAACGTCGCGATCCCGGTGCACGTGCCGCAGGGGCGCAGCGTCTCGGTTCTCGCCATCGACTATCGCGGCTTCAACCAGCTGCCGCGCGGCGCCCGCTCGCAGTTCAACGTTGAATATTTCTTCGCCGGCACGAAGGGGCCGGTCTTCCGCCAGACCTTCAGCGGTCCGAAGGAGGAGGATTACCTCATCACCAACAAGCTCGTCGCCGAGTCGCTGATCTGGTCGGCCTGTGGCGAGGATGTCAACCTGCGCACCAATTCCAGCATCCGCGTCAACACCACGCGCGGCCAGGAGGCGATGGCGACGGTCGATACCCAGGACGTGAAGGCGGCCATCATCTACCAGCTGCAGTGGCGCGACTGCCGCTGATCTTGCACGCAGCCGCGGGAGATGCGAGAGCTCGCATCTCCCGACGTCCGCGCCGTTGAAGCCTAAAGCCAGAAAGGGTTGTCATCGTTGCGTCTTCCTCTTTCCCTCGCGGCGATCGCCGTTTCCTTCGGGGCCGCCCCGGCCCTTGCCGCGAACGGCTGCCCGAGCGGCGGCTTCTCGAAAGTCACGTCTCCGGACGGCAATGCGACGAGCTTCCTCTTCGATGATTTTTCCGCGAGCGCCGGCGGCGGTTCCGGCGTCACCCGCGCCTCCAGCACCTGCCGGCTCAGTGTCGATGTCACCCGGCCGGACGGCCATACGGTCTACGGGGTCGATTATCGCGGCTTCGTCGCCACCGGCGACGGGCAGGTCGCGTCGCTGACGGCGACGCAGGACGGCAAGACGGTTCTCGATCACCAGATCACCGGGCCGCTGGAGGACGATACCACAGCCCGCAGCATCGTCGGCGTCTCCGGTGCCGGGAGCCTCGACCTGACGGTGGTCGCCACCGCCGCGGGTCCCCTCGACGAGGATGCCTTCGAGGCCGGCATCTTCATGGACACGATCGACTTTGCCCGCCTCGGCTTCACCACCACGGCGTCCGTGCGCGCATCGCTCGACGAGATCGCCGGCCAGCGGCAGACCCTCATGCTCGACCTGATGGACACGGCGCACGGGCTCCTCGGCCAGCAGCGCCGCTTCGACGAGGGGAGCTTCTTCAGCCTGCTTGGAAATTCCGACGCGGCGATCGGCTTCAACGGCCGCTGGGAGGCCGGCAACGGCATCAGCCTGCATGGCGGCGCGGCCTATGTCGACACCAGCCGCAGCGACGTGCTCGACGATGCCCTCGTCCTCGGCGCCGCGGCCCTGCGCTACACGACGCCCGAGGCGACCTGGCGCGCCTTCGGCGAGGCCGGCGTCTGGGGTTCGCCGGATGTCTCCGCCCGCCTGTCGCGCCGCTATCTCAACATCGACGACCTCGTTCTTGCCGGCGGCGTCGCCAACGGATCGCTGTTCAACGCCTATGCCCGGGCCGGCGTGATCTATGCGCCGGACGACGCGAACGAAATCGCCCTGTCGCTGAGGGCGACCCGCTCCTTCATCGATCTCGACGGCTATCGCGAGACGACGGCGGACAAGAACCTCTTCGCCGCGACCGTCCGGGGTGGCACCTCAACCGCCGACACGGTCGCCGCGGAAGTGGCGTGGAGCCATGATGGCGGCGGCAGGCTGGACTATACGCTGTCCGGTGCCATCGGCCGCACCTTCGCAGCGAGCAAGGGCGCGCGCGCCTCGGTCGACTGGGTCGGCGACGTCGCCGGCAAGGCGGACGACCAGACCTTCGGCACGCTCGGCGGCCGCGTCGGGATCAAGCTCGACGAACGCTTCCGGCTCGACACGACGCTGTCGGTGACCGCGCGCCAGGGCGAAGCGGCCCGCTGGAGCATCGGCGGACAACTCGGCGCGTCCTTCTGAAGTCAAGGCGACGCTGAAAGATCGCGACGGGCTCCGGCATGATGGCCGCGGAGATGAACGGGTCGGAAGGCGGACGGATGCCGTCGACCCGAGGCGGGCTCCGGCCCGCTCGGGGTGAGCCCGCTGGCCAGGTTCGACACGACCGGACATTCCGACGCCCGATCGCTCCCCCCGGTTCCTGGAGCGGCTTTCAGGCGAAGGGCGCCCCCAGCACCACGATCGGCGTCTTCGCCGGCACGCGGTTGTAGAGGTCGATCACGTCCTGGTTGACGAGGCGCACGCAGCCGGAAGAGACGGATTTGCCGATCGTCCACCATTCCGGCGAGCCGTGGATGCGGTAGATCGTGTCTTCGCCGTTCTGGAAGATGTAGAGCGCGCGGGCGCCGAGCGGATTCTTGAGGCCCGGATCCATGCCGCCATTGGCGATGCTGTAGGGCTGAAGTTCCGGCTGGCGCGCGACCATCTCGTCCGGGGGCGTCCAGCGCGGCCAGGCGCGCTTGTACTGGATGACGCCGCGGCCGGACCATTCGAAGCCAGCGCGCCCGAGGCCGACCCCGTAGCGCATCGCCCTGCCGCCTTCCTGCGTCAGGTAGAGGAAATGGTTCGCGGTGTCGACGACGATGACGCCGGGCCGCTCGCCCGTCGGGTTGTCGACCTGCTGGCGCAGGAAGCGCGCCGGAATCCGGCGATAGGGGATGGCGGGAAGAGGGAACTGCTCCTCCGGCATCGCGGCATACATCGTGGCGAAGCCGGACGTGTCGACGGGTTCGACGGCGACGGTCCGGACCGGCACCGTCGCGCAGCTCGCGAGCGTCGCCGTCGCGATCCCCGCACCTCCCAGAAGAAACCCGCGCCGGGTGATCGCTCCGTCCATTGCCTCTCATCCTTCCTGTCCGCCGCCGACCGCCTGAGGGCGCAGCGCGCCGGCCCATGCCGCGAATGCACGTCTTTAGCGGGATATGGAGCGGCCATCGATCACGTCATCCACACGCGCCGCGCAAAAAATCGTTAGCGCGCCGGCGGCCGATTTCCGCCCGCTGTGGCGCCGGCGAAACAATCGGGCCCGGGCGAGACAAA
This sequence comes from Ensifer soli, assembly GCF_041928815.1. Lineage (NCBI taxonomy): Bacteria > Pseudomonadati > Pseudomonadota > Alphaproteobacteria > Hyphomicrobiales > Rhizobiaceae > Ensifer > Ensifer soli. The sequence goes on along the minus strand of NZ_JBHFEI010000013.1, from coordinate 21,114 downwards.
CGGCACATACACGGCGCGAGGAGAAGGACCCCCGTGAAAAGGGCGCCCGCAGGGGGCGCCCGCAACAGGAGCGACCATCATGCCCGACAACGGACCGATCGTTTACGCCGGCAATTTCGACACCCTCGAGGCCATCCCGGTCAACACGCTTCCCGGCCTGAAGACCATCTTCGAAACCCTCATTCCCTCCATCGTCATCGAGGGCACCAACCGCGCCGACACGCTCTACGGCGCCGTTGGCGTCAACGAGACCATCCTTGGCGGCATGGGCAACGACAAGCTCATTGCGCGCGGCAAGGCGGGCGAAGCCGACAAGCTCTATGGCGGTTTCGGCTCCGACGAGCTGCATGCCGGCCTCGGCACCGTCCTGGTCGACGGCGGCGACAGTTCGGACCTGTTCAGCAACGTCCAGCACGTCGACACCGCCGTGCTCGATTTCTCGGCCGCGACGAAGGGCGTCGTCTATGACGCCGGCAAGGCCACCTCGGTCGTCGACGGCGGCACCGGCCTTAAGATGACGATCACCGGCATCGAGCGCATCGACTTCACCGGCGGCGCCCATGGCGACACCATCACCGGCACCGCCCGCAACGACGTCATCTTCGGCGGCGGCGGCAGCGACACGCTGAAGGGCGGCAAGGGCAACGACCGCCTGGACGGCGGCGCCGGCGCCGACACGCTGACCGGCGGGGAGGGCGCGGACGTCTTCGTCTTCCGCAAGGGCGAGGCGAACGGCGACCGGATCGTCGATTTCGACGCCAGCGTCGACGTCATCGAGTTCCACGGCTATGCGGACAATGCCTGGTTCACCCAGAAGCTCAACGCCAGCGGTGCGCCGGTGAGCGGCGTCTGGGAGGTGTACGAAGGCAACACGCTGGCGGACACGATCTATGCCGCCCAGGCGATGATCACCGACAGCGTCTACGGCTTCTTCTGAGGATGGGAGGCCCCGCCCTTCGAAAAGGGGCGGGGCGCGCGACCTTGCCGGCCGTCGGCGGGGCGGCCGAAAGACCCACATGCCACTCCGGCAAGGCTCCGGCTTCCGTCTTTCGGCCTTGTCGATACCGAAGGGATCCCGCTTCGACGGGAAATCCTCGCGAATGGCGCAAAGGGTCATCACCGGGGACGAAATCCGGCCGCCACGTCCCGCACCACGTCGAAGAGCACCTGCGCGCCTGCGGCGACGTGTTCGGGTTCCGCCCATTCCGATTCGTCGTGGCTGATGCCGTCGCGGCAGGGGATGAAGATCATCGCCGATGGGGCGATCGCGGCGAGGTGCCGGGCATCGTGGCCGGCATAGGAGAGAAGCGGCATGGCCGGGTAACCGCGCGCGCGCGCATGGTCGAGAACGAGACGTTGGAGATGGGGATCGAAGCCATTCGAAGGGGCGGCGACGAGCGTGCGGACCTCGGCCCGACAGGGCGGGGCTTTAGCCTCGCAGATTTCGGCGACGAGGTGTCCGCATGCCTCGAGGACGGCATTGTCGGGATGGCGCAGATCGATCCTGAACCGCACCCGCTCGGCGATCACCGAAGGCGCGTTCGGCGTGACGTCGACCTTTCCGACGGTGAATTTCACCAGCGGATCGTGGTGGCCGATCCGCTCCTGAAGCGCCGTCATGATGCGCGCGAAGGCGACGACGGCATCCCGGCGAAGGGCCATGTCCTTAGTGCCGGCATGGCCCTTCGCGCCGTGGACGTCGATGTCGAACGTCTTCTTTCCCTGGATGCCGGTGACGGCGCCGATGACCGCTCCGGACGCCTCCAGAAGGGTGTGCTGCTCGATATGCGGCTCGACATAGGCGTGGACCGGGAAGCCGAGCGGACGCCGGGCGAGGCGGGGAAACCGCGCCAGGAGCCGGTCGATCGCCGCGCCGGCCGTCTCGCCGTCGGCATCGCGAACGGCACGGATCGCTTCGATCGGGCGCAGGCCCGCAAAGGCTTCCGAGCCCATCATGCCGGGTGCGAAACGCGATCCCTCCTCGTTCATCCAGGCGACGACGGTGACATCGCGCTCCGGCACGATGGAGCGTCCGGCGAGCGCGGTGACCACCTCCAGCGCCGCCATGACGCCGAACGCCCCGTCGAACCTGCCGCCCGTCGGCTGGCTGTCGAGATGGCTGCCGGCGAGCAGGCAGGGCAGCGCCCTGTCACGCCCCGGAAGCGTCAGGAAGAGATTGGCCGCAGCATCGGTCGAAGCCTCCAGGCCCGCCGCCTCGCCCCATCCGATCACGAGCCGCCAGGCCTCGGCCTCCCCGTCGCTCAGCGCCTGCCTGTCGACGCCGCCGCCCGGCGTGGCGCCGATCCCCGCCAGTTCCATCAGGCGGCGCCAGAGCCGCTCGCCGTCGATGTCCGGTGTGATCAAAGCCATCTTACGTCGTTCGCATGATCTGGCCGGGCAGCGCGCGCGGATCACGCTTCAGCCACTTGCCAGCCTCGACCTCCGCGAAGAATTCCGCCAGGAGCCCGTTGAAGCGGTCTGGCTCCTCCAGGTTCAGCGTGTGGCCGGTCTTCGGAAACACCGAGAGACCGCAGGCCGGAATGGTCTTTTTCAGGAAGATGCCCGGCTGCAGGCAATGGTCGTCCTCGTCGCCGACGATCACCAGCGTCGGCACGTCCATCGCTTTCAGGCCGTCCTCCAGATCGTAGAAGGACGGGCGACGGGCCTGCACGCCGCGCATGGTCATGGCGGCGCCAAGATCGGAATGGGTGGCGAGGCGGTCGGCGAATTCCCGCCAGCCGCGCGGATCCTTGTTCTGGAACTGCACGCGGCTGGCGCCGAGCGCATAGATCTTCGAAAATTCCCGCGCGCCCTTCGTCTCGAAATTGTCGGCCACTTCCAGCGAGACGGTGCGGAAGTAATCCTCGAATTCCTTTTCACAGCCGTAGCCCGCCCCCGCGACCGTCAGCGAAAGCGCCCGTTCCGGCGCGGCCAGGCCGAAATGCACCGTCGCGAAGCCGCCCATCGACAGGCCGACGACATGGGCCTTGCCGATGCCGAGCGCGTCGAGGACGGAAAGCGCGTCGTCGACGGCGATGCGCTGCGAATAGGCGTCGATGCCGGCGGGGACGTCCGAGGGCGGATAGCCGCGCGCCGCATAGCTGATGCAGCGGTAGCGGCGGGCGAAGAACCGCATCTGCGGCTCCCAGCTTTCGTGGTTGCCGCCGAACTCGTGGATGAAGAGGATCGGCAGCCCGCTGCCGGCCTCCTCGACATGGAGGCCGAGGCCGTCGCTGGTCTTGATCCGCATGGCCGCTTCCTCAGAATTGCGAGTCGACATGGTTGAGCGTGCGCGCGGTCGAAACCAGCGCCGGCAGCTTCGCGCAGAAGGTCTCGGCCCAGGCTTCCGGCACCGTGGTCGAGACCTTGATGAAGCGGTCGCCGAAACGTTCGGTGTGGTAGGTGCCCTGGCGGATCATGATGCCCTCGGCCTTGCAGGCCGCGACCAGCGCTTCCGGCCGCACGCCGGCGTCGAGCGTCTCGATGACCAGGAAGTTGCCGTTCGAGGGATAGACGGCGACGGCGAAGCCGAGCGCCTCGACGGCGGCCTTGATCTTCTCCTGGTTGGCGCGGTTGATGCGCCGCACCTCGCGCATCCACTCCGCCTTGACGGAAAGCCCGGCAAGCGCGGCGCGCTGGGCGATGACGCTGCCGCCAAGCACGCCCATCGAGAAGCCGGCGATCTCGGCGGCGAGGGCGGGAGCGGCGACGAAGGCGCCGATGCGCAGGCCGGCAAGGCCGAGCCATTTCGAGAAGCTCATGGTGACGACGGTGTTCTCCGTCGAGGCCTTTAGCGCCGGATAATGGCCGTCGGCGAAATCGCGGTAGGTGCAGTCATGGACGAGGAGCGCGCCGGCCTTGCGGGCGATCGCCGAGAAGGCCTCGATCTCGGCCCTCGTGTAGCAGATGCCGAGCGGATTGTTGGGATCGACGATGTAGATGATCGCCGTGCGCCCGTCGACGGCCCGGTCCAGCGCCTCGGGCGTCAGCTTGTAGCCGGCGGCGGCATCGTAGATCGGCAGCTCGATCACCTCGGCGCCCTGCTGGCGGGCGAAGAGGCCGGGCCATTTCCAGGTCGGGTCGGTGGTGACCAGCGTGGTGCCGGGCCGGCAGCGGGCGCGGCAGACCGTGGCGAGCGCGTTGACGCCGCCTTCCGTCACCACCGCCTCGACGCCCGTCACGCCGAGATCGGCGACGATCGCGGCGCGCAGCGCCTCGAAGCCGAGCGGCGGCGCGTAGGCATTGAATTCCGACGCCTCGATCGAGGCGATCATCGCGGCCTTGACGGCGGGATGGGCCGGAATGTGGTTGGTGTTCTGTCCCATCCAGAGCAGGCCCTCTGTGGAAAAGAGCTCGTCGAAATAGGCGTTGCGGGTGTTCGCGCTGCTCATCGCCGCCGCTCCTTCAGATGACCGAACCGCGCGACGCGATGCCGCCGTCGATGGTGACGATCGTGCCGGTGATGTAGCCGGCGCGCGGCGAGGCGAGGAAGGCGCAGAGATCGGCGACTTCGTCGGCGGTGGCGGGCCGCTTGCCGGGATACTTGTCGAAGAGTTCCTCCCACCGGCCCTCGTCGCCCAGCATGTCGATCGCCTTGCGCTTCATGATCTTCAGCATCCGGTCGGTGGCGACGGGCCCGGGATTGACGCCGACGACGCGGATGCCGTCGTTGAGGCTCGCCCCGCCGAGCGCCTTGGTGAACGACATCAGCGCCGCATTGCCGGTCGAGCCGGCGATGTAGCTCGCATCCCAGTTCTCGCCCGAATTGCCGATGACGTTGAGGATGACGCCGTCCTTGCCCTTCATGCGCCGGTAGAAGGCGCGGGCGAGGGTGATGTAGCCGAAGACCTTCAGGTCGAAACCGCGGCGCCAGGCCGCGTCGTCGACGATCTCCAGCGAGCCGGCGGGAATGTCGCCGGCATTGTTGACCAGGATGTCGATCTCGCCGGTGTCGGCGGCAAGCGTCTCCATCGCCTCCGTGCTGGAGAGATCGAGCGCATGGACGGTGACCGACACGCCATGCGCGGCCTCGATCTCGGCCTTGGCCGCCAGCATCGCCTCGCCGTTGCGGGCGGCGAGATGCAGGTGGCAGCCTTCCTTCGCCATCACATGGGCAAGCGCCAGGCCTATGCCCTTCGAGGCGCCGGTGATCAGGGCTGTCTTGCCGTCGAGATCGAGATTCATTGCAGTCTCCTGTGGGCCGTCGGTTGCGGCATGATGTCTGGATGTCAGGCGCCGAGGGCGGCGATCAGCCGTTCGGCGAAGCGGGCCGTGTCGGCCTTGCGGATCACGCGGCAATTGGGCGCGCCGGCCGGCCAGAGCTTGTCGATCTTCGCCTCGTCCTCGCTGAGCGGAACGCAGATGCTGGAATAGGCGCGGGTGAGCCTGCTGCCGGTCTCGACGTCGACGAGGCAGTCCGCCGCCTCGAGGATCAGGCTTTCGTCGATGGCGCAGGCGCAGGTGAGCGAATCCGGATGGGTGCTGAGCGGCGACCCGTAGCGCACCTTCGTGCGGGCGAACGGCGCCTGGCTCACCGTCATGAAGAAGCGGGAGAGCGGCGTGTCCATCGCCGCGATCCGGTCGAGCGCCTCGCCCGGCAGGATTCCCGAATTCATCGTCAGCGTCCAGGTCGAGAGCGTCTGCCGGAAACCGGCATTGACGACCATCTTCGCCGCTTCCGGATCGACGTAGAAATTGAACTCGGAGGCCGGCGTCGTGTTGCCCAGCGCATTGTCGGTGCCGCCCATGATCCAGAGATGGCGCAGCGCCTTCACGATGCGCGGTTCCTTGGCATAGGCGGTGGCGATGTTGGTCAGCGGCGCCTGGGCGACGATGTCGATCTCGCCCGGGTTCGACATGACGAGGTCGATGATCGCGTCGACGGCGTGCTTGGCCTCCGGCCGCTGCGCCGCCTTCGGGAAGCGCGCGTCGCTCATGCCGTCGACGCCGAAGAATTCGGTGGCGTCGACCTGCTTGCGCAGGAGCGGCAGCGGGCAGCCGGGATAGACGGGCACCTTGCCGGAAAAGCCGGCGACCTCGAGCGTGTAGAGCGCGTTCTCGACCTGCTGGTCGAAGGCGACATTGCCGTTGCAGATCGTGATTGCCTCCAGCGTCACGCCCGGCGACTTCAGCGCGAGAAGGATGGAAAAGGCGTCGTCGCCTGCGGTGTCGGTATCGATGATCAGTCTCATGGGTCATGTCCTGGGGCTGGGCCGGGCAAGCCAGGCGTCGGCGAAGGCTGCGGGCGTCAGGCTGGGCGGCAGGCCGAGCGAGAGCGACAGGGCGAGGATGTCCGGCACCTCGACGCTCGCCTCCTCGACCCGCGCCGGCGCGGTGAAGAAATCGACGGGCGTCGTGTCGGCGGAAAGCCGTCCGCCGGAAAGCGCGATGACGCGGGTGGCGAGCTTCGCCACGAAGTCCATCTCGTGGCAGACGAGCACGATGCAGCGGCCGGCCTTCTGTTCCGCGCGCAGGATGGTCTCGAGCAGCCGCTTGCCGCTCGCGTCGAGCCCGCGCTGCGGTTCGTCGAAGAGCAGGACGGGCGTCTCGCTCGCCAGCACCGAGGCGATCGCGACGAAGCGGCGCCGTGCCTGGTCGAGATCGAGCGGATGGGTCGCCTGATGGGCGACGAGCCCTGTCCGCTCGAGCGCGCGGTCGACGCGGGCATCGCGCTCCGCGGGCGAGATCGGCAGGGTCTTCGGCCCGAACATCACCTCGTCGCGCACGGTGGCGTTGAACATCTGCTGTTCCGGCGTCTGGAAGATCGTGCCGATCGAGCGCGAGATGAGATGGACCGGCGTGTCCTTCGTGTTCTTGCCGTCGACCATGACCGTGCCGCGCGTCGGCTTGCGTAGGCCGTTGAGCAGGCGCAGCAGCGTGCTCTTGCCGGCGCCGTTGCGGCCGACGAGGGCGACGATCTCGCCGCCCTGCGCGGAAAAGCCGACGTCGCTCAGAACCTCGGCGCCGTCGCCGTAGCGGAATGCGACGCCGTCAACCGTCAACATGGGCGATCCTCCGGAAAGCGGCCTCGGCCTCGGCGAGCGTCAGCGGCAAGGGGTGGGTCTCGGGCCAGCGTCCCGCCGCCCGAAGCGCGAGCGCCGCCTCTGTGACCGCCGGCGCGCCGAAGATCTCAACCGTGCGCGGATGCGCGAGCACGTCCCGCGCCGTGCCGTCGACAAGGATCCGGCCGCCGTCGAGCAGGACGAAGCGCCGGGCGACCGCAAGCGCCGGTTTCAGCGCGATGTCGCAGAGCACCACGGTCATCCCTGCCGGCAGCCTGTTCAGCTGGTCGAGAAGGGCGTCGCGCGCTTCCGGATCGAAATTGCCGGTCGGCTCGTCGAGGACGAGCACGCGCGGATGCATCACCAGCGCGGCGGCGATCGACAGCCGCTGCTGCTCGCCGCCCGAGAGGGTGAAGGGATCGCGGTCGACGAGGTGGGCGAGATTGCAGACGGCGATCGCGTCGGCGGCGCGCCGGCGGATCTCGTCGGGCTGAAGCCCCAGATTGCCCGGCCCGAAGACGAGCTCGTCATAGACGGTGAAGGCGAAGCCCGACAGCTGCTGGGAGGGGATCTGGCCGACGAACTGGACCGCCTCGGCGCGCTCCAGCGCGCTCCATTCGCCCCAGGGCCTGCCCTCCGCCGTCAGCCGGCCGCCGGTCGCCGCCATGCCGGGGCGCGGCAGCCAGCCGGCGATCCACTGGGCGAGCGTCGTCTTTCCCGAGCCGTTGCCGCCGAGGATGGCGATGCGCTCGCCGGCGGCGATCGAAAGGGAGAGGCCGGCGAGCACGGCCGGGCCGCGGCCATAGGCGAAGACGAGGTCGTCGATCTCGATCAGAGCCATGCCGCGATCCCGATCTGGAGGGGGATGGCGGCGAGCAGCAGCCGGCGGATCCAGGGTTCCGCCGGCCTGTCGGCCGGCGCGTCGAGGACGATCCGGAAGGGCCTGGCGCGGAAGGCGCGCCCGTCGAGCACGGAGGCGCGATGGTCGAGATCGGCAAGGGCCAGCGTGACGAGCGGGATGAGCAGCGCCGGAAACGCCTTTGCCCGCATCATCCAGCTGCCGTCGAGGTCGAGGCCGCGCGCCTGCTGCGCGTCGCGGATCGCCCGGGCGCGCGCCGAGAAGGGTTCGAGCAGCAGCAGCGGGCTGGCGATGAGATAGGCGATGCCCGGCGGCACGCCGTGGCTGTCGAGCGATTTCAGCAGGACCGCCGGATGGGTGGTGGTGACGAACAGCATCGACGCGGCGAGCAGCGCCGCCACCCGGGCGACGATGCGCAGCATGTAGGCAAGCCCCTCCGGGCTCACCGAGACCAGGCCGTGGTCGATGCTGTCATGGCGCTCGATCAGGACGCCGTGGATGATGAAGAGGAAGGCCGCGAAGGGCAGCACGGTCAGCGCGAGGCGCTTGACGAAGGCCTTTCCGGCGCCGGCGAGGATGCCGAAGGAGAAGGTCGCGACGAAGATGGCGGCCGTGCCGGAGGGCGGCAGCATGAAGCTCGTCGCGGCCAGCCAGACAAGCCCGACCAGCTTGGTCAACGGATTGATCCGGTGAATGAAGCTGTCGCCGGGCACGTAGAGAAGGGCGTGTCCGGCGCCCGGGCCTGTCTGTCCGATCATGGTCAGGCGGCCTTCTGGTAGAAGGGGAAGCTCGCGGTGAAGCGGTTCGGCATGCGGCTCGCGATCACCCAGGCGATGACGCAGGTGAGGATCTTGTCGGCGAGGTTCGTCGTCAGATTGGCGACGGCGACCGAGTTCAGGAATTCCTGGCCGACGGAGATCAGGAAGGTGGTGGCGAAATCGGTGCCGGCGCCGGTGACGCCGCCGAACATGTAGACGATGATCGGAACGGCGACGATGGTGGAGAAGACCGCGATCACCACGCCGGAGACGACCGTCATGCCGATCGAGCGGAACCAGCCGATCTTGGCGAGATAGCCGGCGACGAGGCCGATGACCAGCGAGACCGGGAAGAAGGCCATGGCCGTCGGATCGGAGACGAGGCCCCAGATGACGTTGGTGAGCACGCCGGTGACGGCGCCGGCGAGCGGGCCGGCGAGGATGGCGACGAGGACGGTGCCGACGGCATCGACGTAAAGCGGCAGCTTCACCCAGACGGCGATCTGCCCGACCACGATGTTGATGACGATGGCGATGGCCATCAGGACGAGGGTACGCGTGTCGAATCTCATGTTCATTCCCCTTTTGTCGTGATTATTCGATGGCTTGGACGGCAAGCTCGTCATATCCGGAAAGCGCGCAGGCAACCCGCGTGAAGGCGAGGTCCTCCAGATGCGCGACGACGATCTCGGCGGTCGTGTAGACGCGGCAGCCGGGAAGCATGTGGCCGCCGAACATGCGGCCTGTCCCGTCCGACAGCGACAGGTGGACATGGGCGCCGGTGGGCTCGACCGTGCCGACCATCGACACGATCTCGAAATGGCCCCTGGACGGCGTGCCGTCCGGCTGGTTGGCATAGCGGATCACCGCGTCCGTCAGGCTGCCGACGACCGTGACGATCGCCACCGCCCTGAGGTCGTTGTCGCGCACGAAGCCCTGCAGGGCATCGAGAACGTCGGTGCCGGGAACGAGGCGGAACGCATAGTGGCGGGCGGTGCTTGGAATAGGTCTGGTCACGCGGTCTCTCCCGGTTTCGCGGCGCTTTCGTCCGCGTCGGCGGCAAGGTCGAGCGCCCTGTCGACGATCGACAGGGGCACGGGCCGCAGCGGCATGTGCGGACGGTTGTATCCGGCGGCTTCCGGCGTGCCGCCGCAGCGCGAGGTGACGATCCGCGCCAGCGCCGAGCCGCAGATGCGGCCCTGGCACGGGCCCATGCCGGCGCGCGTCCACATCTTCACGGAGAAGAGGTCGGTGGCGCCGTCGTCGATCGCCGCGTCGATCGACGACAGGGCGACATCCTCGCAGCGGCACACCACCTCGTCGCGCGGCAGGCTGTCGGCGAGGTCCGCCGGGAAGGGAAAGAGGGCAGCGAGGCGGGCGGCGAAGGCGCGCGCCCTCGTAAGCGCGCGCGCCTCGCCCATCCGTTGCGCGGCGGGCACGGGCCGTCCGGCGGCTTCCGCCGCGGCGAGGCCGGCCAGCCGGCCGCTGAGCCGCGCCGGAAGCGCGCCGCCGAGCCCCGTCGTCTCGCCGGCGGCGAAGAGGCCGGGGATGTCGGTCGCCTGGGTCTGCGGGTCGACCACGCAGTGCCAGCCGCCGAGCGTGGCGTCGAAATCGTGACGCGCCTTCAACAGGGCCGTCAGGTCGATCACCGGCTGGAAGCCGTAGCCGATGCAGAGCGTGTCGACGTCGTTGAGGCGGAAGGCCCGGTCGAGAACCGGCATGCCGTCGGCGCCGACCGGCGCGATCCGCACCGCCTCGACACGGCTCTCTCCCATCGCCTCGACGACGACATGGCCGAAATGCCGCCGGGCCCGCGTGCGGCCCAGTCCGCGCAGCAAGCCGAGCGCCTCGCCGATCCGGCCGGGATGGTGGAGGAAGGGCCCGAGAAAGCCCGGATCGGGCCGGCGGCGCTCGACATAGGCCGAAAGGCCGAGCCCCGCCTTGGCGAAAGTGTCGGCGACGGCGAGGAGGAAGGGCCCGGAGCCGGCCAGCACGACCTTGCGGCCCGGAGGGGTGCCGTTCGCCTTGATCAGCCGCTGCGCCGCGCCGGCCGCCATGACGCCCGGCAGCGTCCACCCCTTGAACGGGATCGGTCGCTCCATCGCGCCGCTCGCCGCGACGACGGCGGTCGCGCGGATCGTCAGGGCGCCCTCTCCCTGACGGGCATAGACCGTATAGCCGGGCTCGGCCCAGAAGACCTCCGCGTCGTTGACGAGGCGGACGCCGAGCGCCCGGCACCGCGCTTCGGCCGCCCGGCCCGCGACCACCTGCGGCGCGTCCTGGAAGGGGCTTTCCGCCGAGGCGGGCTGCATCGCATATTGCCCGCCGGCGCGCGGGTGGAGGTCGAGACAGACGACCTCGGCGCCGTTTTCGCGCGCGGCGATCGCGGCCGCAAGGCCCGCGGGACCCATGCCGACGACGAGCACGTCGCAGGCGAGCAACGCGTCGCTCATCGGCCGACCTCCACCGCCATGCCGTCGCGCACCGTCGTCACGCAGGCCCGCACCCTCTGGCCGTCCACGGTGACGACGCATTCGAAGCAGACGCCCATGCCGCAATAGAGGCCGCGCGGGGCGGCCTTTGCCGGGCTCAAGCGCAGCACCGCGCCGCGCGCATGCAGCACGCTGCCGAGCGTCACCCCCGGCGGCGCCGAGGCCGGCGCGCCATTGATGGAAAAGGACACGGGCGCGCTCATGCCGCAAGCTCCGGAAAGCGCGCGGGATCGTAGAGCGCGTCGCCTTCCGCCGGCGCGGCGCCGCGGACCAGCCGGCTGATCAGCCCGCCGAGAAAGGGGGCGCGGCAGAAGCCGGTGCCGTTGTCGCCGGCGGCGATCAGGAGGCCGTGGCGCGGCAGGCGGCCGGCGAGGAAACGGTCGTCGGGCGTCACCGCCTCGAAGCGCACCCAGGAGCGCAGCATCGGGATCCCGGCCAGGCTCGGAAACAGCATGCTCAGCGTGCGGATCGAATCCTGGACGAAGCGGCGCGGCACCTCGTTGATCCGGTCCCGCGCCTCGATCGGCGTCTCGGTCGCGGCCGTCACCGTGTTGAAGAGGATCTGGCCGCTTCCGGCCTGCTGGATCTGGGTATAGCCGCTCTCGACGCCGCCCGCCGTCTCGCAGGCCCCGACGACCGTGCGGATCGTCGACGGCGGCTGGCGGACCGAGGCGAGGCATTGCGCCTGGCGCGGCACGATCGGCAGGCTGATGCCGGCGGTCTGCGCCGCCTTGGCGGCCCAGGGGCCGGCCGCGAGCACGACATGGCCGGCCGCGATCGTTCCGCGTCCGGTCCGGATCCCGGTGACGCGATCGCCACTCGTGAGCAGGCCCAGCGCCTCGGTGGCGGGAAATGCGCGCAGCCCGACGCGGCGCCCGTCGGAAAGCAGCGCGCGCACGGCGAGGAAGGGATTGACCGTCGCGTCGCCCGGCGACCAGCTCGCGGCATGGATCGGCCCGGTCAGCAGCGGCTCGATCTCGCGCACCTCGCGCGGCGTCAGCAGTTGCGGCGGCAGGCCGAAGGCGCGTTCGCCGTCGATCCAGCGCCGGGCCACGGCCAGGTCCGCCTCGCGCAGGATGAAGCGCAGCTGGCCGCTGCGACTGTATTCGAACGGATTGCCGAGCTCGTCCGCGATCCCCGCCCACAGGGCACAGGCCTCGACGAGGACCGGCAGTTCCTCGAGATTGTGCATGTGGGTGCCGAGGCAGGCGAGGCTCGCGCCGCTGACGGCGCCGCCGAAGGCGCGCGCCTCGACCAGCACCGTGTCGAGGCCGTCCTTCGCGAGCTGCCGCGCGACCGCGGCGCCGACCACGCCGCCGCCGACCACCACCACATCCGCCGTGCCGGGAAGCGCCTCGCTCACGAAAAGCTCCTGGGACGGAATGCCTCGGGCGCGGCCTGCCAGAAGCGCGGGTCCGCCGTCGCGTGATGGACCACGGCCTTGCCCTCGACGGCGCGCAGCGCCTCGGCCGCCCGCGTCACATGGGCGGGATCCGGATAGCCGAGCCCGTGCGTCAGCGTCGCCCCCCGCAAGGCGAGTGCCCGGATGTCGGCGAGCTGGCGGCGCTGGTCGCCGGCGGTCATGTCGGGCCGTGCGGCGACGCAGGCCTCGACCGCCCGTTCCGGTTCGCGAAACGCGATCGTCCATCCCTCCAGCACCGCATCGACGACCGCCTGCACGACCTGGGGGTCGCGTTCGGTCAGCCTACGATCGACGACCAGCCCGTCCTTCAGCAGCGAGGCGCCGACATCGGCGGCGGAGAAGAGCGTCAGCCCGTCATGACCGAGCGCCGCCTCGACGACGTGGAGTTCGTGGTAGTTCGTCATCTGCGCCGAGGCGGTGTCGCCGGCGAGGAAGGGGCCGACCGTGTCGGGCATCTCGATGCGGGTGACCGCGTCGGGCGAAACGCCGGCACGCGCGAGCATCCAGCGGAATTCGAGGTCCTCGTGGCCCGGCCAGACGCCGACCTTCCGCCCGGAAAGGTCGGCGAGCTGCCGGATGCCGTCGGCCTTGCGGGCGGGATAGACGAGCGGGCTTTCCTGCTGGATGGCGAGCACGAAGCGCAGGTCGTCCGGCCGGGCGCTTTCGAGGATGTGCGACGGGCTCGCCACCGCCATCTGCGTTGCGCCCGCCAGCACGGCTGCGACATGCTTCAGGCTGAAATCGAGGCCCTCGCAGACGATCTCGACGCCGTGCCTGCGGGCGAGCCCCAGCCGTTCCGCCAGGAGATAGCCCGCGAACTGGGCCTGCTTGTGCCAGAGAAGGCGGATTCGCACGGTGGTCGTCATGGCTGCCTGCCTGATGGGAATGGCCTGATCGGGATGAAGGACGGTGACGGCGGGGCGCGAACGCCCCGCCGTCCGGGCGGTCACTGCGCGCAGTCGATCGACTTGTACTCGGCCGGCGCCTTCTCCCAGAACGCGTTGGTGAAGGCGGGCGCGAGGTCGATCGTCTGGTCGATCAGCTTCGCGTCGATCAGGATCTTCTGCGCGACCTCGTAGTTCTTCAGCTCGGACTTGCCGAAGGCGTTCTCCAGCGTCGGACCGGCGCAGAACAGGTCGCCCATCGCCTTGATCTGGTCGACCTGCTCCTCGAGCTTCAGCTCGCTGTTGTATTTCATCACGATCTTCGCGGCCGCTTCCGGATCGGCGAGCGCCTCCTTCCAGCCGCGCAGCGTCGCGTCGACGACCGCCTGCACCGCCTTCGGATTGCTGTCGATCGTCTCCTGCGTGGTGAACAGGCCGCCGCTGACGATCGAGGCCTCTTCCGGCGGATCGAGGAAGACGAGGTCGTCCTTCTTGTAGCCGTTGCGATAGACCTGCTGCAGCTCGTTATAGAGGGTGACCTGCATCACCTCGTAGTCCTTGTTCAGCCAGGAGATGATGTCGAAGCCCTGGCTGATGATCTTGACCTGTGACGGATCGATGCCGGCATTGGCGAGCATGGCGAGGAATTCCTGCTCGTCGCCGCCGAACCAGAGGCCGACGCTGTGGCCCGGCATGTCCTTGATCGAGGTGATGCCGGTGTCCTTGCGGGCGATGTAGGTGGTGGCGCTCTTCTGGCCGTGCTGGCTGATCATCACCAGCTTGGCGCCGTTGGCGCGGGCGGAGATCACCTGGTTCGGATGGCCGATGCCGAACGTGTCGGCGCCGGTCGCGACCGTGACCGAGGGCTTGATGTCGGGGCCGGCCGGCAGCAGTTCGAGATCGACGCCGGCCTCCTTGTAGTAGCCCTTGTCGAAGGCGAGGATCGGGCCGGCGAACTGGCCCTGCATCACCCATTCGAGGCGCAGGGTTTCGGCCAGCGACGGCAGGGCGGAGGCGGCCAGCGCCACGGAGGCGACCAGCGCCCGGATCAGCGTTTTCATCTTCGGTTCCCCATTGTTGTTTTCACCGACTGTCCTGGACGGAGGCGTGCCAGGGCACGAGGAGGCGCTCCAGGATCGCCACCAATGCAAAGAAAACGATGCCGAGCAGCGCCGACAGCAGCATGGCCGCCCACAGGCGCGGCATGGCGAGCGTGCGGTAGGAGGTCATGATGACGAAGCCGAGGCCCTTGTCGGCCTGGACGAACTCCGCGACGATCGCGCCGATCACGGAAAAGGTGACGTTGAGCTTCAGGCCGACGAAGATGTAGGGAAGCGCGCTCGGCAGGCGCATCTTGAAGAAGCGCTGCGGCCCGGTCGCGGCGGCGATGTGGAATACGTCCATCACCGTCCGGTCGTAGGACTGCAGGCCCTTCATCATGTTGAGCGCCAGCGGGAAGAAGGAGAGGAAGGCGGTGACCGCAATCTTCGCCCCCAGCCCGTGGCCGAACCAGATGATGATGATCGGCGCGACGGCGACGACGGGAATGGTGTTGGCGGCGATCACATAGGGCAGGATGCCGCGCGCGACGATCTTCGAATAGGCGAAGACCGTGCCGAGCAGGGCGCCCATCAGCGATCCGATCAGCGAACCGACCACCGCCTCGTAGAGCGTGATGCCGGCATGGCCGAACAGCGTCCAGGGATTGTTGGCGAGCGCCAGCCAGATGCTTGCCGGCGAGGGCAGCACGTAGACCGGAATGTCGAAGCCGCGCGTCAGCCCTTCCCATGCGGCGATCATCACGAGGAAGGTGACCGCCGGCGGCCAGATCTGGTCGAAGGCGCCGTCGGGAACGAAGAAGCGCTGCCGGAACCTAGGTGTCATGATACCCCTTCTCCAGTTCGGCGTTGCCGAGCCGCACGAGCGCGTCGAACCGCGGATCGTTGCGCACGTCCAGCCCGCGCGGGCGCGGCAGGGTCACGTCGATCAGCCGCGACACGCGGCCGGGGCGCGGCGTCATCACCACGATCCGGTCCGACAGCAGCACGGCCTCGCGGATCGAATGGGTGACGAGCACCACGGTGATGCCGGTCACCTCGTGGATGCGCGCGAGCTCCATGTTCAGACGATCGCGGGTGATCTGGTCGAGCGCGCCGAACGGCTCGTCGAGCAGCAGGATGCTGGGGTCGGTCGACAGCGCCCGCGCGATCGCGGCGCGCTGGCGCATGCCGCCCGAGAGCTGTCGCGGCCAGGCATCCTGGAAGCCGTCGAGGCCGACGAGCTGCATCAGCGCGTCCGCCTTGGCGAGCCGCTCCGTCTTGCCCGCCCCCCTCAGTTCGAGCGGCAGCGCGATGTTGTCGCGGATGCGGCGCCATTCCAGAAGGGCCGCCTCCTGGAAGACGAAGCCGATATCGCGGTTGAGCCGCGCCTCGCGCGGCGCCCGCGCGCCGATCGACACCTTACCCGACGTCGGCGACAGCAGGTCGCCGATGATGCGCAGCAGGGTGCTCTTGCCGCAGCCGGACGGGCCGATCAGCGAGATGAAGTCGCCCTTGCCGACGGTGACATGGATATCCGAAAGCGCGTGGACCGGCGTCGCGCCCCGCGCGGCATAGACGAGCTCCAGCGCCTCGACGCGCACGAGCGTCTCGCGCGCAGGACCTCCGGGCGGCGAGACCTCAGCCATAGCGATGGCCTCCCCCGAACCAGTCGCTGAACTGCTCGTCGGTGCGCACGACGACGCTGCTCTTGACGAGATAGCTCTTCAGCGCGTCCCAGCCGTTCTCCTTGCCGTAGCCGCTCGCGCCGAACCCGCCCCAGATCGAGCGCGGATCGTTCTTGTGGTGGTCGTTGATCCAGGTGACGCCGGCGCGGATCTTCGCGGCCACGCGGTGGGCGCGCAGCACGTCGCGGCTCCAGATCGAGGCGCCGAGCGCGAATTCGGAATCATTGGCGAGGTCCAGGGCGTGGGCCTCGTCGCGGAACGGCGTGACGCTGATGACCGGCCCGAAGACCTCCTCGCGGAAGAGCCGCATCGCCGGGGTGACGTCGGCAAAGACGGTCGGGGGAACGAAGAAGCCGTCGGCGAGCCCGGCCGGCAGCGACGGCGGAACGCCGCCGCAGACGAGGCGCGCGCCCTCGGCCTTCGCCTCCTCGATGAAGGCCATGCAGCGATCGCGGGACGCCGCCGAAATGACCGGCCCGACATCCGTCGCCATGACGGCGGGATCGCCGAGGGCGAGCTGGCGCACCCGGCCGGCCAGGGCCTCGACGAACGGCGCGTAGATCGATTCCTGCACGAGGAAGCGCGAGCCGGAGACGCAGGTCTGGCCGGAGGCGACGAAGGCGGAAAACAGCGCCCCGGCCACCGCCTCCTCGCAGGCCGAATCCTCGAAGATCACCACCGGCGTCTTGCCGCCGAGCTCCAGCGTGCAGGGCACGAGCCGTTCGGCGGCGGCGGCCGCCACGCGGCGGCCCGTCGCCGTACCGCCGGTCAGGTCGATGCGCGCCACATGCGGATCGGCGACCAGCGCCGCGCCGGCTGCCGCACCGCCGGTGACCACATTGACGACCCCCTTCGGAAAACCCGCCTCGGTCGCCCAGTCGGCGATGATCAGCGGCGAGACCGGCGCGAGCTCCGAGGGCTTGATCACCAGCGTGTTGCCCGCCGCGAGTGCCGCCGCGAGCTTCTTCACCAGGATCAGCACCGGGTGGTTCCACGGCGTCAGCAGGGCGCAGACGCCATAGGGGCGATAGTGGGTATAGGTGAGGAAACCGCCCTTGACCCGGTTCGACTCGCCTTCGAGGCCGAGCGCGATGCCGGCGAAATAGTCGAGCCATTCCGGGATGCGACCCATCTGGGCCTTCATTTCGCGAATGGGGCGGCCGGTGACGGCCGATTCGAGCTCGGCAAGCGGGCCGATGCGGTTTCCGATAATTTCGCCGAGGCGGCGCAGGAGACGCGCCCGGTCCCCGCTGTCGCTCGCTGCCCAGGCGGGGAAGCTTTCCGCGGCAAGGGCGCAGGCGGAGGCAACGTCCGCCGCCGTCGCCTCGCTGACCGTGCCGAGCGGAGCCCGGGTCGCGGGACTTGCCACATCGCGCCGTCCGCCCGCGCCGTCACGCCATTCGCCGCCCACATGCAACGGGAAATGCTGGGGGTCCTTGAGGGAAAGCGAAGGCTTGAACGGCATGGTCACTTTCTCTTTGGGTGGCACCCCGGCGGATGTCAGGGCGATTGAAACGATCGGAAATTCAGGCATACTGAATGCATTCATCGTGTATACATGAAAGCCTAACTATTTTGCATGTCGAATGCAAGCTCATAAAAACATCAGAATCGGGAGTGCCCCATGAAGCCCGCAAGCCTGCGCGGACCATCGCCGGAGACGGAACGGTCGATGAAGAAGACGGCGGGAGCGCTCGGCCGGGACATCAGCGCCGATCTCGAGACGCAGATCGTCGAGGGCCACCTGTCGCCGGGGGAGAAGCTCGACGAGGTCGCGCTCGGCAACCGTTATGCTGTGTCGCGCACGCCGGTGCGCGAGGCGCTGCGGGTGCTTGCCGCCAAGGGGCTGGTCCAGTTCGAGCCGCGTGTCGGCGCCATCGTGGCGCGGCCGACCGTGGGCGAGGTGATGGACCTCTTCGAGGTGGTCGCGGAAATGGAGGGCATCGCGGCGCGCCTTGCCTGCGAGCGCATGGAGGCGCTCGACCAGCGCATGATCGTCGAGGCCCACCGCGCCTGCCTGGAGGCGGCCTCGGCCTTCGATCCGGAAAAATACTATCGCACCAACGGCGACTTCCACGACGCCATCAAGCGGGCGGCGCACAATCAGGTTCTCTGGGACCAGATCGAGCTTCTGAACAAGCGCCTCTCGCCCTACCGCCGTTTCATCACCTTTCGCCCGGGCCGGACGGAAACGGCGATCCGGGAGCACGAGGCCGTCTACGAAGCGATCCTCGACCGGGACGGCGCTTCCGCTTCGGAAGCGATGCGCACCCATGTCCGTGTCCTCGCGGAGGACTCGCTCGCCCTGTCCCGCAGCCTGAGATTCTGACCCCCGACGTCGGACGGGTGATCCCGGCCGAAAAGTCTGGCCCGCTCGACAGCGACGTCGCCTTGAACAAGGTCAGCGGCGGTGCACCCTCGTTGTTTAGTCCCGGTATTTGATGGTGCATTGTTCAGCCAGGAATGGGGGGATGCGCTATGGGTCAAATTCTACACGGGAGCGCCCGCACGACAGAAGCAGTCTGTCGAGCGATACAACATAGTCAAGAGAGCCTGAGGGTTCTGGCGAAACGCTATGGGATCAAGCAGAAGACCGTAGCTAAGTGGAAGCGGCGCACAGCTGTGAAGGACCTGCCAACCGGTCCGAAAGACGCGCACTCGACAACACTTTCAATTGAAGAAGAGGCGATCGTCGTTGCCTTCCGCCGACACACGCTGCTGCCGTTGGATGACTGCCTCTACGCCCTGCAGGCTACGATCCGGCATTTGACCCGCTCGTCCCTACATCGATGCTTACAACGGCATGAGATCAGCCGATTGCCAGAAGTGACAGGGGACAAGGAACCGAAGAAAAAGTTCAAGACATACCCTATTGGGTACTTCCACATCGACATCGCCGAAGTACGCACGGCCGAAGGCAACCTCTATCTTTACTTAGCGATAGACCGGACCAGCAAGTTCGCCTTCGTCCAGTTGGTCACCAAAACAGGCAGGACATCGGCGTCCGCCTTTCTGGTCGCGCTGATTTCGGCGGTGCCTTACAAAATCCACACCGTCCTGACCGACAGTGGCATCCAGTTCACGTTCCCGCCGCGTTACGCCGATGGGCCGACTGCCACTTACATGATGCACATGTTCGACATGCGTTGCCTTGAAAACGGGATCGAGCACAGGCTCACCAAAATCAAGCATCCCTGGACCAACGGCCAGGTCGAGCGAATGAACCGAACGATCAAGGAAGCGACTGTCAAACGTTACCGCTACGACAGCCATGCCCAGCTAACCGCCCACCTTCATGACTTCGTTGACGCCTACAATTACGGCCGGCGGCTAAAGACGCTGCGCGGCCTGACGCCCTACGAATACATCTGCAAAATCTGGGCAACAGAGCCAAAACGGTTTAAACTCAATCCGCACCATCAAATACCGGGACTAAGATCGTCTAACAAAATGGGGTTTGGTGCGTTCAGGTTTGCATGAGCAAACCTCTTGTACCGAACGAACCCTGGGACGTGATTTCGCCCCTTCTGCTACTCGTGCCACCGCACCGGTCGAAAGCGGGGCGCCCTCGCTGCGATGATCGCAAGGCCTTGGCCGGGATCGTGTTCGTACTGCGCTCCGGCATCCCTTGGGAAATGCTGCCCCGGGAATTCGGGTGTTGCGGCATGACCTGCTGGCGACGCCTGTGCGACTGGCAGGCCGCCGGCGTCTGGGCGAAACTGCACCCTGTGCTTTTGGAGCGTCTGGCTGATGCCGATCGGCTCGACTGGAGCCGCGCCTGTCTTGACAGTGCCAGCGTCGCGGCCAAAAAAAGGGGGGCCGCACCGGCCCGAACCCGACGGACCGCGGCAGGCCGGGCACGAAACGCCACATCGTCGTCGGCCGCAACGGCACGACCCTCGGCCTGACCATCAGCGGGGCCAACCGCCACGACAGCATGATGCTTGCCGACACACTGGACACCATTCCCGCTGTCAGGCATGGGCGCGGACGACCCTGCAGACGCCCGCTCAATCTGCATGCTGACAAGGCCTATGATCATCGCCGCTGCCGTGCCGAATGTCGCGCAAGGTCCGTGATCCCACGTATTGGGAGGTGCGGCGTCGAAACGAGCCAGACGCTCGGTCGTCACCGCTGGGTCGTCGAGCGTATCTTCGCGTGGCTCAACCAGTTCCAGTGTGTTCGCGGCGCTGTGGGCGACTCTTCCGCGAAAGATGAAACGGGCGATTTATCCGTGATAGCATCGTCGCCAGAAGACGTTTCCGATGACAACCCAGATGAACTCACCCGCACGTTCCGCCGCATGGCGGAAACGCGTGGGCGAAGAAAGCGATGATAATGACGCCATTTCAGAGACAAAAAGCCGTTTTATATTGTAGGGTTAGCTCGGCCAAGCAGAGGATAGACGGTCACGGTCTCGCCAGTCAGGAACGCCGTTGCCGCGATTACGCGGCGATGAAAGGCTATGAGGTCGTCGAGGTGTTTCGCGACGATGTGAGCGGTGGCCACCCGCAACGACAAAGAGATGGGTGTGAAGAATGGCATGCTCGGCACCGTCGATACCGTGGATCAGGACCATGTCAGCGTTCTTCTTGACAGCGATGACGGCACGCCGCGTCGCGTTACTTTTGATCCGCAGCGCTATCGCAACTTCGATCACGGCTATGCGGTGACCATCCACAAATCGCAGGGCGCCACGATTGACCGCGCCTATGTGCTGTTCTCACGTACTATGGATGCGCCGCTCACCTATGTCGCCATAACACGACACCGAGATACCTTGCGGCTTTTCCTAAGTGGTGAAGACCGTCCAGAATGGGTTGTATCCAGTGCCGGGTTTCGGCAACAGCTCTTCAGGGTGCGTAACCTTGAGCAATCTTAGCTGCCGTCTGTTGGTTTGCACGCGGAACTGAGCCGGTTAGGCGCATAATTTCCATTGAGAATTGAGCCCTGTGAACCTTCCCCCAACGCG
>NZ_JBHFEI010000012.1:0-154030 GCF_041928815.1 Ensifer soli | reverse complement strand
TCAAGAAACTTCAGAGCGAGTTCGTCGGTCGCCAGCAGCGCCGCCGCCCTCGTTGGTGAGCGGGTTATAGTCCTACCCATTCCCAATCGTCAACACCATCCGTCAAAGAAATTTCAAAAATCGCTCAAATCACTGATAATGTTAGATAAATTCAAACTTGGGGGGAACGAGGGCGCCAAAATCAGGGCGAAATCGCGTCATATGGCACGGTCTGAGCGGCGTGTGCCGCATCCGGCGGGCCTTCGCCCAAAATGGAGACCATGCAGAACGTGACGTCTTCTGGGTGCCTGTTTGCAAGGGCTGGCATCCTCGGGTGTTTGCGCGCATTCTGATCGCTTCCCTGGCTCATTCTCATGGACGGCCGATGCTTCTTCTCGACGAAACCCGGACCCGCGACCTTCTTTCCTGGCCCGCGCTGATCGATGCGCTTTCCACCATGTTCCGCGGCGGCTGCGTCATGCCGGTGCGCCACCACCATACCGTCGCCGTGCCCGGCGCGGATCCGGCGACATTGCTCCTGATGCCCGCTTGGGTGCCCGGGCGCTATGCGGGCGTGAAGATCGTCGCGGTCTTTCCGTCGAACGGCGCGCGCGGCCTGCCGGCGGTGCAGGGCAATTACATGCTGATGTCGGGGGAGACAGGCGTTCCGCTGGCAATGGTCGATGGCGGGGAACTGACGGCACGGCGCACCGCCGCGGCCTCGGCGCTGGCCGCGAGCCGGCTCGCCCGCGAGGATGCCGAAACCCTGACGGTGATCGGCGCCGGGCGCCTTTCGGCCAACCTCGTCGCCGCCCATGCGACGGTCCGGCCGATCCGGCGCGCGACGATCTGGGCCCGCGACCCTTCGAAAGCGCGAGGGGCGGCTGCGGCGTTGGCGGTGGAGGGTGTGGACATCACCGTCGCCGACGATCTCGAACGCGCGGTGCGGGACGCCGACATCGTCTCGGCGGCGACGCTCTCCACCACGCCGCTGGTGCGCGGCGCGTGGTTGAAGCCGGGCGCCCATGTCGATCTCGTCGGTGCCTTCCGTCCCGACATGCGCGAAAGCGACGACGCTTCGGTCCGCCGTGCCAGCCTCTTCGTCGATACGCGCGACGGCGCGCTGTCGGAAGGCGGCGATCTCGTCCAGCCGATCCGCGAGGGCGTGATTTCGGAAGCCGACATCCGCGCCGATCTCTTCGATCTGATGCAGGGCCGCCACCCCGGACGGACGGATGCGGAGGAGATCACCCTGTTCAAGTCCGTCGGCGCGGCGCTGGAGGACCTCGCCGGGGCGATCCTCGCCTATGAGCGCGCGCGCGACACCTAGGAACGCTTCCGGCGACGGGTGGATTCACCGGAAACGCTTTCCGCTTTTGTGGTTGCCGCCGCGTCCGGCACCGGAACGGTCTCGCTTCGGCGACAAGCATCGTTGAACGCCGGGCGCCCGGCGGGTAAATCCGCCTGCGGATGCCCGCCTGCGTGCCGCATGGCGGTCCTGAAAGCGGCTTTGGCCGCGCCGAGGAGCGTGACCGACGATGATCCGACTGCCAGACCTTCCCGTCCGCGAGGCGCTGCCCGCCCTCGGCGCGGCGCTTGCCGGGGGCAACCGCGCGGTGCTCGCCGCGCCGCCCGGCGCCGGCAAGACGACACTGGTGCCGCTCTTCCTCCTCGATCAGCCCTTTCGCGGCGACAGCCGCATCGTGCTGCTCGAGCCGCGCCGGCTGGCCGCCCGGGCGGCGGCGGCGCGGATGGCGGCGATCCTCGGCGAGGCGGTCGGCGAGACGGTCGGCTACCGGATGCGGCTCGACACGAGGATCTCGGCGCGCACGCGCATCGAGGTCGTGACCGAAGGCGTCTTCGCCGGGATGGTGCTCGCCGATCCCGAACTGGCGGGCATCGGCGCGGTGCTCTTCGACGAATTCCACGAGCGCTCGCTCGAGGCCGATCTCGGCCTGGCGCTGGCGCTCGACGTGCAGCAGGCGCTGCGCGAGGACCTGCGCGTCCTCGTCATGTCGGCGACGCTCGACACGGAACGGGTGGCGGCGCTGATGGGTGCCGCGCCGGTGATCGAAAGCCACGGCCGCAGCTTTCCGGTCGAGATCCTCCATCGCGACAGGCCCGGCACCGAACGGATCGAGGATGCGGTGGCCCGCACCATCCTCGAGGCGCTCGCGACCGAGCCCGGTTCCATCCTTGCCTTCCTGCCCGGACAGGCGGAGATCCGACGCACCGCCGAACGGCTCGAAGGACGTCTGGCCGCCGACACGCATGTCGCGCCACTCTATGGCATGCTGTCGCAGAAGGAGCAGGATGCGGCGATCCGCCCCGCGCCCGGCGGACAGCGCAAGGTGGTACTCGCAACGTCGATCGCCGAAACATCGATCACCATCGACGGCGTGCGCATCGTCATCGACAGCGGCCTCGCCCGCCTGCCGGTCTTCGAGCCCTCGACCGGCTTCACCCGGCTGGAGACGGTGCGTGTCTCGCGCGCCTCCGCCGACCAGCGGGCGGGGCGTGCCGGACGCACGGAACCCGGCAAGGCGATCCGCCTCTGGCATGCCGGCCAGACAGCAAGCCTTCCGGCCTTCACGCCGCCGCAGATTCTTTCAAGCGACCTTTCCGGCTTCGTGCTCGACCTCGCCTCCTGGGGCGTTACCGACCCCGCGACGCTCGCCTTCGTCGATCCACCGCCGCAAGCGGCGCTGGACGAGGCACGCGCGCTGCTGGCGACGCTCGGCGCGCTTGACGCGGACGGGCGGATCACGCCGCGCGGCGCGGCAATCCGCGCGCTGCCGCTGCCGCCGCGTCTCGCCGCCATGGTGATCGAGGCGGCGGAGGAGGGAGAGGCGCGCGAGGCGGCGATGCTCGCCCTGCTCCTGACCGAACAGGGGCTCGGCGGCAGCGGCGTCGATCTCGACGATCGCCTGCGCCGGTTTCGCGCCGATCGCAGCGAGCGGGCGGAGGCCGCGCGCGGCCTCGCGCGGCGGATCGCCGCGAGCGCCGGCCGGGGCAAGGCGGACGCCCCGACCGGCCCGGTTTCCGCCGGCGCGCTGCTGGTCCACGCCTTCGCCGACCGGATCGCGCTGCAGCGCGGCGGACGCGGCCGATTCGTCATGGCGAACGGGCGCGGCGGCGAGCTGGAGGAGACCGAGCGGCTTGCCGGCGAGGAGATGCTGGTCGTCGCCGATCTCACCGGCAAGGCCGGGCGGGCGCGGATCGTCGCCGCGGCGGCGCTGGCACGCGGCGAGGTCGAGGCGCGGATGGCGGACCGGATCGTGCGCGAGACGCAGACGGTGTTCGACCGCGCCAGCCGACAGGTCCGGGCGCGGCAGGTGCGGCGGCTCGGCGCGCTGGTGCTGGACGAGGCGCCGCTGCCGCGCCCGAACGGTGCGGCCGCCGCCGCGGCCCTTGCCGAAGGCGTGCGCCTTCTCGGCCTTGGTTCCCTGCCCTTCTCGCGCGACGGGACGCAGCTGCGCGACCGGCTCGGCTTTCTCCATCGAAGCCTCGGCGCGCCCTGGCCGGACGTCGGCGACCAGGCCCTGCTCGAGAGGCTCGACGACTGGTTCGTCCCCTTCCAGCACGCGGCGCGCGGCCTCGACGAGATCACGCCCGGCAGCCTCGGCGAGGGGCTGCTCTCCCTTGTCGATCCCGCCGGGCGCCGCCTGCTGGCGCAGCTCGCCCCGACCCATTTCGAGGCGCCGACCGGCCAGCGCCACGCGATCCGCTACGATGGCGACGCTCCGGTCGTGTCGCTCCGGGTCCAGGAACTGTTCGGGCTAACGAGCCACCCGCGGATCGGCGGCGGCCGCCTGCCGCTCGTCTTCGAGCTCGTTTCGCCGGGCGGGCGACCGATCCAGACGACCCGCGACCTGCCGGGCTTCTGGGCGGGATCGTGGAAGGACGTGCGCGCCGAGATGCGCGGGCGCTATCCGCGCCATCCCTGGCCGGAAAACCCGGCAGAGGCCGCCCCGACGACACGGGCGAAGCCGCGTGGTACATGACGAGAGGGCGGCGCATGGAGCGGCGCACGAGACAGGGAGGCGGCATGGCAGGCATGATCAGCGTCGGGAACCGACAATTCACCAGCCGGACGCTGCGGCTCGAGACGCTTGTCCGGCTGCGCTGGCTGGCGGTGGGCGGGCAGACGATCGCGGTCCTCATCGTCGCCTTCTGGCTTCGCTTTCCCCTGCCGCTGCTGCCGTCGGTCGCGCTGATCGCGACGCTCGCCTGCCTCAATGTCGCGCTCAGGCTGCGCTATCCGCCGTCGCTGCGGCTCGAGCCGCTCGCCGCCCTCGTCCTGCTCGGCTTCGACCTGTCGCAGCTGATGGCGCTGCTGTTCATCACCGGCGGTCTCGCCAATCCCTTCGCACCGCTCGTCTGCGTCCCCGTCATCATCTCCTCGGCCTCGCTGCCGCGGCAGTACAGCCTCTGGCTCGCCGGGCTCGCCTTCGCCGGCGTCAGCGCGCTCGCCTTCACCCCTTTCCCCCTGCCCTGGTATCCGGGCAGCGAGCTGCATGTGCCGCCCGTCCAGATGGCCGGCTTCTGGTTCGCCATCGTTGCCACCACCGCCTTTGCCGCCTTCTACACCTATCGCGTCTCGCTGGAGACGAACGAGCTCTCCGCGGCCCTTGCCGCGACCGAGCTGGCGCTGGAGCGGGAAACGCACCTGTCGCAGCTCGACGGGCTCGCCGCCGCCGCCGCCCATGAGCTCGGCACGCCGCTCGCGACGATCAGCGTCGTCGCGCGCGAGATGGAGCGCGAATTCGGCGAGGATCCGCGCTTCGGCGAGGACGTGCACCTCCTGCGCAGCCAGAGCGAGCGCTGCCGCGACATCCTGCGCCGGCTCACCACCCTCTCCTCGGAAAACGAGGAGCAGATGCGCCTGCTGCCGCTCTCGTCCCTGATCGAGGAGGTGGCCGCGCCGCATCGCGAATTCGGCATTGCCATCCGCCTCGTCGAGCGCGGCGAGCGGGCCTCCGAGCCCGTCGGCAAGCGCAATGCCGGCATTCTCTACGGCCTCGGCAATCTCCTCGAAAACGCCGTCGACCATGCGGCGAGCGCTGTGACGGTGACGGCCGAGCATACCCCGGATGCGGTCTCGGTGACGATCGAGGACGACGGCGACGGTTTCGCCCCTGACATTCTCGCCCGGATCGGCGAGCCCTATGTCACGCGCCGGCAGAAGGAGGACAGCGCCGGCGGCCTCGGCCTCGGCCTCTTCATCGCCAAAACGCTGCTCGAACGCTCCGGCGCGCGCCTCACCTTCGAGAATGGCGGCGCCGAGCAGCCGGGCGCCCGCGTCCGCGTCGTCTGGCCGCGACACCAGATGGAGGCGGGATTCGCCCGCCAGGCTCTTTAGTGCGGCAATTTTCTCGCCACGCGGCGATCCATCCGGGCATGGATCTGCTATAGACGGCGAAAATAGAGCGCAGGAACGACAAGATGAGCGAGACGAGCGAGCCCTCCCCCGATGTCCAGGACGCGATCGGCCCGGATCCCTCGCTCCTGATCGTCGACGACGACGGCCCCTTCGTCCGCCGGCTGGCACGGGCGATGGAGGCGCGCGGCTTTACCGTGGAGATCGCCGAATCGGTGGCGGAGGGCATCGCCAAGGCGAAGGCGAACCCGCCGCGCCATGCGGTGATCGACCTGCGCCTCGGCGACGGCAGCGGGCTCGACGTGATCGAGGCGATCCGCGGGCGACGGGACGACACCCGCATCATCATGCTGACAGGCTACGGGAACATCGCCACCGCCGTGACGGCGGTGAAGCTCGGCGCCATCGATTATCTCGCCAAGCCCGCCGATGCCGACGAGATCTTCGGCGCGCTGGTGCAGAAGGCCGGGGAGCGCGTCGAACTGCCGGAAAATCCGATGTCGGCCGACCGGGTGCGCTGGGAGCACATCCAGCGCGTCTACGAGATGTGCGAGCGCAACGTTTCGGAAACCGCGCGCCGGCTCAACATGCACCGCCGCACGCTGCAGCGCATCCTCGCCAAGCGCGCGCCGAAATAGGCATGACGAGAAAATAATGCATGAAACGTGTCGGCGAACGCGACGCATGTCCGGTCCGGCTCTGATGGGAAGGCCGGACACTGCGTCGGGATGAAGAGACAGAGCCTGTCCGGTGAACCCCTCGTCTGTGCCGGGCAGGCTCCAGGATCGCAGCATGTTCCAGCGCCTGCCGGGGGCGATACGGCTGGAAGAGCGGGCCTGCGCCATGCTCTCCATTCCAGCCGGAAACCGTCGTCAGTCGGCCGCGCCGGAGACGATGCCGCGGATTGCAGCCCCGGTCTCCGGATCCCGGTCCGTCGCCCATTCGGCGAGCGTCAGGCGCTGGGCGGCGAGCCGCGCGAAGGCAAGCGAGACGGATTTCCGCGTGGAGGGCGCCAGCCGGTGTTCGGGCGCCTCGCGCAGCAGTGCTGCGCCGTAGCCGTCGGCGAGCAGCAGGCCGCAGTCGTCCGGAAAGATCCCGCGGGGCACGCCCTCGTGCGAGGCGAAGAACAGCCGGTCGCAAAAGTCGCGGTAGGACGGCCATTTGCGGTCCGAGCGGAAGTCCTCGATCGAGGTCTTGATCTCGATGATCCAGATCTCGCCCTTCGGCGACAGCGCGACGAGGTCGGCCCGCCTGCCGCTCGCAAGCGTCATCTCCGCGAGAACCGCGTGACGTGATTCGGCGAGGAAACGCTGGACGCCGCGCCGGACCATCATGGCGCGGGCCGACTGGCGCCCGTCGATCAGCGGATTATCTGTGTGCAAGCTCAGAATCGTCATCGCCCGAGTTTGCCACAGGGACCGGTTTGTTGCAAAAAAGCCATGCGCCCGGACATTGCCGCCGGGCCCTCCGCATGCTGCACCGCAAAGCCTTGCCATCATGGTTTTAATCGAAAATAAACCATACTAGCAGATGGTCGGACAGACCCGGATTCCTTCGCACTTTCTCAAGAGACCTCCATGCGCCTTCGCCACGCATTTCTCCTGTGTAGCCTTGCGGCTACGCTCGCCCTGACCGGCTGCTCGCAGACCACCTCGTCCAGCGCGGGCAAGGGCGAGACGGTCGCCGTCGCCACCAACCAGATCTTCTCCGAGGGCTACGGCGCGGTGGAGGACCACGGCTATCCGCTGCCCGCGATCCCGATCTCGAAGGTGGACAAGCGCTTCCACCGCCAGATCGTCGACTATGCCACCAGGGAGCGCCCGGGCACGATCGTCGTCAACACGCCGAGCCGCTTCCTCTACTACGTGCTGCCGGGCGGCAAGGCGGTGCGCTACGGCATCGGCGTCGGCAAGCAGGGTTTTGCCTGGCAGGGCGAGGCCTATATCGCCTGGAAGCAGGAATGGCCGACCTGGCATCCGCCGGAGGAGATGGCCAAGCGCCGTCCCGACGTCGCCCAGTATGTCAAGGAAGGCATGGGCCCGGGCCTCAGGAATCCGCTCGGCGCCCGGGCGCTCTACCTCTTCAACGAGAAGGGCCAGGACACGCTGTTCCGCCTGCATGGAACGCCGGAATGGGCTTCGATCGGCACGGCCGCCTCGTCGGGCTGCATCCGCCTGATGAACCAGGACATCATCGATCTCTATTCGCGCGTCCGGCCCGGCAAGAACGCCCGCGTCATCGTCCAGCAGTAAACGGCACCGCCGGACGCCCGCCGCGATCTTTCGGATCAGCGCGCAGGCTTTACCGCCTTTCTTCCTACGCAAGTCCCGCCGCGCCGTCAGCGGGACTTGCCTCAGGCGCCGAAAAGGCCGCGCTCCCTTTGGAGTGCGGCCTTTCGTTTGCCGGCAGGCGGGCCTTCAGGCTCCCGCCGCCTTCAGTTCCAGCCGGCGGCGGTGCAGCACAGGCTCGGTATAGCCGTTCGGCTGGACGCGGCCCTGCAGCACGAGATCGAGGGCCGCCTGGAAGGCGATCGAGGTGTCGAACCGGCCGGCCATCGGCTGATACAGCGGATCGCCGGCATTCTGCCCGTCGACGACCGCCGCCATCCTTCTCATCGTCTCGACGATCTGCGCCTGCGTCACCACGCCGTGGCGCAGCCAGTTCGCCATGTGCTGGGCGGAGATGCGCAGCGTCGCCCGGTCCTCCATCAGCCCGACATTGTTGATGTCCGGCACCTTGGAGCAACCGACGCCCTGGTCGACCCAGCGCACGACATAGCCGAGGATGCCCTGCGCATTGTTGTCGAGCTCGCGCTGGATGTCGTCGGCCGTCCAGTTCGGCCGCTGCGCCACCGGCACCGAGAGGATGTCGGAAAGCTTCGCCCGCGGCCGGTTCTTCAGCCCCGCCTGCACCTCGGCGACATCGACGCGGTGGTAATGCGTCGCATGCAGCGTCGCCGCCGTCGGCGACGGAACCCAGGCGGTGTTGGCGCCGGCCTTCGGATGGGCGATCTTCTGTTCGAGCATCGCCGCCATCAGATCGGGCATCGCCCACATGCCCTTGCCGATCTGCGCGTGGCCGGCAAGACCGCATTCGAGGCCGATGCCGACGTTCCAGTTCTCGTAGGCCGAAATCCAGGCCGCCTGCTTCATGTCGCCCTTGCGGATCATCGGCCCGGCTTCCATCGAGGTGTGGATCTCGTCGCCGGTGCGGTCGAGGAAGCCGGTATTGATGAAGACGACCCGCTCGCGCGCGGCGCGGATGCATTCCTTGAGGTTGACCGTGGTGCGGCGCTCCTCGTCCATGATGCCCATCTTGATCGTGTTCGCGGGCATCCTCAGCGCCGCCTCGACGCGGGAGAAGATCTCGCAGGCGAAGCCGACCTCCTCCGGCCCGTGCATCTTCGGCTTGACGACATACATCGAGCCGAGGCGCGAATTCATCCGCCGGCCCTTCGGCCCGATGTCGTAGAGCGCGATCGCCGCGGTGATCATCGCGTCCATGATGCCTTCCGGCACCTCGTCGCCGTTCCGGTCGAGGATCGCCGGGTTGGTCATCAGGTGGCCGACATTGCGCACCAGCATCAGCGACCGGCCCTTGAGGATCCGCTGGCCGCCGTCTGGCGCGGTGAATTCGACATCCGGGTTGAGCCTGCGGGTGAAGGTCCGGCCGCCCTTCGCCACCTCCTCCGTCAGGTCGCCGCGCATCAGGCCGAGCCAGTTGCGGTAGACGACGACCTTGTCCTCGGCATCGACGGCGGCGACGGAATCCTCGCAGTCCATGATCGCGGTGACGGCCGATTCGAGCCGGACGTCCGAGATCGACGCCGGATCCGCAGCTCCGGTCGGCGTCGCGGCGTCGATGACGATCTCGACATGGAGATTGTTTCTCGTGAAGAACAGCCGGTCCGGCGCGGCCGCCTCGCCCGCATAGCCGGCAAACTGGCCGGCCTCCCTCAGCGCCAGTGCCGCGCCGTCGCCCCTGACCGCAAGCCTGCCATTCTCGACGGCGAAGCCGCGCGCGTCGCTCCAGCGCCCGCCGTCGAGCGGCACGCTTTCATCGAGGAACGCGCGGACCCAGGCGACGACCTTCGCGCCCCGCACCGGATTGTAGCCCTTGCCCTTCCCGGCGCCGTCCGCCTCGGAAATCGCGTCGGTGCCGTAGAGTGCGTCGTAGAGCGAGCCCCAGCGGGCATTGGCCGCGTTCAGCGCATAGCGGGCATTCATCACCGGCACGACGAGCTGCGGCCCGGCGATGGTGGCGATCTCGGGATCGACATTGTCGGTCGAGACCTGGAACGCCGGGCCCTCGGGCAGGAGATAGCCGATCTCCCTCAGGAAGGACTGGTAGGCCTCCATGTCGGAGGGCGCCCCGTGGTCGCGATACCAGCCGTCGAGCTTTTCCTGGAGCGCATCGCGCTTGGCGAGAAGCGCGCGGTTCTTCGGCGCCAGATCGTGGACGATGGCGGAAAAGTCGCCGAAGAAGGCATCGGCATCGAGACCGACCCCCGGCAGGGCCTCGTTCACCAGAAAGTCGTGGAGCGCGGCATCGATCCGCAGTCCGTCCCGTTCGATCATCGTCATGCTGAACTCCCTGTCGCCCGCGATCGCGCGTCGTGGCGCGCGCTTCGCTTCACCCATCGTGTCGGAGGATCCATGCCGGCCGGCTTCTGCCGGTTGCATGGAGAGACCGACAGTTTCCCATGCTTTCATTCCGTGTCAATTCGGCAATACCGCCAAGAATTTATGCAAGAACGGAAAAGATCAGGCAGCGATGCGCGGCCGTCCGCTGGCGACCACGGTGATGCGCGCCTCGACCAGCCGGCGCCGGCCCTCGATCTCCGGCGCGTCGATCGCCTCGACGACGTCGAGAACCGGCTCGTCGCTGCCGTTCGCGCGCGCTGCGGCCCGCGCCGCGCCGCAAGCGCCGTCCCGAGCGGCGGCAAGAGCCTCCGCCTCGCCGGAAAAGCGCAGCGCCGATCCGAGGCCGAGGACGAGATAGATCCCCTCCTCCGGCATGGTGACGACGGCGGTGACGCCGACGCGCACCTGCCCGACCACCGCGCCGACGGCATTGGCGACATCGGCATCGGCCGGGATGGAGGACGGGGCGCCGAGCATCGCCGCGATCGCCGGATAGTAGATCGGCGCCGCCGCGCCGAGGCCGACCAGCGGCCGGTCGAGCGAGAGCGCGAAGCGGACGATGCCGCCGGCCCGGCGCAGCGCGCGGTCGACGGCCGGCGACATCGCCGGATCGATGGCGTCGCCGCCGTCCTCGGCAAGGGCCGCGCCGAGGATCACCTCGGCGGATTGCCGCGTCATGCGCGCCTCCACACGCTGCGCCAGTTCCTCGGCGCCCGCCGCGACCGGCCGTCCGGCGCCGTCGCGGATGCGCGCCATCAGCGCCGCCCCGAGCCGTGCCGCCGCGCCATGCCACTGCTGCTGGCGCCCGAGCACGTGCATGGCGTCGGAGGGCGTGAAGCCGGAAATGTGGACGAGGCCGCGCGCCACCAGCCGGTCCAGCGTCGCCTTCTGCGGCATCGTGGTCAAAAGTGCCTCGAGCGCCACCGGGGCGGCGCCGATCCGCTCGTAAAGCGCGCGCTCCTGTGGCTGGAGCCCCGCCTCCATCAGGCCCGGCACACCGGTCCTGATGGCGAAGCGTCCGTCATGGCGGCCGGGACGGCCGGTGCGCAGCTGCCGGTCGAGCACGGGCAGGACCGCATCCGGATGCTGGCGCGCAAGCAGGCTCAGCGGCACCAGCCGGCGCGGCCCGAGCGTCAGGGTGGCGACGAGGGCGCGGTTGTCGACCGTTACCTCCGAATCGCCGCCCAGGCCGAAGGTGCGCATCGCCACCGCCTCGACCATGGTGCGCAGGCCGCCGACGACGGCGCCCTCCGCGTCGAGGCGCGGGCAGCCATCCTCAAGCACGGCGACGTCGGTCGTCGTACCGCCGATATCGGAGACGACGGCATTGTCGAGTCCGGTCAGGTGCCGGGCGCCGACGAGGCTTGCGGCGGGTCCGGAAAGGATGGTCTCGATCGGCCGCAGCCGCGCCTCGGCCGCCGCCATCAGCGCGCCGTCGCCGCGCACGACCATCAGCGGCGCGCGGATGCCGCGCGCGTCCAGAAAGCCCTCGCAGGCGCCGATCAGCCGGTCGATCATCGAGACGAGCCGGGCATTGAGCAGCGTCGTCAGCGCCCGGCGCGGCCCGCCGAGCTTCGACGACAGTTCGTGGCTGCAGGTGACGGGCAGATGCGAGACGCCGCGGATGAGTTCCCGCGCGCGGATCTCGTGCGCGGGATTGCGCACGGCGAAATAGCCGGCGACGGCGAAGGAGGAGACGGAGCGGGAAAGATCGGGAAGGGCGGCCTCCAGCGCGGCCGTGTCGAGCGGCGTCTCGCCGCCATGGACGTCGTGCCCGCCGGGCAGGAAGACGACCGGATCGCCGCCGAGCGCCTCGGCAAGCCCGTTGCGCCCGAGATCGTCCGGGCCGAAGCCGATCATCACCAGTCCGGCGCGCCCGCCCTGCCCCTCGACCAGCGCATTCGTCGCGAGCGTCGTCGACAGCGAGACGAGGCGGATGGCGGCGACGGCGATGCCGGAAGCCGACAGAACCCGGTCGACCGCGCCGGCGATGCCGACGGAGAGATCGTGCCGCGTGGTCAGCGCCTTCGCCTTGGCGGCGATGCCGCCGGCCTCGCTGTAGAGGACGGCATCCGTATAGGTGCCGCCGGTATCGATGCCGAGAAAATAGGTCTGGTCCACGGCGGTGTCCGTTCGAGAGAAGAGGAGGCCGTGATAGGACAGGTGCCGGGGAAATACTACAGAAACAGAGCCGGGCGAGGGTCGCCGCCGTTTCCGGAGCATGCCCAGTCAGACCGGAAGCGGATCGGACGTCCGCACAGTTGCGGTAAATGGGACAGATAGGGCATTCCCGGTAAACGCGTGTGTGCCTGAAGTGCTGCAGGAGAGGTGAAGATGCCGTGGATGTCGTCGGCCGGGTGCCGGGCCCTCTTGATCGCCGGCGCGGTTGCCGCGAGCCTGCCGGCGGCGGCCGAGGAGGCGGAACGCTATGCGCCGGTGTTGCCGGACGTCGCGATCTACAAGGCGATGCTCGATGCCAACAAGGCGACCGGGTGGATCCAGTTCCGCGACTATGACGGGCGCCAGATGATCTATTTCACCGCATTGCAGACGATGCATTGCCGGCTGTCGGAAATCCGCTATTCCATCAATTCCGATGCGCTCGACAAGCGCTTTCCGCTGGCACCATGCAATCCGCAGATCCCGTTCAACCTGCCGGGCGACGACACGGCCCGTTATGTCTATCTCACACTGCCGGGTGGGGCGGCGAAGACGCTGACGATCCAGGCGGTCTGGGACGACGGCGCCGGCAGCGAGATCGTCGTCTACATGCCCTGCACGAATGTCGGCGATGCGACCTGCGCGCAGATCGCCACGATCAAGACGCCGCCGAAGCAGACGCAGCAGCCGGCACCGGCCGCGTCCCCGGTCCTGTCGGTCCAGCAGGAGGCGCCCGGCCGCGCCGTCAGCGCGCCGTCACCCGCATCGGCAATCCGCCCCGCGGCTGGGTCGTCAGCCGCTGAACCGGCCAGGGATCCGTCTCCGCGGTGACATCGAAACGATAGCGCCGCATCATCACCGCGAGCGCGATGATCGCCTCCTGCAGCGCGAAGGTGGCGCCGATGCAGATGCGCGGGCCGGCGCCGAAGGGCAGGTACTGGAAGCGGTGCAGCTTTTCCCGGTTTTCCGGCAGGAAGCGTTCCGGCATGAAGGCGCGCGGTTTTTCCCAGTAGAGCTGGTGGCGGTGCAGCGTCCAGGGCATGACCAGCACGGCGACGCCGGCCGGGATCTCGACGCGCTTTCCGTCCGGCGACACCCAGTGGTCGTCGGTGATCGCGGCGCGGTTGATCGACGGCGCCGGCGGATAGAGGCGCAGCGCCTCCTCGAAGGCGGCGCGCACATGCGGCATGCGCTCCAGCCAGTCGACGGGGGCCGCCCCGCTTGCCAGCACCGTGTCGATCTCCTCGTGCATCGCCTCGCGGAAAGCCGGCGCATTGGCGACGAGATACAGCGTCCAGGCGAGCGCCCGCGCCGTCGTCTCGTGGCCGGCGCCGATGAAGGTCAAGATGTTGTCGGAAATCTCGTCGGTGGTCAGTCCCTGGGGTCCCTCGAGCTGCAGCAGCAGCGTCAGGAAGTCGTTCGGGACGGTATCGGGATCCGCCGCGATCGCCCGGCGCCGCGCATCCATCGTGTCACGGACGATGCCGCGGAATTTCTCCATCACCCGCCTCCCGCCGATCCGCGTCAGCCGCGGCACCCAGGGCGGCGCCTGCAAAAGATCCATCGGATCGACGCGGCCCATGCGGTGCAGGAGTTCGTCGACGCTGGCGGCAAAACCGTCGGTACCGGCGGCGATCTGGCCGGAAAACAGTGTTTCCGACAGGATCTCGTAGGTCAGTTCCGTCATGTCGACGGCGATGTTGGTCACCATCGGCGCCCGGTCGGCCGGCGCGTATTTCGCCACGTAGCGTTCCGAACGGTCCAGCATCTGGTCGGCGAAGCCCCATGCATGGCGCGGGGTGAAGACGGGTGCGATCGCCCTGCGCGACCGTTTCCACACCTCGCCCTCGGCCGTCAAAAGCCCGTCGCGCAGGATCGGCCGCAAAATCAGTCGCCTGACCTCCGACATCTCGTAATTGGCGGCGTTCTCGACGAGGACGTAGCGGATCAGGCCCGGATCGTTGATGATGACGGTGCGCTGGCCGACGAAGCTCGTTTCGATCCAGGGCAGCGTGTAGGAGGGCTCGCCCCAGAGTTCCAGCGGATTGCGCAGCACGGTGCGGATGATCTCGAGCCGCGACGGCGGAACGGTGCGCGGGATCGGCGCCGGCGGTTCGAACGGTTCGGGTCTCAGATCCATCGGACAGCTTTCATCGAGGGGCGCCAAGGCTCCGCCGCAAATGCGGCCACGTCAAGACGATGCACGACCCTTCCGCCGCGACGCTGGCTCAGAGCAGGGCCTTCAGCTCGTCGAGCTTGTCGTTGACCAGCCAGCCGTAATAGTTTTCCTCCGGCCAGACGAGGTTGCCGCCACGGTTCCTGGCGGCAAGGGCGCGGGCGCGCCGCTCCGGATCGCCGATGTTGTAGAGCGTCGCGGTGATGCCGGGATTGCCGGAAATGTCCATGCCGGCGATGCGGCGATAGGCATCGATCGAGGTCTTTATCGCCGCCGCGACATAGGCGAGCGAGACGTCCGGATCCATGATCGCCTCGTAGACGCCGCTGGCATTGCGCTCGTCGAGCCGTTCGTAGCCGGATACCCTGGAAACCGTGTCGGTGAGCATCAGCGCGGTCAGCGGATTCATCTGGCCGAGGCCGAAGGTCTGGCCGGCGAAGAAGGGCTGGAAGAACACGGCGCTGAAGCGGTTGTCGGGGAAGGACTGGCCACCGACGCGCTTACCCCGGAACTCCTCCTCCCAGACCCGCTCGCGGCAGGACCAGAGATCGTAGCTGCCCTTTTCGTCGTCGCAGGCGCTGAACTGCGGCCGCGAGACGAAATCGCGTACGCTCTCGCCGTCATAGCCGAAACGGAAACTGTTGCCGGCATAGGCGGCCGCCTTGACGTAATAGGACTGCAGCCGGTCATAGGCGTCGACATTGTAGGTGTGTTCGCCGACGATCGCGCCGACGATATGGATCGGATCGATGTCGTAGGCGCCGGCCACCGACTTGATCTTGCCCACCAGTCGCCGGTCGCCGGCGAGAAGGTCGCGCACCTTCTCGTATTTGGCGTCGAAGGTGGTGCGGCCGGCCTTCGTGCGGCGCGCCGAGGCGCCGGGCACATGCGGCTGCTCGGCATTGCGGTTTCCGTCGGGGACGACGGAAATGCCGCCGGCAAATGCTGGCGCCTGCGACAGGCTGAGGGCGACGAGGACCATGGAAACGAATTTGCGCAACGCACGTCTTCCTGCTGAGCATCGTCCGCGCCATCCGGCGACACCGAGCCCCTGAGGGGAATCAGGCACGCATCCTGCGGACAGGCATGGACCTAGGCCGAAGCCGTGGCGCTGTCGAGGCGAAGGGGCCTCACTTTTTTGCGACCGGCCGCGAATGCACGCGGCCGGTCGCCGAAATGTCACAGGATATAGCGCGACAGGTCGGTGTTTTCCGACAGTTCGCCGACATGGCGGCGCACATAGTCGGCATCGATCGTCAGCGATTGCCCGGACTGGTCGGGCGCGGTGAAGGAAATCTCGTCCAGCACCCGCTCCATCACCGTCTGCAGCCGCCGCGCGCCGATATTCTCGACATTGCCGTTCAGTCGCACCGCGACGTCGGCGAGCGCGTCGATCGCGTCGTCGGTGAAGTCGAGCGTCACCTCTTCCGTGTCGAGCAGCGCGATATATTGCCGGATCAGGCTCGCCTCGGTCTCCGTCAGGATGCGGCGGAAATCCTCCTTGGTCAGCGGCTGCAGCTCCACACGGATCGGCAGGCGTCCCTGCAGCTCCGGCAGGAGGTCCGAGGGCTTCGACACATGGAAGGCGCCGGAGGCGATGAAGAGGATGTGGTCCGTCTTCACCGGTCCGTATTTGGTCGCGACCGTCGTGCCCTCGACCAGCGGCAGCAGGTCGCGCTGCACGCCTTCACGTGAAACACCGGCACCGATGCCGCCGTCGCGGGCAGCGATCTTGTCGATCTCGTCGATGAAGACGATGCCGTCGTTCTCGGCCGAGCGGACGGCCTCGCGCTGGATCTGCTCGCTGTCGAGGAGCTTGTCGGACTCGTCGTCGACCAGGATCGCATAGCTGTCCTTCACCGTGGTGCGCACCTTCTTGGTGCGTCCGCCCATCGCCTTCCCGAACATCTCCGACAGGTTGAGGATACCGACATTGGCGCCCGGCATGCCGGGGATCTCGAAGCCGCCTCCGGGCGACGACGTGTCGGCGACCTCGATGTCGATCTCCTTGTCGTCGAGCTCGTTGGCGCGCAGCTTCTTGCGGAAGCTTTCGCGCGTCGCCGGCGAAGCGGTGGCGCCGACCAGCGCGTCGAGCACGCGCTCCTCGGCGTTCTGGTGTGCCTTCGCCTTCACCTCGGCGCGTTTCTTCTCGCGCACCAGAGCGATGCCGACCTCGACCAGGTCGCGCACGATCTGCTCGACATCGCGGCCGACATAGCCGACCTCGGTGAACTTGGTCGCCTCGACCTTGATGAAGGGCGCGCCGGCGAGCTTGGCGAGGCGGCGGGAGATCTCCGTCTTGCCGACGCCGGTCGGGCCGATCATCAGGATGTTCTTCGGCATCACCTCGTCGCGAAGGTCGTCTTTCAATTGCTGGCGGCGCCAGCGGTTTCTCAGCGCGATGGCGACGGCGCGCTTGGCGGCGTGCTGGCCGATGATGAAGCGGTCGAGCTCGGAAACGATCTCGCGGGGGGAAAAACTGGTCATGATATCTCGTTCGCTTTCGGATCGTGTTGCAGGATCAGCACGCCCTCGCCGGTGCGGCCGAGAAGAGCCGGGATCGGGCGGAACCCGGCCTTCCCATAGGCACGGACCGCCCGGGCATTGGCGGGATCGGGATCGATGATGATGGTGTCGTGGCCCTCAGCGCGAAGCCGCGCGACGAAGGCGCCAAGCGCCGCCGAGCCGATGCCGCGGGAGAGGTCGCCTTCCGCGCCGATCGACAGGTCGACGCCGACCGCCCTCGCCGGCAGCGCGGCAAGCCAGGGATGGTCCTTCGTCCAGCCTTCGTTCTGGTGATGGCCGACGAACCAGACCTGGATGTAGCCGACCGGCCGGCCGTCGAGGAGGATGAGGAAGGGGCGCGTCGTGTCGCGGCCCTCCACCATGTCGCGGATGAAGCCGAGCTCCTCGACCGGATCGCCCCACCATTCCCGCCAGTGCGGCGCCTCGAGCCAGGCGGCGAGAAGGGGATAGTGCTCCGGCATCACCGGGGCGAAGGCGATCCGTCTCGGGTCAGGCGGCATCGAGCGTTTCCACCACCACATTGTGGTTGGTATAGACGCAGATGTCGCCGGCGATCTCGAGCGCCCGGCGCGCCACCTCCTCGGCCGACTTGTCGCTGTCCATCAGCGCGCGGGCGGCGGCGAAGGCATAGTTGCCGCCCGAACCGATGGCGATGGTGCCGTGTTCGGGCTCCAGCACGTCGCCATTGCCGGTGATCGCCAGCGTGATCGACCTGTCGGCGACGAGCATCATCGCTTCGAGATTGCGCAGATACTTGTTGGTGCGCCAGTCCTTGGCGAGCTCGACGGCGGCGCGCATCAGCTGGCCGGGATACTGTTCGAGCTTTGCCTCCAGCCTTTCGAGCAGGGTGAAGGCGTCGGCGGTGGCGCCGGCGAAACCGGCGATCACCTCGCCCTTGGCGAGGCGGCGCACCTTGCGCGCGTTCGACTTCATCACCGTCTGGCCGAGGCTCACCTGGCCGTCGCCGGCCATCACCACCTTGCCGTCCTTGCGCACGGTGATGATCGTCGTGGCGTGCATCGTGCCGTAGGGGTTGTGTTCACTCATCGGATTGCCTGTTTCTGCCCCTTGGTCCGGGGCCGTTGCGGCCCCGTCGGGCCTGTCCTTCGGGGCCTATGTAAGTGCGGCCCCGCCCGTTGCAAAGAGGCGGCCCGGCCGCGCGCGAATCCTTGCCCGGCTTCTGGATATTTGGCCCCGTGCCTGTTAAGGAGCGGCGGTAATCGCCGAGGGAGACCAGTATGGCAGAAGGCCGCAGCGCGAGCATCGCCCGCAAGACCAACGAGACCTCGGTCAAGGTGTCCGTCAATGTCGACGGCACCGGCACCTCGACGATCTCGACCGGCGTCGGCTTCTTCGACCACATGCTCGACCAGCTCTCGCGCCATTCGCTGATCGACATGGCGATCGAGGTGAAGGGCGACCTCCATGTCGACGACCATCACACCGTCGAGGACACCGGCATCGCCATCGGCCTGGCGCTCGCCGAAGCGCTCGGCGACCGGCGCGGCATCACCCGCTACGCCTCGATCGACCTCGCCATGGACGAGACGATGACGAAGGCGGCGATCGACGTGTCCGGCCGGCCCTTCCTGGTCTGGAAGGTCGCCTTTTCCGCGCCGAAGATCGGCACCTTCGACACCGAGCTGGTGCGGGAATTCTTCCACGCGCTCGCCCAGAACGCCGGGGTGACGCTGCACGTCCAGAACATCTACGGCGCCAACAACCATCATATTTCCGAGACCTGCTTCAAGGCGGTAGCGCGGGTGCTGCGGGCCGCCACCGAGATCGATCCGCGCCAAAAGGGCCGCGTGCCCTCGACCAAGGGCATGCTCGCATGAGCGGGGATTTTCCATGAGCGGGGACGGGGACGGACGCCGATGATCAGCTACCTCGTCCTGACGCCGCCGGGTGGCGCGCGCGACGACCGCCCCGCCCGCCTGATCGCCGACAAGGGCCGCTGGCTCGCCTTCTTCTTCCCCGCCTTCTGGCTCCTCTTCCATCGGGCCTGGCTTGCCGGCATCGCTGTCCTTCTCCTGCAGACCGTCCCGGCCGTCCTTCTTGCCGATGTCGCCGAGAGCTGGCAGGCGACGCTGGCAGGCATGGTGCTGAACATCGCGCTCGGCCTGCTCGTCAGCCTCGAAGGTCCGCTTTTCGTCGCAGGCCGCCTCGTCGCGGGGGGCTGGACGCTCGCCGACATCGTTCCGGCGCCCGAGGTCGGGCTGGCCGAAGCCGCATTCGCCGAACGTCAGGCCGCCTCGCGCGCCGCCACCGCCCCCGCCCTTCCGGGCGGCGCGGCGGCGGGCAACGCCACTTACGACCTCTTCGGCCCGCAGGGAGTGCGCTGATGCGCGTCGCCATCATAGACTACGGGTCCGGAAACCTGCGCTCGGCGGTGAAAGCCTTCGAGCGCGCCGCCCGCGAGGCGGGCCTCGACGCCGAGATCGAGCTGACCGACCGGGCGGAGCGCGTGGCGAGCGCCGACCGCGTCGTGCTGCCGGGCGTCGGCGCCTATGCCGACTGCCGCGCCGGGCTCGATGCGGTCGACGGGATGACGGAGGCGCTGCGGGAGACGGTCGAGACGGCTGGCCGGCCCTTCTTCGGCATCTGCGTCGGCATGCAGCTGATGTCCTCGCGCGGCCTCGAAAAGACCGTCACGCCGGGCTTCGGCTGGATCGCCGGCGATGTCGTCGAGATGACGCCCGCCGATCCGGCGCTGAAGATCCCACAGATCGGCTGGAACACGCTGGAACTCGTCCGCCCGCATCCGCTGTTCGACGGCATCGCGACCGGGCCGGACGGCCTGCACGCCTATTTCGTCCATTCCTACCATCTCGCCGCCGAAAATGCGGAGGATATTGTCGCCACCGCCGGCTATGGCGGCCCGGTGACGGCCTTCGTCGCGCGCGGGAACACGGCCGGTGCCCAGTTCCATCCGGAAAAGAGCCAGGCGCTCGGCCTCGCCCTCATCGCCAACTTCCTCCGCTGGAGGCCCTGAACCATGATCCTTTTCCCCGCGATCGACCTCAAGGACGGTCAGTGCGTGCGCCTGAAGCTCGGCGACATGGAACAGGCGACCGTCTACAATCCCGACCCGGCCGCCCAGGCAAAAGCCTTCGAGGACCAGGGCTTCGAATGGCTGCATGTCGTCGATCTCAACGGCGCCTTCGCCGGTGAATCGGTCAACGGCGCCGCCGTCGAGGCCATCCTTAAGGCGACGCGCAATCCGGTTCAGCTCGGCGGCGGCATCCGCACGCTCGCCCATATCGAGGCGTGGCTTTCGAAAGGGCTCGCCCGCGTCATTCTTGGCACCATCGCCGTCAGGGATCCGGCCCTCGTCATCGAGGCCTGCCGGCTGTTTCCGGGCCGGGTCGCCGTCGGCATCGACGCCAAGGGCGGCAAGGTGGCGGTCGAGGGCTGGGCGGAGGCCTCCGAGCTCGGCGTGATCGAGCTGGCGAAAAAATTCGAGGGCGCGGGCGTCGCCGCGATCATCTATACCGACATCGACCGGGACGGCATCCTTGCCGGCATCAACTGGGACGCGACGCTGGCGCTCGCCGACGCGGTCGCCATCCCCGTCATCGCCTCCGGCGGGCTCGCCTCGCTCGACGACATCCGCAGGCTCACCGCTCCCGATGCGGCAAGGCTCGAAGGGGCCATTTCAGGCCGGGCGCTCTATGACGGCCGCATCGACCCGGCCGCCGCCCTTGCACTGATCCGGCAGGCGAAGAAGGAGGCGGTCCTTTGATTCTCAAGGCACGCGTCATTCCCTGCCTCGACGTCAAGGACCGCCCGCCCTGCCTGCAGCCGCATCGCGGCGAGGACGGGCAGAAAAAGAAGGAGGCCGTCCTTTGACCCTGAAGGCACGCGTCATTCCCTGCCTTGACGTCAAGGATGGCCGCGTCGTCAAGGGCGTCAAC
This sequence comes from Ensifer soli, assembly GCF_041928815.1. Lineage (NCBI taxonomy): Bacteria > Pseudomonadati > Pseudomonadota > Alphaproteobacteria > Hyphomicrobiales > Rhizobiaceae > Ensifer > Ensifer soli. The sequence goes on along the minus strand of NZ_JBHFEI010000012.1, from coordinate 133,249 downwards.
TTCGTCGACCTCGTCGATGCCGGCGATCCGGTCGAGGCGGCGAAGGCCTATGACGCGGCCGGTGCCGACGAGCTCTGCTTCCTCGACATCACCGCCTCCTCCGACAATCGCGACACGATCTTCGACGTCGTGGCGCGCACCGCCGACCAGTGCTTCATGCCGCTCACCGTCGGCGGCGGCGTGCGCCAGCTCGCCGACATCCGCAAACTGCTGCTCTGCGGCGCCGACAAGGTGTCGATCAATTCGGCGGCGGTGAAGGATCCGGACTTCGTCGCCGCCGCCGCCGACAAGTTCGGCAACCAGTGCATCGTCGTCTCGATCGACGCGAAGAAGGTGTCGGCCGCAACCGAAGCAGATCGCTGGGAGATCTTCACCCATGGCGGCCGCCAGCCGACCGGCATCGACGCGGTCGACTTCGCGCAGCGCATGGTGGCGCGCGGCGCCGGCGAGCTGCTCGTCACCTCGATGGACCGCGACGGCACCAAGAACGGCTACGACATCGCGCTAACCCGCGCCATCGCCGACAGCGTGCGCGCCCCTGTCGTCGCCTCCGGCGGCGCCGGAACGCTCGACCATATGGTCGACGGCATCCGCGACGGCCATGCGACGGCGGTGCTCGCGGCATCGATCTTCCATTTCGGCACCTACAGCATCGGCGAGGCAAAGCGCTACATGGCCGGGCGCGGTATCGCCATGCGGCTCGACTGACGGGAGAAGACCCATGACCCGCTTCACGCTTGCCGATCTCGAAGCGATCGTCGCCGAACGGGCGACGGCCTCGCCGGAGACTTCCTGGACGGCGAAGCTCGTCTCCAAGGGCCAGCCCCGCGCCGCGAAGAAACTCGGCGAGGAGGCGGTGGAAACCGTCATCGCCGCCGTCTCCGGCACGCGCGAGGAACTCGTCGGCGAAAGCGCCGACCTCCTCTATCATCTGATCGTCGTATTGAAGATCGCCGGCATATCGTTACATGATGTCATGGCCGAGCTCGAGGGGCGCACCCGGCGGTCGGGCATAGAAGAAAAGGCAAGCCGTCAGCCGTGATGACCATCGCCGCCAAAGATCTCGTGCCCGCCGATATTCCGGAGCGCTTCGCCAATATCGACACCTCGCCCTATCGTTTCTTCACGGCCGAGGCCTGGTCGCATTTCCGCGCCGACACGCCGCTGACCCTGACCATGGACGAAGTGAAGCGGCTGCGCTCGCTGAACGACCCGGTCGATCTCGACGAGGTCCGGCGCATCTACCTGTCGCTGTCGCGGCTGCTCTCCGCCCATGTCGAATCCTCGCAGCTGCTCTTCGAGCAGCGCAAGCAGTTCCTCGACCTGCCGGACGAAACCAAGACACCCTTCGTCATCGGCATCGCCGGCTCCGTCGCCGTCGGCAAGTCGACGACGGCGCGCATCCTGCAGGAACTGCTGTCGCGCTGGCCGACGAGTCCCAAGGTCGATCTCGTCACCACAGATGGATTCCTCTATCCGAACGCCGTGCTGAAGCGCGAAAACATGATGGACCGGAAGGGTTTTCCGGAAAGCTACGACATCGGCCGGCTGCTGCGCTTCCTCTCGGCGATCAAGGCCGGGCAGCCGAATGTCCGCGCGCCGACCTATTCGCACCTGACCTACGACGTGCTGCCGGACACGTTCCGCATCATCGACCGCCCCGACATCCTGATCTTCGAGGGCATCAACGTGCTGCAGTCACGCGATCTTCCCGCGGACGGCAAGATCATACCGATGGTCTCGGACTTCTTCGATTTCTCCATCTACATCGATGCCGAGGAAAGCCTGATCCATACCTGGTACGTCAACCGCTTCATGCGGCTGCGCGAAACCGCCTTCAAGAATCCGGAGTCCTATTTCAAACGCTACGCCGAAATCAGCGAGGCGGACGCGCTGGAGATCGCCGAGGGGCTCTGGCGCGACATCAACCTGAAGAACCTGCACCGGAACATCCTGCCGACGCGCCCGCGCGCCGACCTGATCCTGCAGAAGGGCCCGAACCACCTGACCGAAACCGTGGCGTTGCGCAAGCTCTGAGCGGTCAGATCCTTACCCGGCGAAGTGTCAGGTTGATCCGCCCGCCGTTTTTCAGCAGGCCCGACGTCATCGGATAGATGCGGTCGACGCCATGGAAGGCGAGCCGGCTCTCGCCGCCGAGCACGACGAGATCGCCGCTCTCCAGCCGGAAGGATTGGGTCCGGCCGCCGCGCGCGGTGCCGCCGACGCGGAAGAGGCATGCGTCGCCGAGCGAGACCGACAGGACCGGCGTTTCGAGATCCTCCTCGTCGCGATCCTGGTGCAGGCCCATGCGCGCCTCTTCGGTGTAGAAGTTGACGAGACAGGCTTCGGGCTGCTTTTCCGTCCCCGAAACCGTGTTCCAGAGATCGAGCAGCATCGCCGGCATGGCCGGCCAGGGACGGCCGGTCACCGGGTGTTCCGCCTGATAGCGATAGCCGCGCACTTTGTCCGTGACCCAGCCGAGCGTGCCGCAATTGGTCATGCGCACCGACATCGGCTTGCCGGTGCGCGGCATTTCAGGAACGAAGAGCGGCGCCTCGGCGACCACGGCACGGATCGCCTCGACCAGCGCCTCCTGCCGCGCCCGGTCGAGAAAGCCTGGAATATGGCGAAGCCCTTTCGGCAGCACCTGCATCGGCACGTCATCCTCGCGTCGGCGGGCCGCCCCGGCCGGGCCGGAACGGCCGCAAGAGGTCAGTCGAGCGGCGGAATGCGCAGGACCTGACCGGGATAGATCTTGTCGGGATGGCTCAGCATCGGCTTGTTCGCCTCGAAGATCGCCGTGTGCTTGGCGCCCTTGCCCTTGCCATACTGGCTCTCGGCGATCTCCCAGAGCGTGTCGCCCTTCTTCACCGTGTAGAAGACCGGTGCGGCGGCCTCGACCGGTTCGGCTTCCGCCTCCGCGATCTTCAGTTCGCCCGCCTCGACCTTGGAGACGCCGAGCGTGTTGCCGACGGCGACGACCGCCTTCTCGAAGACCGACTGGTCGCCGACGACGCCCTTCAGCACCACCTTGTCGCCCTCGACGGCGACATCCACCTTGTCGGTGCCGAGACCGTGCGATTCCAGTTCCTTCTTCACGGCCTCGGCCTCCGGAGGCGTGTCGTCGTCGCCGATGCCGAGTTTCTTGCCCGCGTTCCTGATGAAATCGAACAGACCCATGTCTCTCTCCTTGGCGCCCTCATGGCGCAGCCGGAACATAGCGCGACGGAACGCAATGTCGATGACATTTCAGCGGTCTGACCGCGCCGGCCTCACTCGCCGCCGGGCTTGCCGCGCAGCCGCTTGACATCCGCGCGGCCGGCCTTTTCCTTCAGCCGGCGCTCGACGGACCCCTTGGTCGGCCGCGTCTTCTTGCGCGGCGGCGGCGGCGGGGCGGCGGCTTCGAGAATCAGGTCCTTCAGCCGTTCGCGCGCGTCCTCGCGGTTGCGCTCCTGGCTCCTGAAGCGGCTGGCCTCGATCATCAGCACGCCGTCCTTCGAAAGGCGGCGGCCGGCGAGCCGTTTCGCATTGGCGCGCACCCGCTCGTCGAGCGCCGGCGAGCCCGCCAGATCGTAGAACAGCTGGACGGCGGTCGAGACCTTGTTGACGTTCTGCCCGCCGGGACCGCCCGCCAGCACGAACTGTTCCGTCAGTTCCCAGCCGGCAATGACGATACGGCTGTTGATGTAAAGGGGCTCGCTCGCCATCCGTCTCGCCTACCGCCGCCGTATCCCGTCCGCTGTATCGCACAGCTTGGCCGCGACGCAAATGCCCGAAAACGGACGAAGGCCCGGCGCATCCGCACCGGGCCTTCGACGCTTTCGCAGGCTGCGCCTTATTCCGCGGCGATGCGCAGGCCCGGCGCCGCGTCGCGCACGCTGCCGTCGACATGGGATTCGAACTTGGCAAAGTTCTCGATGAACATCCCGACGAGGCGGGCGGCCTGCTGGTCGTAGGCGGCACCGTCGGCCCAGGTCGAGCGCGGATCGAGGATGCGGGCGTCGACGCCCGGAACAGAAACCGGCACGGCGAAGCCGAAATGCGCGTCCGTGCGGAAGCGGGCGGCGTTCAGCGAGCCGTCAAGCGCGGCGGCGAGCAGCGCCCGCGTCGCCTTGATCGGCATGCGATGGCCAGCGCCGTAGGCGCCGCCGGTCCAGCCGGTATTGACCAGGAAGCAGGTGACGCCGTGGTTGGCGATCAGGTCGCGCAGCAGGTTGCCGTATTCGGAGGGGTGGCGCGGCATGAAGGGGGCGCCGAAGCAGGTGGAGAAGGTCGCCTCGGGCTCGGTCACGCCTTTTTCCGTGCCGGCGACCTTGGCGGTGTAGCCGGAGAGGAAGTGGTACATCGCCTGTTCCGGCGTCAGCCGGGCGATCGGCGGCATCACGCCGAAGGCATCCGCCGTCAGCATGATGATCGTCTTCGGATGGCCGGCGGTGCCGGTCGCGCTCGCATTCGGGATGAAGTCGAGCGGATAGGCGCAGCGGGTGTTTTCCGTGAGCGAGCCGTCGTTGAAGTCGGGGACGCGGTTCTCGTCGAGGATGACGTTCTCGAGCACGGTGCCGAAACGGCGCGTGGTGGCGAAGATCTCCGGCTCGGCCTCGGCCGAAAGCCGGATGGTCTTGGCGTAGCAGCCGCCCTCGAAATTGAAGATGCCATGCTCGCCCCAGCCGTGCTCGTCGTCGCCGATGAGGGTGCGGGCGGGATCGGCCGACAGCGTCGTCTTGCCCGTGCCGGAGAGGCCGAAGAACACGGCGGCATCGCCGGAAGGACCGACATTGGCCGAGCAATGCATCGGCATGACGCCTTTCTTCGGCAGCAGGTAGTTCAGCGCCGTGAACACCGATTTCTTCATCTCGCCGGCATAGGAGGTGCCGGCGATCAGCACGAGGCCGTTGACGAAATCGCAGGCGATCACGGTTTCCGTGCGGCATTCGTGGCGGGCGGGATCGGCCTTGAAGCCGGGCAGGTCGATGATGGTCAGCTTCGGCACGAAGGTGGCGAGCGCCTCGCGGTCCGGCCGGATCAGCAGGTTGCGGATGAACAGCGAGTGCCAGGCGAATTCGGTGACGACGCGCGAGGGCAGCGCATTTTCCGCGTCCGCGCCGCCGATCAGGTCCTGCACGTAGAGCGACTTGCCCCTGGCATAGTCGAGCATGTCGGCACGAAGCAGGGCGAAGGCGGCAGGCGACATCGCCCGGTTGTTCTCCCACCAGATCTCGGGCGCGGTCTCGGCGTCGCGGACGATGAACTTGTCCTTCGGCGAACGGCCGGTGTGCTGGCCTGTCAGCGCACGCAGAGCGCCGTGGGCGGTCAGTTCGGCCTCGCCGTTGCGAATCGCCTCCTCGACGAGGGCGGCGGCGCCGAGATTGTAGCGGACCGTGCCGAGGTCGGAGAAACCGGCGAGATCCAGCCCACAGGCGGCATTGCGAATACCATGTTCGGTCATGCGCGTATCGTCCCCTCAGTGTCGGAGTGCTTCGATGCCGCGGACGATAACCACAGTCCTGTGCGATGCACAAGAGGAATCAACGCTAAAACAATAATGATTTCAGTATATTAATCGATTTAAATTATAATACAATAATTTAAATCGTTTGAATCGCGTACCCTTTCCCGGGGAAACCGCGCCCTCCCCGCCGCCGCCTGCCGCCTGCAGATTCGCCTTGCCACAATTTGTTCCAGCTTTATCCTCAAGAGAACCCTGCCCACCCTTCGTGCGCCGTCCCGCCCGCCCGGCGGGACGCAGGGACCCATGCGGAGCTACTGATACGATGCAGACCATCGCCCTTGTCGACGACGACCGTAACATCCTGACCTCCGTCTCGATCGCGCTCGAGGCCGAGGGCTACAAGGTGGAGACCTACACGGACGGCGCCTCGGCACTGGAGGGCCTGCTGGCGCGCCCGCCCCATCTCGCGATCTTCGACATCAAGATGCCGCGCATGGACGGGATGGAGCTGCTGCGTCGCCTCCGGCAGAAGTCCGACATCCCCGTCATCTTCCTGACGTCGAAGGACGAGGAGATCGACGAGCTCTTCGGCCTGAAGATGGGCGCCGACGATTTCATCACCAAGCCCTTCTCGCAGCGCCTGCTGGTCGAGCGGGTCAAGGCCATCCTGCGCCGCGCCGTCAACCGCGAGGCCGCCTCACAGGCGGCTCCGCAAGGGGCGAAATCGGCCGAAGCGCAGGCGCGCTCGCTCGAACGCGGCCAGCTCGTCATGGACCAGGAGCGCCATACCTGCACCTGGAAGAACGAGCCGGTGACGCTGACGGTGACCGAATTCCTCATCCTCCATTCGCTGGCGCTCCGGCCCGGTGTGGTGAAAAGCCGTGACGCGCTGATGGACGCGGCCTATGACGAGCAGGTCTATGTCGACGACCGCACCATCGACAGCCACATCAAGCGGCTGCGCAAGAAGTTCAAGATGGTGGACAACGACTTCGACATGATCGAAACGCTCTACGGCGTCGGCTATCGCTTCCGCGAAGCGGCCTGACGACCAAGACGGGACGCCGGCCTGCCCCTGATACGGACGGCGGGGGCGAGGGAAGGACGGAATGCGCGTGCCAGACTTGGCCGGAGACACGGTTGCCGGGGAGATCGGCGTGAACGGTCGCGCCGACGCCGCCGACGGCGAGTTTCGCGAGCGCCGCCGCGGTCGGCGCTGGGGCCATCCCTTCACGCTGATCCGGCGGATCTTCGGCAATGCCGTCTTTTCGAGCCTCACCCGCCGTATCGTCTTCTTCAACCTCGTGGCGATCCTCGTCCTCGTCGCCGGCATCATGTATCTCAACCAGTTCCGCGAAGGCCTCATCGACGCCCGCGTCGAGAGCCTGCTGACCCAGGGCGAGATCATCGCCGGCGCGATCGCCTCCTCCGCCTCCGTCGACACCAACTCGATCACCATCGATCCGGAAAAGCTGCTCGAGCTCCAGGCCGGCCAGAGCATCACGCCGCTGCCGAAGGACGAGGATCTCGAGTTCCCGATCATCCAGGAACGTGTGGCGCCGATCCTTCGCCGGCTCATCTCCCCGACGCGCACCCGCGCCCGGCTGTTTGACGCGGATGCCGACCTGCTGCTCGATTCGCGCCATCTCTACACGGGCGGCCAGGTGCTGCGCTTCGATCTGCCGCCGATCGAACCCGAATCGGCCGGCATCCTCGAACGGCTGAACGCGCTCTTCAACCGCATGCTGCAGCCGGGCGACCTGCCGCTCTACCGCGAGCCGCCCGGCGGCAACGGGTCGATCTATCCGGAAGTGACCAATGCGCTGACCGGCGTGCGCGGCGCGGTCGTCCGGGTCACGGAAAAAGGCGAGCTGATCGTCTCGGTCGCCGTTCCCGTGCAGCGCTTCCGCGCCGTGCTCGGCGTCCTGCTGCTGTCGACGCAGGCCGGCGACATCGACAAGATCGTCCATGCCGAGCGGCTCGCGATCATCCGCGTCTTCGGCGTCGCCGCCCTTGTCAACGTCATCCTGTCTGTGCTGCTGTCGAGCACCATCGCCAATCCGCTGCGCCGCCTGTCGGCGGCGGCGATCCGGGTGCGGCGCGGCGGCGCCAAGGAGCGCGAGGAGATCCCGGACTTTTCCTCGCGCCAGGACGAGATCGGCAACCTGTCGGTGGCGCTGCGCGAGATGACGTCGGCGCTCTACGACCGGATCGATGCGATCGAGAGCTTCGCCGCCGATGTCAGCCATGAGCTGAAGAACCCGCTGACCTCGCTCCGGAGCGCCGTCGAGACCCTGCCGCTGGCGAAGAACGAGACGTCCAAGCAGCGCCTCGTCGACATCATCCAGCACGACGTGCGCCGGCTCGACCGGCTGATCAGCGACATCGCCGACGCCTCGCGCCTCGACGCGGAGCTCGCCCGCAGCCATGCCGACACGGTCGACCTGGAAAAGCTGCTCTCCAATCTCGTCGACATTTCCCGCGAGATCCGCAGCAGCAAGAAGCCGGTGGAGCTGCGCTTCGTCGTCGACCGCAAGGACAATCCGAAGGGCGCCTTCCTCGTCAGCGGCCACGAGCTCAGGATCGGCCAGATCATCACCAACCTGATCGAGAACGCCCGCTCCTTCGTCCCGGAGACCGGCGGGCGCATCACCGTGCGGCTGAAGCGCTCGCGCAACCGCTGTGTCGTCTGTGTCGACGACAACGGACCGGGAATCCAGGCCGAGAACATCGACCGGATCTTCGAGCGCTTCTACACCGACCGCCCCGACAGCGAAGGGTTCGGCCAAAACTCCGGCCTCGGCCTGTCGATCTCGCGCCAGATCGCCGAGGCCCATGGCGGCACGCTCAGGGCGGAAAACCTCTATGCCGCCTCACCGGACGAGGAGCGCGTGGTCGGCGCGCGCTTCGTCCTGATCCTGCCGGTCGAAGCGCAGACGTGAGCGGAGAAGGGATCAACATCCACGCCTCGGCGGTGGTCGTCGGCACCTGCGGCCTCTTGATCGTCGGACGCTCCAGCAGCGGCAAGTCGACGCTGGCGCTGGCGCTTGTCGATGCGGCGGTGAAGGCCGGCGAGTTCGGCGCGCTCGTCAGCGACGACCGGGTCGACATCACATTCGCCGGCGGACGGATCGTCGCCAGGGCGCCGGCAACGATCCGTGGCCTCGCCGAGATCCGCGGCGCCGGGATCGTGCGCGTCGAGACCTGCCCCGCAGCCGTCCTGCATCTCGCGATCCGGCCGGTCGACCCGTCGCAGGAGGCGCGGCTGCCGCCCGAGGAGGAACGCTTCGCGATCGTCGCGGACCGGACGCTGCCGCTTGTCCGCCTGCCGCATGCGGCCCGCGATCCGCTGGCGGTCCTTCGCCGTCTGCTGCCCGGCCCTGCGCGTTCGTGATCACAGAGGCGCGAATTCCGCCGTTTTGCCCTTGCACTTCGGCTTTTCCTTGCCAAGATGTCCGCCCCGACGGTGGACGAAGTTGCTGCATTGCGATATTCCGCCACGAAAAGAGTGCAGACGCATTTGGAGCGAGACACCATGATCGGACTTGTGCTTGTCACCCACGGCAAGCTGGCTGATGAGTTTCGACTGGCTCTGGAGCATGTCGTCGGTCCGCAGAAGGCGATCGAGACCGTCTGCATCGGCCCGGAAGACGACATGGACCAGCGCCGGCAGGACATCATCGACGCGGTGGAACGGGCACGCAGCGACAATGGCGTCATCATCCTCACCGACATGTTCGGCGGCACGCCGTCCAATCTCGCGATCTCCGTGATGAAGAGCGGCACGGTCGAGGTGATCGCCGGCGTCAACCTGCCGATGCTGATCAAGCTCGCCGGCGTGCGTGCCGAAAGCCCGATGGACAAGGCCCTCGTCGACGCCTCCGAGGCGGGGCGCAAATACATCAACGTCGCCAGCCGCGTGCTGAGCGGAAAATGACGGGCGCCAGCGATCCGATGTCCCTCAGCCGTGAACTGCTGATCGTCAACAAGCGCGGCCTGCACGCGCGTGCCTCCGCCAAGTTCGTCCAGACCGTCGAGGGTTTCGAGGCGGAGATCAGCGTGTCGAAGGACGGAATGACCGTCGGCGGCACCTCGATCATGGGGCTGATGATGCTCGCGGCCTCGCCCGGCTGCACGATCTTCGTCACCGCGAGCGGCCGGGAGGCGGAGCAGGCGATCGAGGCGCTCGACGTGCTGGTGCGCGACCGTTTCGGCGAAGAGATGTGAGCGCCGACATAAACATATAAAGACTTCTTTATATCGATATTGATTGCCTGCCGGCTTGCTGCTACAAGACCGGCCAGACCGCGCTCGTGACCGATGCGGAGCGTCGCGCGCCGGATGATGCGGCGACCGGATGACCGGGCGCGACTTAGACCTGCCTGGAGATTTTCATGACCACCACAAACGACTATCACGTCGCCGACATCGCTCTTGCCGATTTCGGCCGCAAGGAAATCGACATCGCCGAAACCGAAATGCCGGGACTGATGGCCTGCCGCGCCGAGTTCGGCGCGTCGCAGCCGCTGAAGGGCGCGCGCATCACCGGCTCGCTGCACATGACCATCCAGACCGCCGTGCTGATCGAGACGCTGGTGGCGCTCGGCGCCGAGGTGCGCTGGGCCTCGTGCAACATCTTCTCGACGCAGGACCATGCCGCCGCCGCGATCGCCGCCAGGGGTATCCCGGTCTATGCCGTCAAGGGCGAGACGCTCGAGGACTACTGGACCTACACCGACAAGATCTTCCAGTGGGCAGATGGCGGCCTCTCCAACATGATCCTCGACGATGGCGGCGACGCCACCATGTACATCCTGCTCGGCGCCCGCGCCGAGGCCGGCGAGGACGTGCTGTCCAATCCCGGTTCGGAGGAGGAGGAAATCCTCGTCGCCCAGATCCGCAAGCGGCTCGCCGCCTCGCCGGGCTGGTTCACGAAGCAGCGCGACGCGATCCGCGGCGTGACGGAAGAGACGACCACCGGCGTCAACCGGCTCTACCAGCTCCAGGCCAAGGGCCTGCTGCCCTTCCCGGCGATCAACGTCAACGATTCCGTCACCAAGTCGAAGTTCGACAACAAGTATGGCTGCAAGGAATCGCTGGTCGACGGCATCCGCCGCGGCACCGACGTAATGATGGCCGGCAAGGTCGCCGTCGTCTGCGGCTATGGCGATGTCGGCAAGGGCTCTGCCGCCTCGCTGCGCGGCGCCGGCGCCCGCGTCAAGGTGACGGAGGTCGATCCGATCTGCGCGCTGCAGGCGGCGATGGACGGCTTCGAGGTCGTGCTTCTCGAGGATGTCGTCGCAACCGCCGACATCTTCATCACGACGACCGGCAACAAGGACGTCATCCGCATGGACCACATGCGCGAGATGAAGGACATGGCGATCGTCGGCAATATCGGCCATTTCGACAACGAGATCCAGGTCGCGGCACTGCGCAACCTGAAGTGGACCAACATCAAGCCCCAGGTCGACCTGATCGAGTTCCCGAAGGGCAACCGGATGATCCTGCTCTCGGAAGGCCGGCTGTTGAACCTCGGCAACGCCACCGGCCACCCCTCCTTCGTCATGTCGGCTTCCTTCTCCAACCAGGTGCTGGCGCAGATCGAGCTCTTCACCCGCGGCGCCGACTACAAGAACGAGGTCTTCGTCCTGCCGAAGCACCTCGACGAGAAGGTCGCCCGTCTGCATCTCGAAAAGCTCGGCGCCAGGCTTACGGAGCTCTCGAGCGAGCAGGCCTCCTATATCGGCGTGACGCCCCAGGGTCCGTTCAAGGCTGAACACTACCGCTATTGATATTTATCCAGCTAATCCACAAGATATGGAGACCGCCCTCTTGACCCCAAGAGGGCGGTTCTTTTTTTGCCCGCATCTTTGCGCCGAATCGGCAAAGCATTATGGTTAATGTGTCGATTCGAAACGCGTGGACGGACCACAAGCGGCGCGCCGGTCTCCGGCGATGTGTCCCGTCCTGGCACGACCAGGCACCCGCGGCTTGCCGGACCCGTCAGGTCCACAAGCCTCGCGCAGCCATGGACGGCTAGACGTCTCGAATGGACCTGTGCGTGCCCTCCCGAAAGCGGCCGGCGAGGCATCGGACAGAGCGACTGACACGGGGGTTTGCAACGACCGTCTGCGCGGGTGACCGCGCATGCCGTCCGCTTGCGCACGCCCCGCACCACGGGGACGAGCAGACGATGCAGACAGGGCCTTCGAGACGCGGCACGACCAGGCGCAGCCTTTCGGCCTTTTTCAGGTCCACGACCGCGGCTTTCGCGCTCGGATCGGTCGCAGCCCCCGCCTTCGCCGCCGTCGACGGCATCGTCACCGGCGCGATCTTCCGCTCGACCGAGGTCATCGCCTTTTCCATCGTCTTCGGCGGCATCTCCGCCGCGATGCTGTCCGCCCTCTGGATGATCCGCCAGCGCGGACGGGCGGAAAGCGAGAACCGCAGCCTGCGCGGCGCGATGTCGGATGCCCGCCACAGGATCGGCCGCCTCCAGGCGCTGATCACCGAAAAGGACCGGCGCATCGTCGTCTGGGACGGGCTTTCCGAACGGCCGGAATTCCTCGGGCAACTGCCGGCGGAGACCGGCGCGCCGCAGGACGACCGCGATTTCCTCGCCTTCGGCCGCTGGCTGAAGCCGGCCTCCGCCCAGACGCTCGAAAGCGCCATCGACCGGCTGCGCTCGGCCGCGCAGAGTTTCGACCTGATCGTCGAGACCGGGCGCAACGAGGTGCTGGAGGCGCAGGGCCGCGTCTCCGGCGGCGAGGCCTTCGTCCGCTTCGTCGCGCTCAGCAACCTGCGCGAGGAACTCGCCGCGCTGAAGCTCGAACGCGACCGGCTCAGCGCCGCGCTATCGAATTTCCACGGCCTGATGGACGCCGTCGACATGCCGGCCTGGATCCGCGACGCCGACGAGCGGCTCGTCTGGGTCAACGACGCCTATGCCGACGCCGTCGAGGCGTCCGAGGCGCAGATCGCCGTCGAGGAGGGGCGCGAGCTGCTCGCCGCCGCCCAGCGCGAGCGCATCCGCAGCCAGGCCACCTACGAATCGCCGTTCCGCGAGCGCCTCTCCACCGTCGTGCGCGGCAATCGCGGCTTCTTCGACGTCGTGACGATCCGCACTCCCTCCGGTGCCGCCGGCATGGCCGTCGACGTGTCCGATGCCGCGGCGATCCGCGAGGAGCTCGACCGGACGCTGAAGAGCCATGCCGAGACGCTCGACCATCTGGCGACCCCCGTGGCGATCTTTGACGGCGACCAGCGCCTGCAATTCTACAACCAGGCCTTCCAGAGGCTCTGGGATCTGCCGCTCGGCTTCCTCGACGGCAGGCCGGACAACGGCGCCCTGCTCGAACGGCTGCGCGCCGCCGGAAAACTGCCGGAGCTTCTGAACTGGAAGCAGTGGAAGGACAACGCCCTGTCGATCTACCGGGCAGTCGACACGCAGACCGACCTCTGGCACCTGCCGAACGGCCAGACGCTGCGCGTCTTCGCCACCGCCCGGCCGCAGGGCGGTACGACCTGGGTCTTCGAGAACCTGACGGAAAAGGTCGATCTCGAGACGCGCTACAACACGCTGGTCCAGGTCCAGGGCGAGACGATCGACCATCTCTCCGAAGGCGTCGCCGTCTTCGGGCCGGACGGCCGCATCCGGCTCTCCAATCCCGCCTTCCGCGCGCTCTGGGGCGTCACCGAGGCGCAGGCCGCGCCCGGCACCCATATCCGCGCGATCGAACAGGCCTGCGGCGCCTCTTACGACCAGCCGGACGGCTGGAAGCGCTTCGCGCAGCTGATCACCAGCTTCGACGACGAGCGCGCCTCCGACCACGGCATCCTGGAATTGCGCACCGGCCTGATCCTCGACTTCGCCGTGATCCCGCTGCCCAACGCCCAGACCATGCTGACCTTCGCCAACATCACCGACAGCGTGCGGGTCGAGCGGGCGCTGACGGAGAAGAACGAGGCACTGCGTCTGGCGGACGCGCTGAAGAACGACTTCGTCCAGCATGTCTCCTACGAGCTGCGCTCGCCGCTCACCAACATCATCGGCTTCGCGGATCTCTTGAAGACGCCGACCTTCGGCACACTGACGCAGCGCCAGGCCGAATATATCGACCACATCTCCACCTCCTCTTCCCTGCTATTGACCCTCGTCAACGACATCCTCGACCTGGCGACCGTCGATGCCGGCATCATCGAGCTGGATTTCTCTGAATTCGCCCTCGACGATTTCCTCGACGAGGTGACGCTGCACATGTCGGGCAAGCTGCAGGAAAGCGGTGTCACGGTGCGCATCGTTGCGCCGGAGACGCTCGGCACCTTCGTCGCCGACCACCAGCGGCTGAAGCAGATCCTGATCAAGCTCCTGACCAATGCCACCAATTTCGCCCCCGAAGGCAGCCTGATCACGCTGACCTGCCGCCGCGACGGTGCCGATTTCGTCTTCTCCGTCGCCGACAACGGGCCCGGCATCCCGAAGGACGTGCTCGACAGCGTGTTCAACCGCTTCGAAAGCCACGGCAAGGCCGGCGGCGCCGGCCTCGGCCTGTCGATCGTCGAAAGCTTCGTCGCGCTCCACCACGGAACCGTGGCGATCGACACGGCTCCCGGACGCGGCACCACCGTCACCTGCCGCATTCCCTCGGCCGAGCGCACCTCCGTCGTGGCGGCGGAGTGATGGCACCGGTCCGGCTTTTCCTGGCAGACGCCGCGGCGACCGACCGCCTCGCCGAAGGCCTGGCGCTGGCGCTGAAGCGGGGGGATTGCGTCGGGCTTTCCGGCGATCTCGGCGCGGGAAAGACGACGCTCGCCCGCGCGCTGATCCGGGCGCTCGCCGAAGACGACGACCTCGAGGTTCCGAGCCCGACCTTCACCCTCGTGCAGACCTATGAGGGCCGCATCCCGGTCGCTCATTTCGACCTCTACCGCCTGTCCGATGCCTCGGAGCTCGACGAACTCGGCCTCGACGAGGCGCTCGCCGACGGCCTCTGCCTGGTCGAATGGCCGGAGAGGGCGGCGGAGCGGCTGCCCCGGGACCGGATCACGCTGTCGTTCACCCATCGGGGCGACGGCCGCGACCTGCTGGTGGAAGGACCGGAAGCAGCGCTGGCGCGGATCGCCCGCAGCCTTGCGATCCGCGGCTTCCTCGACCGCGAGGGGCTTTCCGGGGCCCGGCGCTGTCATCTGAGCGGGGACGCCTCCAGCCGCGCCTACGAGCACGTCATCGCGGATGGAACACCGTCGCGCGTGCTGATGGATGCCCCGAGGCTCGCGCCCGGCCCGATCCTCGAAGACGGAAAATACTACCAGCAGATCGCCCATATCGCCGAGGACTGCCGACCCTTCGCCGCCGTCTCGGCGGGCCTTCGCGCCGCCGGGCTGCATGCCCCGGCCGTTCTCGCCGCCGACCTCGATCAGGGCATCCTGCTTCTCGAGGACCTCGGCGCCGAGGGCATCGTCGATGCGGCCGGCCGGCCGATCGTCGAACGCTACGAGGCCGGCATCGATCTCCTCGCCCGGCTGCATGCGGCGCCCTTCCCGCGGACGCTGCCGCTTCCCGACGGCACCCGCCACCGGATACCGGACTTCGACCCCAAGGCGATGGCGATCGAGACGAGCCTTCTCCTCGACTGGTATCTGCCCTCCATGCGCGGCGCTCCCCCGACCGACGCGGAACGGCAGGCCTACCGGGCGATCTGGTCGGCGCTGATCGCGGCGGCCGGCACGGCCGAGACCAACCTCCTGCTGCGCGATTTCCACTCGCCGAACATCCTCTGGCAGGCGGGCGCGACCGGCACCGACCGGGTCGGCCTCATCGATTTCCAGGATGCGATGATCGGCCCGACCGCCTATGACGTCGCCTCGCTGACGCAGGACGCGCGCATCGACATGCCGCCGGACCTGACGGCGTCCCTCGTCGACCGCTATATCGCCGCGCGCAGGGAGAACGGTCCCTTCGACGAGGCCGCCTTCCGCCGCGACTGGCATCTGATGGCGGCGCAGCGCAACTGCAAGCTCGCCGGGATCTGGGTGCGGCTGAAGGAGCGCGACGGGAAGTCCGCCTATCTGCGCCATCTGCCGCGCACGCTCGCCTACCTGAAGACGGCCCTTTCCCACGAGACGCTCGCACCCTTGCGCGACTGGTGCGCAAAGGCTGAAATCCTCTGAGGCAGAATCACACGGGATGAGGACCTGATGCCGATCAGCAACGCAATGGTGCTTGCCGCCGGCCTCGGCACGCGGATGCGGCCGATCACCGACACCCTGCCGAAGCCGCTCGTGCCCGTCGCCGGGCGGCCGATGATCGACTATGTGCTCGACCTTCTCGCCGGGGCGGGCGTCACCACCGTTGTCGTCAACGTCCACCATCATGCCGACCGGATGGAGGCCCATCTCGCGGCCCGCACGGCGCCGCGCATCCTCATCTCCGACGAGCGCGCCGGGCTGATGAATTCCGGCGGCGGCCTCGCCAGGGGACTGAGACTGCTGCCGCCGGGTCCGGTCCTCGTCATGAATGCCGATCTCTTCTGGGTCGATGAACCGGCGGGAAAACCCGGCAATCTCGCCCGCCTCGCCGATGCTTTCGATCCGGCGGCGATGGACATGCTGCTGCTCTGCGTCCCGCCGGAGCGCACGACCGGCCACAATGGCAAGATCGATTTCTCGCTCGCGGCGGACGGCCGGCTCACCCGCCATGCCGGGGGCGCCGGCGGCGCCCCGGTCGTCTATGCCGGCGCGATCGCCATGACGCGCGACCTGCTCAACGACGCTCCGGCGGACGCCTTCAACCTCAACCTCTATTTCGACCGGGCAATCGCCGCGGGAAGGCTTCATGGACGGATGCTGGAGGGCGAATGGATCACGGTCGGCACGCCGGAGGCGATCGAAGCGGCCGAAGCGGTGATCGCCCGGCATGCCGGAGGGACGGACTGAGATGGCAACGGAGGCGGCGGCCGGCAATGTCCTGACGATCCCGCCGGGCCTGCCATTCCTGAGGACGCTGGCGCAGGCGCTCTGCGACGGAAGGCTGGTCGAGGGCTATCGCCATGACGGGTCGGATCCCCTGTCGCTCGCCGGCATCACCCTCTTCGTGCCGACGCGGCGCGCCGCCCGCGTGCTGCGTTCCGAATTCGTCGATTGCCTCGGCGGGCGCTCGGCGATCCTGCCGGTGATCCGCGCGCTCGGCGAGACCGACGACGACAGCGGCTTCTTCGACGCGGACGTGCCGATCCTCCTCGACCTTGCGCCGCCGCTGCCGAACGCCGCCCGGCTGATCGAGCTCGGCCGGCTGATCCTTGCCTGGCGCAACCGGCTTCCGGCGGCGATCACCGCCGTCCATGCCGAAAGCCCGCTGATCGCCCCGGCAAGCCCCGCCGACGCCCTCTGGCTCGCGCGCAATCTCTGTGAGCTGATCGACGCGATCGAGACGGAAGAGGTGGACTGGTCGGCGCTCGACCGGCTCGAGGCGGGCGAGCACGCGCTCTGGTGGGAGCTGACGCAGGAATTCCTCGGCATCGCCCGCGTCTACTGGCAGGATCGCCTCGTCGAGCTCCGGCGCTCCTCGCCGTCGCGCCACCGCAATGCCGTGCTCGACGCCGAGACGGAGCGGATCGCCACGCGCCCTTCCGACGGCCCGGTCATCATCGCCGGCTCGACCGGCTCGATCCCCGCCACGGCGAGCCTGATCGCCGCCGTGCAGAAGCGGGATGACGGCGTCATCGTCCTGCCCGGCCTCGACCAGGACATGACAGACGCGCAGTGGACGGCGCTTGCGACCGAACAAGCGGATGGGCGGTCGGAGACATCCGAGCGCAGCCATCCGCAATACGGCCTCTTCCGGCTGCTCCGCCGCATGGGCGTCCCGCGCCACGCGGTGCGCGCGATCGGCGCGGCCCCGGACGATCTTGCGCTGCGCCAGACGCTCGTTTCCGCCGCCATGCTGCCGTCGGAGGCGACCGACCAGTGGCCGGACGTGATGCGCGGCGTCAACGCCGATGCGCTTCAGGCCGCCTTTGCCGGCGTCACCCTGATCGAGGCCGCCGCCGAGCGCGAGGAGGCGACCGCGATCGCCGTTGCGCTCCGGCTGGCGCTCGGCGAGGAGACGGAAAGCCGCGCCGCGCTGGTGACGCCGGACCGGGATCTCGCCCGCCGCGTCGTCGCCGAGCTCCATCGCTTCGGCATCGAGGCCGACGATTCCGCCGGAACCCCGCTCGCCGAGACACCGCCCGGCACGCTGGCGATCCTCGCGACCGAGGCGGCGCTGCGGCCCGGCGATCCGGTGGCGATCGCCGCCCTTCTCAAGCATCCGCTGCTGCGCCTCGGCCTGCCGGCAGAGGCTGTGCGCGCCTCCGCCGGCGTCGTCGAGCGCGTGGCGCTGCGTGGTGGAACGCGCGCGATCGAGATCGGCGAGCTCGAACCGCTGCTGGCGGCGCGCTGG
This sequence comes from Ensifer soli, assembly GCF_041928815.1. Lineage (NCBI taxonomy): Bacteria > Pseudomonadati > Pseudomonadota > Alphaproteobacteria > Hyphomicrobiales > Rhizobiaceae > Ensifer > Ensifer soli. The sequence continues at coordinate 115,358 of NZ_JBHFEI010000012.1, read as the reverse complement.
GCTGCGGAAAGCGCCGAGCGGCACCGGACGGAATGGCGCGGCGACATCACCGACGCGTCGATCGCTGGCGCCGCCGATCTCTGCCGCCGGCTCGCCGCCGCCATCGAGCCGCTCGCCTCGGCGCTCGGCACGCTCGGGCGGGGCGGCCGGCCGCTATCGGCCGAGCTGCCGCTTTCCGACTGGGCGACCCGCACCGGCCGCGCCCTGGAGGCGATCGCGATCGACGCGCGCGGCGACCTCGCTGGACTGTGGGGCGGCGAGGCGGGCGAGGCGCTTGCGGGCTTGTTCCAGACCGTCATCGAGACCGATGGCCAGATGCAGGCCGATGGATCGCAATGGTGCGACATCGTCGTGGCGCTGATGACGGGCGAAGCGATCAAGCCGCCGGCGATGCGCCATCCGCGCGTCTTCATCTTCGGCGCGCTCGAATCGCGGCTGCAGAGCGTCGACACGATCGTGCTCGGCGGGCTCAACGAGGGCGTCTGGCCGCCGCAATCGGCGAACAACCCCTTCCTGTCGCGCGCGATGAAGATCGCGATGGGGCTGGAGCCGCCCGAACGGCGCATCGGCCAGCTTGCCCACGACCTGCAGATGGCCGCCGGCACCCGGCAGCTCGTGCTCACCCGGGCGCTCCGGCAGGGCGGCGCGCCGACGGTCGCCTCGCGCTGGCTGCAGCGGCTGATGGCGCTCGGCGGGCAGGCCCTCTCGGAGCCGATGCGCGCGCGCGGCGCCGCCTACCGCCACTGGGTCGCCGCGCTCGACGACCGGCCGGCGGAACCGCGCGCCGAGCGCCCCGCCCCGCGCCCGCCGGCCGAACGCCAGCCGCTCACCTATTCCTTCAGCGAGATCGCGCGGCTGAGGCGCGATCCCTACGCCGTCTATGCCCGGCGCATTCTCCGGCTGCAGCCTGTCGGCGCCTTCACCGTGGAGCCAGGGGCGTCGGAGCGCGGCACGCTCTATCACCGTGTCGTGGAACGCTTCGTCAGCGCCGGCATCGATCCGGCGTCGGCAGAGGCGGAAGCGGCGCTGAAGCGGCTGATCCGCGAGGCGCTCGACTCCCATCCGCTGCCGCCCCATGCCGACCATCTCTGGCGGTTGAGGCTCGGCGCGGTCGCCGACGCCTTCCTCGACTGGGAACGCCGGCGCCGGCCGACGCTCGCCGCCTCCCGCACGGAAGTGCCGGCGACGATGGCCGTCGGCGTCGGCGAGATCCGCCTGACCGGGATCGCCGACCGCATCGACCTCCTGCCGGACGGCCGCGCCGTGCTGATCGACTACAAGACCGGTTCCAGCCCCTCGGAAAAGGAGGCGCGCGCCCTGCTCGACCCGCAACTGCCGCTGGAGGCGGCCGTGCTGAAGGCGGGCGGTTTCCGCGGCCTCGGCCGGCACGTCGCGGCGGAGCTCCTCTATGTCCGGCTGAAGCCCGGCGAGCGCTTCGACGTCACCGCGGTCAACAACGAGGCGAAGAAGGGCGGCCGGTCGGCGGACGATCTCGCCGATGCGGCGCTTGCCGAACTGCGCAAGCTGCTCGACGCGCTCCTGAGCGGCCGCCACGGCTTCGCCTCCCGGCTGATCATGCAGAGGCAGCGCGACTGGGGCGGGGAATACGACCACCTCGCCCGGGTCGCCGAATGGTCGACCGACGACGGGGAGGAGGGCGGCGATGACGCCTGAGGAAACGGCCGCGACGACGGCCTGGCTCGGCCGCACGGCGGAACTGCAGCGCACGGCCTCCGATCCCGCGGGCTCCGCCTGGGTCTCGGCCAATGCCGGCTCCGGCAAGACCCATGTCCTGACCCAGCGCGTGATCCGGCTGCTGCTCGCCGGCGCCCGCCCCTCGGCGATCCTCTGCCTCACCTATACCAAGGCGGCGGCCTCGGAAATGTCGAACCGCGTCTTCGCCGAACTCGGTCGCTGGGTGACGCTGGACGACGAGGAACTGTCGCTGCGGATCGCGGCGATGGAGGGGAAGGCACCCGACGCGATCACGCTGCAGACGGCCCGGCGCCTGTTCACCAAGGCGCTCGAAACGCCGGGCGGCCTGAAGATCCAGACGATCCACGCCTTCTGCGAGGCGCTGCTGCACCAGTTTCCGCTGGAGGCCAATGTCGCCGGCCACTTCTCCGTTCTCGACGACCGCGCCTCCGCCGTGCTGCTCGCCGAGGCCCGCCGGCTGCTGCTGACGGCCGCGGCGAGCGAGGAGGACCCGGCGCTGGCGGCGGCCTTCGCCACGGTTCTCGACCTCGCCGACGACACAGGGCTCGAAAGGCTGCTGGCGGCGATCGTCGAGAAGCGGAGCGATCTCGGGCGTTTTCTCGATCATGCCCGGCGCGGTGCCGGCCTTGCGGCGACCCTGCGTGCCGGCCTCGGCATTGCGGTCTCGGAAACGCTGGACACGGCGCAGGCGCGCGCCTGGCCGCTGGACGGGCTCGAGGGGCCGGACTTCGACGCCTATGTCGCGATCGCGCGCGAGAAGGGCGGCAAGACCGTCCTCGATGTCGTCGAGACGCTCATGGCGGCGCGGCACGCCGCCACGCCGGCGGAGCGCTATCGCCTGCTGATCGCGGCCTTCTATTCCGGCGGCGACAGGCCGAAGCCGCGCGCCGACGGCGCCTTCTTCTCGAAGGCGATGCTGAAGGCCGATCCCGCGATCGAGGAGCGGCTCGGACGCGCCCGCGCCCGGATGGAGCGCTGCCGCCGCGCGGTCGATCTCTTCCATCTCTTCACCGCGACGGAAGCCGCGCTGACGCTCGCCGACCGTTTCCGGCACGACTACGAGGACCTGAAGAAGAGCCGAAGCCTGCTCGACTTCGACGACCTCGTCGAGCGCACCGCGCGTCTGCTCCTGCGCGGCGACGCCGGCGCCTGGGTGCACTACAAGCTCGACCAGGGCATAGACCACATCCTCGTCGACGAGGCGCAGGACACGAGCCCGGTGCAATGGGACATCATCGGCTCGCTCAGCGACGACTTCTTCGCCGGCGCCTCGGCCCGCCCCAGCCGGCGAACGATCTTCGCCGTCGGCGACGAGAAGCAGTCGATCTACTCCTTTCAGGGTGCGAGGCCGCAGCGTTTTCACGAGGAGCGCCTGGCGACGCAGGCGAAAGTCGCTGCCGCCGGGCTCGATTTCCACTCCGTCCGGCTGCAGCTGTCGTTCCGTTCCACCGAGGACGTTCTGTCGGCCGTCGATGCCGTCTTCGCCGATCCCGGCCATGCGCGCGGCGTCTCGGCCTCCGGCGAGCCGATCGTGCATGCCTCGAACCGGGTCCGCCAGCCGGGGCAGGTGGACCTCTGGGAGATGATCGCGCCCGCCCCGTCCTTGACGGACGAGGAGGACTGGACCGCCGCCTTCGACGCGATCCGCGAGAATGCGCCACCGAACCAGCTCGCCCAGCGCATCGCCGCCATCCTCGACCAGTGGATCGGCCGCGAGACGATCGCGACCCGCGACGGCGTGCGGCTGATCGAGCCGCGCGACGTCATCGTGCTGGTGCGCAAGCGCGACGCCTTCGTCAATGCGCTGACGCGGGCGTTGAAACGGCGCGGCACCATCCCCGTCGGCGGCGCCGACCGGCTGGTGCTGACGGGGCACATCGCCGTGCAGGACCTGATGGCGCTCGGCCGCTTCGCGCTGCTGCCGGAGGACGACCTGTCGCTCGCCGCCGCCTTGAAAAGCCCGCTCTTCCGCCTGAGCGAGGAGGAGGTCTTCACGCTTGCCGCCGGGCGGGGCGAGGGCGAAAGCCTCTGGGCCCATCTCGGACGCCAGGCGAGGGATGCGGACGGCCCGCTCGCGACGGTCCTGCAGCGTCTCGACGGCATCGTCGCCCTCGCACGCGACGCCGCGCCCTTCGATCTCTTCGCCGCGATCCTCGGCCCCGGCGGCGGCCGCGCGGCCTTCCTCGCCCGGCTCGGCAGCGAGGCGAGCGACATTCTCGACGAATTCCTCTCCTTCGCGCTCGCCCAGGAAAAGGCCGGCCTTCCCGGCCTGCAGGCCTTTCTTTCCGGGCTGGAGATGGAGGCGCCCTCGATCAAGCGCGAGCAGGACAAGGGCCGCAACGAGGTGCGCATCATGACGGTGCACGCGGCCAAGGGGCTCGAGGCGCCCGTCGTCTTCGTCGTCGACAGCGGCGGCAGGGCGCACGTGCCGCAGCACCAGCCCGGGCTGAGGCTGGTTCCGGGTGCAGGCAGCATCGACATTCCGGTCTGGCGCGCGCCCGGGGCACCGGCCGCGGAGCCGGTCGAGGCCGACACCGCCGCCCAGAAGCAGCGCGCCGAGGAGGAATATCGCCGTCTCCTCTATGTCGCCATGACCCGCGCCGCCGACCGTCTGGTGATCTGCGGCTATCGCGGCAAGACCGATCCCGGCGAAACCTGGCACGGCATGATCGGGGCCGGCCTTGGCGCCGACACGAAGGGTTTCCTCGCGCCGCACCGCTTTTCCGCCGGCGGGCTCGAATGGGACGGCGCGCGCTGGCGAAACCCGGCGCTCGGGCCGCAACCGGCGCCAGCCGAGAGGACGGTCCCCGATGCCTGCGCCGCCGCGCCGCTGCCCGCGCTTCTGTCCATCCCGCCCCGGGAGCCACCGCACCTGCCGCGACCGCTGGCCCCGTCGGGCGCCGGTGTCATGATCGACGACACCGATGCCGAGCGGATCGTGACGTCGCCGCTCTTCGGCGAACCGGAGCGACGCGGCCTGGCGCTGCAACGCGGCGCCATCCTCCACCGCTTCCTGCAGGTGCTGCCGACGCTTGCCCCCGAGGAGCGCCGGCCGGCGGCCGAACGCTATGTCGCCCGCTCGGTCCCCCATTGGCCGGAACGCGAGAGGCAGGCCGTCGTCCGCTCGGCGCTCGCCGTGCTCGACATGCCGGAGGCGCGCCCCCTTTTCGAAGGCCGCAGCCGCGCCGAGGTGTCGGTGATGGGCACGCTGACGCTCGGACGGCGCGCCTTCGCCGTTTCCGGCCGCATCGACAGGATCGCGGTGACCGCCGAAGCGGTAACAATCGCCGACTTCAAGACCGACCGCCACGTGCCCGCTTCGGCGGAAGCGGTGCCGGAGACGTACCGCGCCCAGCTCGCCATCTACCGGGCGCTGATGCAGCCCCTCTATCCGGGCCGCCGCGTCGACGCCCTTCTCGTCTTCACCGAGGGGCCCCTCGTCTGCGCCATTCCGGACGAACATCTCGACCGCAGCCTTGAAGCGCTTGCGACAAAGTGAGATACCCGGCATTGAAAAGGCCGGCCCCACCCCTCACATCTGATGAAACGTCGCCGCGCCGACATTGTCCGTCTTTCACCATCCCGCTTTCCAGGCAAGGAGCATGCCCATGGCCACCGTCAAAGTCGATGCCACCAATTTCAACGAGGAAGTGCTGAAGTCCGCCGAGCCCGTGGTCGTCGATTTCTGGGCCGAATGGTGCGGTCCGTGCAAGATGATCGCGCCGAGCCTCGAAGAGCTCGCCAACGAGTTCGCCGGCAAGGTCAAGGTCGCGAAGCTCAACATCGACGAAAATCCGGAGCTCGCCGCCCAGTACGGCGTCCGCTCGATTCCGACGCTGGCGATGTTCAAGGGCGGCGCCGTTGCCGACATCAAGGTTGGCGCCGCGCCGAAGACCGCGCTGACGAACTGGATTTCGACCGCAGCCGCGTAACGCCTGCGCCACTTAAAGCGTGTCGCGATCTTTCAGATTCGCTCTTACGCTTTAGGTTTTTGGTTTTACGCGTGTCTTTTCGCAAAGCCGCTGCACACCTTCGCGAGACACGCTCTAGATGAAAAGCCCGGCCGGATCCGTTCCCGCCGGGCTTTTCTTTGTCCCTGTTTTTCTTTGTCCGTGACGGAGAGCGTGTCAGGTGGGCGGCGTGCCGTTCAGCGCTAGCACCTCGCCGGCGAGATAGAGCGAGCCGCCGATCAGGATGCGCGGCGGCACCGTGTCGGCGCTGGTGAGCGCGGCGATCGTCGCAAGCGCATCCCCGACACTGTCGCAGGCGGTCGCCTCCAGCCCCGCGGTCGCCGCATCAAGGGCGAGCGCCGCCGGATCGAGCCCGGCATCGGACTGCTCAACCGGCACGGTGAAGACATGCTCGGCCAACCCCCGGAACGCCTCGAAATAGCCGACCGGTTCCTTTGTGTTGATCATGCCGGCAACGAGAAAGAGCGGGCGCGGCTCGCGCTCCTCGAGGTTCGCCATCGCCTCGGCGATGACCTGGCCGGCACCCGGATTGTGCCCGCCATCGAGCCAGAGTTCCGCGTTTCGCGGCGCCATGGCGATGAGATGGCCGCTGGTCAGCCGCTGCATGCGGGCCGGCCATTCGACGGTCGTCAGACCCTGTTCGATCGCGCGTTCCGAGACGTCGAAACCCGCCATCCGCACCGCGCGGATCGCGGCCGCGGCATTGGCATACTGGTGCCGGCCCGGCAGGCGCGGCAGCGGGAGGTCCATCAGGCCGGATTCATCCTGGTAGATCAGCCTGCCATGCTCCTCATACGCCAGATAATCCTGGCCGTAGACGGAGAGAGGGCATCCGAGCCGTTCCGCCGTGGAGACGAGCACGTCGCGCGCGCCGTCATACTCCTGATGGCCGATGACGACGGGGACGCCGCGCTTCATGATGCCTGCCTTCTCCGCCGCGATCAGTTCCACCCGGTCGCCGAGGAAGGCCTGGTGATCGAGCGAGATCGGCATCACCACGCTCACCGCCGGCCGGTCGATCACATTGGTGGAATCGAAACGTCCCCCGAGCCCGACCTCGATGATCGCGGCATCGGCGGGATGCTCGGAGAAAAGGACGAAGGCGACGGCGGTCAGGAGCTCGAAGACGGTGATCGCCTCGCCGGCATTCACATCGGCAACCCGGCGCACCGCCTCGGCCAGCACCGCGTCCGCCACCAGCAGGCCGCGCCCGCCGGCCCGGCCGAGGCGGTAGCGTTCGTGCCAGTTGACCAGATGCGGGGACGTGTCGACATGGACGGCAAGGCCCTCCGCCTCGAGAATCGCCCGGGAAAAGGCGGTGACCGATCCCTTGCCGTTGGTTCCGGCGACGTGGATCACCGGCGGCAGGCGGCGCTCGGGATGGCCGAGCGAAGCGAGAAGCCGTGTGATGCGTCCGAGGGAAAGGTCGAACCCTTTCGGATGCAGGCCGAGCAGCCGTTCGATCTCGCCCGCCGCCTCGCTGGATTTAAGGAGTGTCATCGGCTGCGTCTCCTGCGTCTCGGGCGGGCGGGGGCAGGCTCTCAGGCGGCCGGCACCAGCGCCTGCGATGCTTCGCCGGATTCGGAGACGACCATCGCTTCGCCGGCCGGCTCGCGCGTCAGGATCTTCAAGAGCCGGGCCAGCGTCGGAGCGATATCGTGGCGCTTGACGACCATGTCGACCATGCCGTGCTCCAGCAGGTATTCCGCAGTCTGGAACCCCTCCGGCAGCTTTTCGCGGATGGTCTGCTCGATCACCCGTTTGCCGGCAAAGCAGATCTCCGCCCCGGGTTCCGCGATGTGGATATCGCCGAGCATGGCGTAGGACGCGGTGACCCCGCCGGTCGTCGGATTGGTGAGGACGACGACATAGGGAAGGCCCGCCTCCTTCAGCATCTGCACGGCGACTGTGGTGCGCGGCAATTGCATCAGCGACAGGATGCCCTCCTGCATGCGGGCGCCGCCCGACGCCGGGAAGATCACCAGCGGGCAATGCTCCGCGATCGCGCGCTCGAAGGCCTTGACGATCGCCTCGCCCGCGGCGATGCCGAGCGAGCCGCCCATGAAATTGAACTCGTGCACCACGGCAACCAGCTTCAGCCCCTCGACGGTGCCGACGCCGGCGACGATCGTATCTTCCAGATCGGTCTTGACCCGGCTGTCGCGCAGGCGGTCGGTATATTTCTTCGAATCCCGGAACTTCAGCGGGTCCTGCGCCACCTTCGGCTGTGGCAGCGAATCGTAGGCGCCGTCATCGAACAGCGTCTTCAGCCGCGCCTTCGCCGGCATCTTCATATGGTAGCCGGATTGCGGGATGACCCAGAGGTTCTCCTCGAGATCCTTGTGGAAGACCATTTCGCCGGTTTCAGGGCACTTGATCCAGAGGTTTTCGGGAACCTCGCGCCGGCCGAGCATCGAGTTGATCTTCGGCCGGACATAATTGGTGATCCAGTTCATCGCAAGCTCCTCTGGCGCGCCCGGCGCCTGGACCGGGCGATCTCCATATGGGATCCCTATTCGGCCGCCTCAAGGCGAGCGGCGCGGACGCCGGCGGCAAGACTGCGCACCAGCGCCTCGACGCCGGGAATGGTGGCTTCCGTCGCCTTGCCGTCGGCGGCGAGGCTGGAGGCGATCTGGTTGACGATCGCCGTGCCGACGACGACACCGTCGGCCGCAGCGCCGATCGCCTGCGCATGCTCGGCCGTCTTGACGCCGAAACCGACGCAGACGGGCAGGTCGGTATGGGCCTTGATGCGGCCGACGGCGGCGCCGATCAGCGACGGATCCGGCAGCGCCGAACCGGTGATGCCGTTCATCGAGACGTAATAGACGAAGCCGGAGGTGTTCTGCAGCACCTTCGGCAGACGCTTCCCGTCCGTCGTCGGCGTGGCGAGACGGATGAAATTGACGCCCTTCCTCAGGGCGGGAAGGCAGAGTTCGTCGTCCATTTCCGGCGGCAGGTCGACGACGATCAGTCCGTCGATGCCGGAGGCCAAGGCATCGTCGAGGAAACGCTCGACGCCGTAGATGTAGATCGGGTTGTAATAGCCCATCAGCACGATCGGCGTATCCGCGTCGCTCTCGCGGAAGCGCCGCGCCATCTCCAGCGTCCGCTTCAGCGTCTGACCGGCCTTCAGCGAGCGCTGGCCGGCAAGCTGGATCGCCGGGCCGTCGGCCATCGGATCGGAAAAGGGCATGCCGAGCTCGATGACGTCGGCGCCGGACAGGGCCAGCGTCTTCATGATCGAAAGCGAGGTCTCGAATTCCGGATCGCCTGCCATGAAATAGGTGACGAGCGCCGGGCGGCCCTCGGCGCGCAGTGCCGCGAAACGTTGATCCATGCGTGCGGTCATCGGTTCAGAGCCCCATTCCGAGAATTTTGCCGACGGTGAAGATATCCTTGTCGCCGCGGCCGCAGAGATTCATGATGATGATCTGGTCCTTGCCCATGGTCGGCGCGCGCTTGATCACCTCGGCCAGCGCATGGCTGGGCTCCAGCGCCGGGATGATGCCCTCGACGCGGGTCAGGGTCTGGAAGGCGGCGAGCGCCTCGTCGTCCCTGATCGGCACATAGTCGACGCGGCCCGCATCCTTCAGCCAGGAATGCTCCGGACCGATGCCCGGATAATCGAGACCGGCCGAGATCGAGTGACCTTCCTTGATCTGGCCGTCGCCATCCTGCAGCAGATAGGTGCGGTTGCCATGCAGCACGCCGGGGGAACCGGCCGTCAGCGAGGCGCAGTGTTCCTCGCCGTCGAGCCCCTTGCCGCCCGCCTCGACGCCGACGATCCTCACGCTCTCGTCGTCGAGGAAGGGATGGAAGAGGCCGATGGCATTGGAGCCGCCGCCGACGGCGGCGATGATCAGATCCGGCAGCCGTCCCTCGGCCGCGAGAATCTGTTCACGCGCTTCCTTGCCGATGATCGACTGGAATTCGCGCACCATCTCCGGATAGGGATGCGGCCCCGCGGCCGTGCCGATCATGTAATAGGTGTCGTCGACATTGGTAACCCAGTCGCGCAGCGCCTCGTTCATCGCGTCCTTCAGCGTGCCCTGGCCTGCCGTTACCGGCTTTACCTCGGCGCCGAGCAGCTTCATGCGGAAGACGTTCGGTGCCTGCCGCTCGACGTCGGTCGCGCCCATGTAGACGACGCAGGGCAGGCCGAAGCGGGCGGCGACGGTCGCGGAAGCGACGCCATGCTGGCCTGCCCCGGTCTCGGCGATGATGCGCGTCTTGCCCATGCGCTTCGCCAGCAGGATCTGGCCGAGGCAGTTGTTGATCTTGTGCGAGCCGGTGTGGTTCAGCTCGTCGCGCTTGAAATAGATCTTCGCGCCGCCGAGTTCGGCCGTCAGCCGCTCGGCGAAGTAGAGCGGGCTCGGCCGGCCGGTGTAATGGGTGTTGAGATGTTCGAGTTCGGCGCGGAACAGCGGATCGGTCTTCGCCGCGTTCCACTTGTCCTCGAGATCGAGGATCAGCGGCATCAGGGTTTCCGCGACGAAGCGGCCGCCGAAAATGCCGAAACGGCCGTCCTCGTCCGGACCTTCACGGAAGGAATTCAGTTTTGGCGCCTGGTTCACCGCTCATCCCCTGTCGTGTCGATCGCCGCTTCCGCCCTGCGGAGCGCGGCGAAGAAATCCCGCATCAATGCCGGATCCTTGACGCCGGGGGCGGATTCGACGCCGGACGAGATGTCCACCGCCCTCGCCCGCGTCAAGGCCAGCGCCTCGGCGATATTGCCGGCGTTCAAGCCACCGGAAAGCATGTAATCGACGCCTTCGTCAAGCGCGGCCAAGAGCCGCCAGTCGAAGGCGACACCGTTGCCGCCGGGCAGATCCGCGCCCTTCGGCGGCTTGGCGTCGAAGAGAAACCGGTCGGCAATTCCGAGATAGGCGTCGATCCGCTTCAGATCGCCCGAATCGCTGACGGACAGGGCCTTGATCACCGGCAGGCCGTAGACGGCCTTTATGGTCAAAACGCGGTCGGGGCTTTCGGATCCGTGCAATTGCAGCATGTCGGGCGAAAGGCCGGAGACGATCTCGTCGAGCGCGTCATTGTCGGCGTCGACGGTGACGGCGACGATCTTCGCCCGGCCGCGTGCGGCCGCGGCGATCGCACCGGCATCGTCCGGCTCGATATGGCGCGGGCTCTTCGGAAAGAAGATGAAACCGGTGTGGCTCGCGCCGAGCGAGACCGCCGTCTCGACCGCTTCCCGCGTCTTCAGCCCGCAGATTTTCACGTCCGTCCTCATTCTTGCGACCTCGCATGAAACGGCGGTGAAGTCGAGCCGAAAAGCGCCTTGCGCCGGCCGATCGACGCCCCATATCTCCCCGAAAGAGAGATGATTTCGCGAGGTACGACCGGATGCGCCTTCTGCTTGCGCTGCTTCTTCCCTGGCTGCAATTCTTCACCATCGGCAGGCCTTTCGCCGGCATCATCTGCCTGATCCTGCAGGTAACGCTGATCGGCTGGATTCCGGCGGCGATCTGGTCCGTCTATGCGCTCAGCCAGTACAAGACCGACCGGAAGATCCGCGACGCGATCGGCGGCCGGTCGCTGCGCTGAAGGTGTTTCACGTGAAATCAATGGCATGCAGAAGCGTCCCATGACGCTTCAGCCAAGCCTGCGCCTCGTCCATGGCGGGGTGAAGGCTGCGGCAGAGCGCCCAGAAGCGCGGTCCATGGTTCATCTCGCGCAGATGCGCCACCTCATGGGCCGCGAGATAGTCAAGCACCATCGGCGGCGCCATCACGATGCGCCATGAGAAGCTCAGCGCACCCTCGGCTGAACAGGAGCCCCAGCGGCTGCGCGTATCCTTGATCGAGATCGACGCGACCCGGCGCCCGACCTTCGGTGCATGAACGGCAACGCGTGCCTCGAAATCACGCCTTGCCTCTTTTTTGAGGAAATCCGCGATCCGCCGGCGCAGATGTTCCGGCGCGCCGCCGACCTTCAGCACCGCTTCCCCCTCCTCCACCGCGCTTTCCGTCAGGCCACGCAGCCTGCCGGTGCGCACCACACGATGCGCTACACCGCGAAGGAGGATGGTCGATCCCTCCGCCAGCGGCCGGTCGTCGGCAAAGCGGGAAAGCTTCGTGGCGAGCCAGCCATGGTGGCGGTCGAGGAACGCGTTCACCTCGCGCTGCGCGAGGCCGATCGGCACCGTCATCTTCAGAGCCCGGCCGCCCGGCTCGATGCGCAGCGTCATGCGCGTCGACTGCGCGTGCTCGCGGATCGTCAGCGGGATCGGCCTGCCCTCCACGGTCAGAAGGCGCATCACCGGCGGCGCCGGCGCACGCGGCTTTCGGCGCGGTTTGCGAAGAAGCGAGATCATGGATCCTGATTAGCCGATTCGCCGCCGCGCGGCAGCAGACGTGAAAAGGCCGGCCCATGCTGTGATGGGCCGGCCGAGGGCGTATCGTCGCACGTTGCGTCAGACGGCCGGATAACCGGCGGGACCGTCCGTGCCGGAGGTCCGGCGCTCGCGCATGAAGCGATCGAATTCGTCCTGGTCCTTCGCCCGGCGCAGTTCGCGGACATAGGCGTCGAACTCCTCGCGCATCTCGTCCAGCTTGCGGCGCTCCTCGTCGAGGCGCTGAAGTTCCGCCTGGCGCCAGTCGTCAAAGGCGACGTTGCCGGTGTCTGCGGATCCGGTGCGCCAGGAAGGGCGGCGGCCACGGCCAAAGCCGCGGAAGGATGCGAATGTGCTGTCCATGACGTTGTTCGCCTCGCGCTTGAACGATTTGAGCCGCTCGCCGAAGAGGATATAGGCGAGGACGGCCAGGCCGAGCGGCCAGAAGACGACGAAACCCAGAACCATCAGTGCAATGGTCGCCGGCGTCCAGTCGGGTCGAATCAATGCATTTTGATGCATGGTGGCTTTCACCTCGTGTTGCAGAGGCCGCCACATGCGGCCTCATGCCCTCGATGTGGGAAATGCCGGGACGAACTACAAGAACAATCTCCAGTCAATCCTGCAAGCAATTGTTTGCAATCAGGAAAATCTGGAGGTTCCAGTCAGCCGGCCCGCCCGCCCCTGATGACGCCCTTGACCGGCCGGTTACGGCGCTGGTGGGCGCGCTGGAAGGCGGCGATGCGCGGCGCGATCTCGCGCCGGAAACGCGAACCGTTGAAGACACCGTAGTGGCCGACATCGGGCTGGACGTAATGCAGGCGCATCGCGTCGGGGATGCCGGTGCAGATCGTCTGCGCCGCCTCGGTCTGGCCGACACCGGAAATGTCGTCGTTCTCGCCCTCGACGGTCAGCAGCGCCACCTTGCGGATCGCCGTCGTATCGACACGGCGGTCGCGATGCATCATCTCGCCCTTCGGCAGGGCATGGTCCATGAAGACGGTGCGCACGGTCTGCAGATAGAATTCCGCCGTCAGGTCCATCACCGCCAGGTACTCGTCGTAGAAGTCGCGGTGCTTCTCGGCGGCGTCGCCATCGTTCTTGACCAGATGGGCGAAGAACTCCTTATGGGCGATTAGGTGCCGGTCGAGGTTCATCGACATGAAGCCGGAAAGCTGCAGGAATCCGGGATAGACCTCGCGCATAAAGCCCGGCTGCGGCCAGGGCACCGGCATGATGACATTGTCGCGGAACCAGTCGATCGGCCGTTCCTTGGCCAGCCGGTTGACGGCCGTCGGGTTGATGCGCGTGTCGATCGGCCCGCCCATCAGCGTCATCGTCGACGGCGAGAGCGGATCGTCGTCCGTCTCCATCAGCGCGACGGCGGCAAGTACCGGCACTGCGGGCTGGCAGACCGCGATCACATGGGTATCCGGCCCGATGAAGCGGATCATCTCGATCACGTAGTCGATATAGTCGTCGAGATCAAAGCCGCCTTCCGCGAGCGGCACCATGCGCGCATCGATCCAGTCGGTGATGTAGATGTCGGACGTCGGCAGCAGCGCCTCGACGGTTCCGCGCAGCAGCGTCGCGTAGTGTCCCGACATCGGCGCGACGATCAGCACCTTCGGGTCGGCGGCGCGCCCGCGCGGCAGCGAGCGCTCGAAATGAAGGAGGTTGCAGAAGGGCTGGCGCCAGACCACCCGTTCGGACACCGGAACAGTGACGCTGTCGATCATGGTCGAGGCGAGGCCGAATTCCGGCTTGCCGTAGCGGCGCGTCGCCCGCTCGAAGACCTCGAGGCCGGCGGCGGCGGTGCGGCCCAGATAGGTATGGGCCATCGGGTTCATGGGATTGCTGTAGGCGAGCCGCATCGCGTCCGCCGCCGCACGCCAGGGCGCCATCATCGCGTGATTGAGTTCGTAGAGCTGATAGAACATGGAATGCCTTCACTCCTTGAAGAACCGGGCAAGCCCTAAGACGCCGACGGGACGTTTGTTCCGCGCCGCCACGCTTTCACGCCGTCCGGGTCTGCCTTGCCTCGCATCGAAGCATGAATGCGTCGACATTCCGTAAAGCCTGCGCCCGTGTCAATTCTCCCTGATGGTGACGATCGCCTTGATCAGCCCGGCCTTTTCATGGGCCCAGCGCGGCAGGTCGGCGGGAAGCCCGTCGAGCGTCGTGCGATGGGTGACCAGCGCCTCGACCGGCACGTCCCCGGCACGCAGCGCCGCCATCACATGCTCGAAATCCACCTTCGTCGCATTGCGGCTGCCGATCAGCGTCATCTCGCGCTTGTGGAATTCCGGGTCGGAGAAGCGGATGTCGTCCTTGACCACGCTGACGAGCACCAGCGTGCCGCCATGGCCGACGAAGGAAAAGGCCGCCTCCATCGAGCCGGCATGGCCGGTTGCGTCGAAGACGACGTCGAAGCCGGCATCCTCCGTCGCGGCCAGCACCGCGGCCCGCGCGGAGTCGCCCGCGAGGATCCCCTCGGTGAAACCGAAGCGTTCGGCCGCCATGGCGAGCCGTTCGGCGCTGGCGTCGAGGAGCGTCACCCGGTGGCCGGCGACGCGTGAGAACAGCGCGGTGCCGAGCCCGATCGGGCCGGCGCCGATGACGAGCGCGCGGCTGCCGGCCTCGGCCTGCGAGCGGCGCACCGCATGGGCGCCGATCGCCAGGAATTCCACCGTCGCGGCCGCCTCCGGCGACAGGCCGTCCGCCGGATAGAGGTTGCCCGCCGGAACGAGTATCTCCTCGCAAAGCGCCCCGTCGGTATGGACGCCGAGCACCTTGATGTTGATGCAGCAATTCGGCTTGCCGCGCCGGCAGGCATGGCAGGTGCCGCAGGAGAGATAGGGGTTGACGACCACCCGCGTGCCAGGCCGGATGGCCACCCCTTCGCCGGACTCGCTGACGGTGCCCGAGAGTTCGTGACCCATCACGCGGGGATATTCGAGGAAGGGGTGCTTGCCCTCGAAGATGTGGTAGTCGGTGCCGCAGATGCCGACATGGCTGACGGCGAGCCGGACCCAGCCCGGCGGCGGAGATCCCGGCGCCGGTCTGTCGACGAGGGTGAGGTGGCCCGGCTGCGGGCAGAGTGCGGCTTTCATGGGCATCATTCCGGGAGGAGATGGAACGCCGCGCCCCGTTGAAGGGCGCGGGCGGTACGATCAGCGGGCGCCGCGACGGCGGAGCTGGTCGAAATAGACGATGACGATGATCAGCGCGCCGGTGATGATGCGCTGCCAGAACGAATTGACGTTCAGAAGGTTGGCGCCGTTGTTGATCGTCGCCAGGATGAAGGCGCCGAGCAGCGGTCCGTGCACCGAGCCGACCGCGCCGAACAGGCTGGTGCCGCCGATGACCGAGGAGGCGATCGCCTGCAGTTCCCAGCCTTCGGCCTGCGTCGCATTGCCGATGCCGATGCGCGAGGCGAGCAGCAGGCCGACGAAGGCGGCGCAGGTCGACGACAGGATGTAGGCCATGTAGATGGTGCGGTTGACGTTGACGCCGGAGAGCCGGGCCGCCTCGCTGTTTGAGCCAACGGCGAAGAGATAGCGGCCCCAGCGGCTCAGGTGCAGGAAGACATAGGCCGGCACCGCCACGACGATCACCATCCAGAACAGGCTCGGGATTCCGAGGAAATCGGCGCGCGAGAAGTTGGTGAAGGCCTCGTTGCTGATCGAGATCGTCGAACCGTTGGTGATCAGCAACCCGATGCCGCGCAGCGAGGTGAGCGTCGCCAGGGTGATGATGAAGGGCGGCAGGCCCATGCGGACGATGCCGAAGGCGTGGAAGGCGCCGATCGCCACGCCGATCAGCAGCGTCAGCAGCATGGCGAGCCAGAGCGGCACGCCGGCGGCGAGCAGCCAGGCGACGGCGACGCTGGAGAAGCCGACGACCGCGCCGACCGACAGGTCGATGCCGGCGGTGATGATGACGAAGGTCTGGCCGACCGCCAGGATCGCCGTCATCGCCCCCTGGCGGAGCAGGTTGCTGATATTGTTCGAGGTCCAGAAGCTTGCCGTCGACAGGCCGAGCAGCAGCCACAGGAAGAGCAGCAGCCCGAGCAGCGTCAGGCCGAACAGGATGTTCATGCCCTTCTTCGGCACCGGGGCCGATTCGGTCTGGGTATCAACGCTCATCATGTCCTCCACGCATTGTCTTGTCGCCCTCTTGCAGTCACACGCCGATCGCCTGCGTCAGCACGTCCTCGTGCGAGGCCGCATGGTAGTCATGGCTGGCGACGAGCCGCCCCTGCCGGAACACGTGCAGCCGGTCGGCCAGCTCGTAGACCTCGGGCAGATAGGACGAGATCAGGATGATGCCGGCCCCCTGCTCCAGAAGCCGGGCGAAGAGGCGGTAGATCTCCGCCTTGGTGCCGACATCGACGCCGACGGTCGGCTCGTCGAAGATGAAAAGCTTCGCGCCATGGCTCAGCCACTTGCCGATGACGATCTTCTGCTGGTTGCCGCCCGACATGGCCGAGGCGAGCACGCGCCGGTGCGGCGTCTTGATTTTCAGGTCGCGGATCTGCTTGTCCGCATTCTGCTGTTCGCGACCCCGGTTGATCGTCAGCCCGCTGGTCAGCCGGTCGAACACCGGCAGGTTGATGTTGAGGCCGATCGGCAGGTTGAGGCAGAGGCCCTGGTCGCGACGGCTTTCCGGCGCAAGCGCGATGCCGAGGTCCATCGCCTGACGCTCGTTCGCGATCTCGGTTCTGCGACCCTGCCAGTGGATCTCGCCGGAGCGGACCGGCTGCCGTCCGTAGAGGCCCATGACGAATTCGCTGCGGCCGGCGCCGATCAGGCCGTAAAGCCCGACGATCTCGCCGGCGCGCACCCTGATCGACACGTCCTCGAAGCCGGGCCCGGTCAGGCCGCGCGTCTCCAGGATGGTCTCGCCGATCGGGATCTTCTCCTTGTGATAGATCTGCTCGATCGTGCGGTTGATCATCAGCGCGATCAGCTCGGCGTCGTTGGTCTCGGCAATGTTGCGCGTGCCGACATGGGTGCCGTCACGCAGCACCGAGACGCGGTCGGCGAGCTCGAACACCTCCTCCATGCGGTGGCTGATATAGACGATGGTAACGCCGTCCGCCTGAAGCCGGCGAATGAGCCGGAAGAGCTGGGCCGATTCCTGCCGGGTGAGATAGGCGGTCGGCTCGTCGAAGATGAGGAACTGCGTGCCGCGCATCGCCGCGCGGGCGGTGGCGACGAGCTGCTGCTGGCCGATCGTCAGACTGCCGAGCATCGCCGCCGCCGGAAGGTTGAAGCCGAGGTCGTTCAGCACCGCCTGCGCCGCGTCGGTCATGGCACGCTGGCGCATGATGCCGGCGCCCGACGCCATCTCGTCGCCGAGGAACATGTTCGCCGCCACCGTCAGATGCGGGCAGAGCACCACTTCCTGGTGGACCGCATTGATGCCGCGGGCGATCGCCTCGTTCGGATCGGCAAGCGCGACCGGCTGGCCGCACCAGAGGACCTCGCCGGCCGTGCGGCGGATCACCCCGGTCAAGAGCTTGATCAGCGTCGATTTCCCGGCGCCGTTCTCGCCGACGATCGCGTGGATCTCGCCCGAAAGGAAGGTGACGGTCGCCGGCTTCAGCGCCTCGACGGTCCCGTATTTCTTCTGCAGGCCGCGGAGCTCCAGGATCGGCGCACCGCGCGGCACCGGATGGCCGGCAGCGACCATTCCCGGCCGCCGTGCCGCGGCCGCGTCAACATTCGACATGGTGTCCTCCCCGTCTTCCGCGACGTCCGCCGCGCCTTTCGTTCTGGCGCGGCGAGACATGTCCTTATGCATGCCGGCGAATGCGGGACATTCGCCGGGCGCGGGCGATCGATCAGTTGACCTTCGGGTTCAGCAGCGCGTCGATCTTCGGATCGGCCATGTTGGCCTTGGTCACCAGATTGGCGCCGGTGTCGACGAAGGTCTCGACCTTCTCGCCCTTGGAGACGGCGAGCGCCGTCTTCACGCCGTCATAGCCCATGCGGTAGGGATCCTGAACGACGAGGCCGGCAAGCACGCCTTCCTTGAGGAAGCCGACCGTCTTCTCGTCGCTGTCGAAGCCGATGACCTTGATCTTGTCGCCGAGCTTGTTTTCCGCGATCGCCTGGCCGACGCCCTGTGCCATGATCAGGTTCGAGGCGAAGACGCCGACGAGGTTCGGATTGGCGGTGATCAGGTCGGTCATCATGTTGAGGCCGGTGGTCGCCTGGCCGTCGGCATATTTGTCGGCGATGACCTTCAGGCCCGGATATTTCGCCTTGATCTGCTCCATGAAGCCTTCATGGCGCTGGTCGAGCGAGCCGACGCCCGGAAGCGAGGTGATGATGGCGACTTCGCCCTCTTCCTTGCCGGTCGCTTCCTTGATCGCCGCGGCGAGGCCGTCGGCGGCGATGCGCCCGCCCTGAACGTTGTCGGTGGTCAGGAACGAGGTGAAGGCCTTCGAGTCGGCGCTGGAATCGATGCCGATGATCGGAACGGCCTTGGCGGCCTCGTCGATCGGCTTGCCGAGCGCCTTGAATTCCGTCGGCGAGATGACGACGGCGGCAGGGCTGCCGGCGACGGCATTTTCGAGGATGCTGATCTGGCCGTTGATGTCGGCCTCGGACTGGGCGCCGAGTTCGGGAACGTTGACGCCGAGATCCTTGCCGGCGGCACGGGCGCCGGCGAGCACGATCTGCCAGTAGAATGACGTCGTGTCCTTGACGATGATCGGGATGGTGACGTCCTGGGCGAAGGACGCGACCGGCGACATCGTGGCGAAGAGCGCCGCTCCGGCGAGCGCCGTGAAGCTGCGGCGCGACAGCATGCTCTTGGTCAATTTCATGGATTCTCCTCCGACAGCAACCCTGTTCCGTCTCCTCGAATCCGGCCGGGGCGCGGCGACCGGATTTTATCGATAAAAAACACTTTACCGCGTCACGCTAGTCCCATCGCTGGCGAATTGCAAGGGAGCGGTTGCAGCGATCTGCGGATGCCCGTCGCCTCCCCGCGACCCCATCCGGTTCCTCCGCCGCGTCCTGACCGCGACTGGCCCTACGCTACCGCAGGTCGACAGAATTGCAAGCGAAATTCAGTTCATTCATTCCATTTTTTTCTATAACGGAATTTTCAATCCATTTTAGGTCGGCGCAACCGTGTGCGCGCCACGCCGGCCGAGGCGTCCCTACTCGCGGACCGCCTCGGTGCCGAGCGGCGGCGCGACCAGCGTGTGGGGCTCGAAGGCGGCAAAGTCGGCGGCGCCAAGCGGCGATTCGGTCAGGTCCATGTTGCGCGCGAGGCTCGCCGGCTTGGCGGTGCCGAGCAGCACGGAGGCGACAGCCGGATGGGACAGCGGAAACTGGATCGCCGGCGCGGCGAGCGGCAGGCCAAGGCCGGCCGCCGCGGCCTCCATGGCCTTCACCCTGGCGAGGACATCCGCGTCCGCCGGCCTGTAGTCGAAATGCGCACCCTCCGTCGCTCCAGTCGCGAGGATGCCGGAATTGAAGACGCCGCCGACGACGAGCGACGTGCCTGCCGCCACGCACGCCGGAATGAGCTCCGCCACGGCCGAGCGGTCGAGCAGCGTGTAGCGCCCGGCAAGCAGGATGCAGTCGAGCGCGGCCTGGCGCATCACCTCCAGGCAGACGGGCACTTCGTTGACGCCGAGCCCGTAGGCCCTGATCGCCCCGCTGGATTTCAACGCCTCCAGCGCCTTGAGGCCCGAGGAGAGGAGCTGATCGATCAGCACGGCGTTGCGCGCCGCCCCGTGGGTGTAGACGCCGATGTCATGGACATAGAGGATGTCGATCCGGTTCAGCCCGAGCCGGGCATAGCTGAACTCGACCGAGCGCATGATCCCGTCATAGCTGTAGTCGTAGTCGGCATCGAAGGAGAGCGGCTTGACGTAGGAATAATCCGGCACCTTGTCGTCGGGCACCGGGCGCAGCAGCCGCCCGACCTTGGTCGACAAGACGTAGCTGTCGCGCGGCTTGTCGCGCAGGAAGTCGCCGACCCGGCGTTCGGCGAGGCCGAGGCCATACCAGGGGGCGGTGTCGAAGTAGCGCAGGCCCCTGTCCCAGGCCGCCTGCAGCGTGTCGATCGCCGCCTCTCGCGTGCATTCGCGGTAAAGCCCGCCGAGCGCTGCAGTCCCGAAGGAATATTCGGTGACCGCCAGGTCGGTCCGGCCGATGGTTCTCGTCTTCATGCGTCTGTCCTTGAGCCCGCGCTGCCTGATCGCGCCGCCGGAGCGGCGGCATTCCTGTCTTTTATCGGCAATAGACAGTTGCGCGTCAACGGATAAGATGGGAACAGTGGGGAGGCCGCCGGCGGGCCGCACCCTGTCCTTCGAGAAGACCGAGCAGACCCATCATGGCAAAGCAGAACACCGTCTTCAAGGATGCGTTCAACCGCTGCCTCTCCCTGATCGCGGAAACCCGCACCCTGCCGTCCGAACCCGAACTCGGCGCGCAGCTCAAGGTGAGCCGTACGACGGTGCGCGCCATCCTGACGCGGATGGAGGCGCTCGGTCTCGTCGAATGGGACAAGCGGGCGAAAACGGTGCTGCGCGCGCCGAGGCCCGCCGACTACTTCCCGGCAGAGGAAACCGACTCGCTGTCGCAGATCATCGAGCGCAGCTTCATGCGCCGGATTCTCGCCGGCGGCGCCGAGCCCGGCATGCAGATCAACGAGCTGGAGCTTGCCCGCGACATCGGCATCGGCACGACGAGCGTGCGCGAATTCCTCATCCGTTTCAGCCGTTTCGGCCTGATCGAGAAGCGCCCGAACAGCCACTGGATCCTCAAGGGCTTCACCCGGGAATTCGCGCTCGAACTGACCGAGGTGCGCGAAATGTTCGAGCTGCGCTCCGCGCTCGGCTTCGCCGGCCTCGATGCACGCCATCCGGCCTGGGCCGAACTCGACGATATCGAGGACGTGCACCGGCGCCTCCTCCACGCGATCGACAGCCGCTACCTCGAATTCTCCGAACTCGACGAACGCTTCCACCTGCTCGTCCACCGCGCATCGAGCAACCGCTTCATCATCGATTTCTACGACATCATCGCGATCGTCTTCCACTATCACTACCAGTGGAACAAGACGAATCAGCGCGAGCGCAACGGGCGGGCGATCGAGGAACATCTCGACTATATCGCCGCACTGCGCTCGCGCGACGCCGCCGCCATCGAGACGGCCTGCCGACGCCATCTCCGTTCGGCGCGCGAGACGCTGCTGCACTCCATTTCCTGACGCCATGAAGCCGACGAAGGATTGACCATGCCCACACCGATCGTGCAATTCGGCACCAGCCGCTTCCTTCAGGCCCATGCCGACCTCTTCGTCAGCGAGGCGCTGGCGGCGGGCAAGGCGCTCGGACCGGTCACGGTGGTGCAGACGACCAGATCGGCCGAGCGGGCCGGCCGCCTTCCGGCGCTGGCCGCTCCGGGCGGCTTTCCCGTCATCGTCCGCGGCGTCGAGGGCGGCGAACGGGTGGAGAAACGGGTTCAGGTCAAAAGCATCACGCGTGCGCTCTCCGCCCAGGACGCCTGGCCCGAGCTTTGCCGGATCGTCGCCGAGGAGGCGGAGGTGCTGATTTCCAACACCGGCGACACCGGCTACCGGATCGGCGAGGACGACGCGGAAAAGACCGTGCCGCGCTCCTTTCCGGGCAAGCTCCTCGTGCTGCTGAAGGCGCGCTTCGATGCCGGGGCGCGGCCGTTGACGGTTCTGCCCTGCGAACTCGTCTCCCGCAACGGCGAAACGCTGCAGAGGCTGGTTGTCTCGCTGGCCGAGTCACGGATCGGCGGCCGGTCCTTTGCCGGATTCCTGAAGGATGGGGTCGTCTGGGGCAACACGCTGGTCGACCGTATCGTCTCGGAGCCGCTGGAACCCGCCGGTGCCGTGGCCGAACCCTATGCGCTCTGGGCGATCGAGCGGCAGCCCGGCCTTGTCGCCCCGTGCGAACACCCATCCATCGTGCTGACCGACGACCTGACGCCCTACGAGAAGCTGAAGCTGCACATCCTCAACCTCGGCCATACCGTGCTCGCCGACATCTGGCTGAAGGAGCACCGGCCCGAGGCGGAATTCGTCCGCGAGATCCTCGCCGTGCCCCGGATCGCCGGCACGCTGTCCGATCTCTACGCGGCGGAGGTCGTGCCCGCCTTCGCGGCGAAAGGGCTCGGGGCGGAGGCCTCCCGCTATGTCGCAACGACGCTCGAGCGCTTCGCCAATCCGTTCCTCGACCACCGGCTCGCCGACATCGCCAACCACCACGCCGACAAGCTCGTCCGGCGCATTGTCGATTTTCACCGGTGGAGCCCGGAGACACCCATGCCGCGCCTGCTGGCGATCGCCGGTCAGTAGCCGGAGGCAGAAGACGCAGGCTCGGGCCCTTCGCCAAGGAAGCTCTGACGCAAAGCCGTCGCCGCCTGGGCGAGCAGGGTCACGTCGGCGCCGATCGCCATGAAATCGGCGCCCATCGCGCGATAGGCATGGCACTGGGCGAGATCAAGGGACATGATGCCCCGCGCCTTGCCGGCGCGGCCGATGCGCCGGAAGGCGTCAACGATCGCCTGCTGCACCGGTTCGGCGCCGGACTGGCCGAGATGGCCCATGTCGGCGGCGAGATCGGAGGGGCCGATGAAGATGCCGTCCACGCCCTCGAGCGCCGCGATGCCGTCGAGCGCCGCAAGCCCCGCGCGGCTCTCGATCTGCAGGAGCAGGCAGATCTCCTCGTCGGCCGTCGTCAGATAGTCGCCGATGCGGCCGAAGCGGGAGGCACGGCCGAGCGCGGCGCCAACGCCGCGCATGCCGGCCGGCGGATAGCGCACCGCCCGGACGAGCGCCTCCGCCTGCGCCACGCTTTCGACCATCGGGATCAGCAGCGTCTGGGCACCGGCATCGAGCACCTGCTTGATCATCCAGGCCTCGCCGACCGGAAGGCGGACGATCGGATGGCTCGGCGCGGCGGCGGCGATCTGCGCCGAGATCAGCGGCAGGTCGTTCGGCCCGTGCTCGGCATCGATGAGCAGCCAGTCATAGCCGCTGCCCGAGAGGACTTCCGTCGTATAGGCATTGGCAAGCGCTGCCCAGAGGCCGACCTGGAAACGCCGTTCATGAAGGGCGGCCTTGAAGCTGTTCGGGGGCGCGGGCATGGCAAACGGCCTTCTTCATGTGTGGTGAGCGGCGACGCGGTCCCTGCGCCGCGCTCGAGCGTACGCATCCATCGGGGGCCGGATGCAAGCCCGCCTCAGGCGATGCCGCCGAGGCAGACATATTTGATCTCGGTGAACTCCTCGATGCCGTAGCGCGACCCCTCACGGCCGAGACCCGACAGCTTGACGCCGCCGAACGGCGCTTCCGCCGTCGAGATCAGCCCGGTATTGACGCCGACCATGCCATATTCCAGCGCCTCGGCGACGCGGAAGACACGGGCGAGGTCCTTGGCGTAGAAATAGGAGGCGAGGCCGAACTCCGTGTCGTTCGCCTGGGCGATCACGTCCGCCTCGTCGTCGAAGCGGAAAAGCGGCGCGAGCGGGCCGAAGGTCTCCTCGCGGGCGACCGCCATGTCGGACGTGACGTCGGCGAGGATGGTCGCCTCGAAGAAGGTGCCGCCCAGCGGGTGGCGCTTGCCGCCCTGGAGGATGCGGGCGCCCTTGCCGAGCGCGTCGGAAATGTGCTCCTCGACCTTTTCCAGCGCCGGCGCGTCGATCAGCGGGCCGAGCACGACGCCCTCGTCGAGGCCGTTGCCGGTCTTGAGCTTGCCGACGGCAACAGCGAGCTTGTCGGCGAAGGCATCGTAGACGTCGGCCTGCACGTAGATCCGGTTGGCGCAGACGCAGGTCTGACCGTTGTTGCGGAACTTGGCGATCAGCGCCCCTTCGACGGCCGCATCGAGATCGGCATCGTCGAAGACGATGAAGGGCGCGTTGCCGCCGAGCTCGAGGCCGAGCTTCTTGATGGTCGGCGCCGACTGGCGGTAGAGCTCGGTGCCGATCTCCGTCGACCCCGTGAAGGTGAGCTTGCGCACGACCGGGTTCGACGTCATCTCGGCGCCGATCTCGCGGGCGGAGCCGGTGATGACGCTGAAGAGCCCCTTCGGCAGGCCGGCGCGCTCGGCGAGGACGGCAAGCGCGATCGCCGAGAACGGCGTCTGCGAGGCGGGCTTCAGCACCAAGGCGCAGCCGGCGGCGAAAGCGGGGCCTGCCTTGCGCGTGATCATCGCGTTGGGGAAGTTCCAGGGCGTGATCGCCGCGACCACGCCGATCGGCTGCTTCATGACGAGGATGCGCTTGTCCTTCTGGTGGCCGGGCACGATGTCGCCGTAGATCCGGCGGGCTTCCTCGGCGAACCATTCGATGAAGCTCGCGCCGTAGACGATTTCGCCCGTCGCCTCGGCCAGCGGCTTGCCCTGCTCGAGCGTCAGGATGCGCCCCAGATCGTCCTTGTTGGCGATCATCAGGTCGAACCAGGCGCGCAGGATGCCGGAACGTTCCTTGGCCGTGCGCGCCGCCCATTCCACCTGCGCGGCTTGCGCGGCAGCGATCGCCGCCTTCGTCTCGGCGGCGCCGAGCTTCGGCACATGGCCGAGGATCTCCCCGGTGGCGGGATTGTTGACGGCGATCGAGGCGCCCGGAACCGCCTCGACCCACTCGCCGCCGACACGCGCGGCCTGGCGGAAGAGAGTCGGATCTTTGAGCGGCGTGTTGAACGGCATAACGGGCCTCCTCGTGGCAATATTTGCAGGAAGGTATAGAACTTTTTTCAGAAGAACGGCAATCCGCCCGCCGGCCCGTAAAGCCCCTGTTGACGCAGCGTTCAACCGCAGGCGCGCTCCCCGATGTTGCAGCGCAAAAGGATCGGCCTACATTGATTGTCTCGAAAAGGCCGGTCTCTTTCAGGGACGGGCGAATGACGGACCCTCATGATGACCGAAAGCAACCACCGCATCTCCGAATACGACGTCGATCCGCTCTTCCTCAATCGCTGGTCGCCGCGCGCCTTCAGCGGCGAGGCGCTCGACGAGCAGGCCTTGCTGACCATCCTCGACGCCGGGCACTGGGCGCCGTCGGCCTTCAATTCACAGCCCTGGCGCTTCGTCTACGCCCTGCGCGACACGCCGGAATGGGACAAGCTGTTCCCGATCCTCAACGATTTCAACCAGAGCTGGGCAAAGACGGCCTCCGCCATCGTCATCCTCCTGTCGAAGACGCATTTCGCCGCGCCCGGCAGCAGCGAGGAAAAGCTTTCCTACAGCCACTCCTTCGACGCCGGCGCCGCCTGGGGCGCGATCGCGCTGCAGGCGCAGCTGCTCGGACTTCAGGCCCATGGCATGACCGGTATCCATCTCGACAAGGCCCGCGAGATCCTCGCCATTCCGGAAGACGGTTTCCGCGTCGAGGCCGCGATCGCCATCGGCCGCCCCGGCGACAAGACACAGCTTCCGGACCACCTCCAGGGCCGCGAGACGCCGAGCCCGCGCCGACCCCTGGCGCAGGTCGCCTTCAACGGGTCCTTCGCCGGCTGATCGTGAAAAAGCCCCGGAGCGATCCGGGGCTTTTCGTCGGGAACCACGATCAGATATCGAGATTGGCGACGCTCAGGGCGTTTTCCTGGATGAAGTCGCGCCGCGGCTCGACCTCGTCGCCCATCAGCCGCGCGAAAAGGCCGTCGGCGTCGGTGGCGTCGCTGATCTTCACCTGCAGAAGCGAGCGGACGTTCGGATCGAGCGTCGTCTCCCAGAGCTGCTCGGCATTCATCTCGCCGAGACCCTTGTAGCGCTGCATCGACAGACCCTTGCGGCCGCTGGCGAAGATCGCCTCCAGCAGCGCGCGCGGGCCGCTGATTTCCTGCTGGCCTTCCTTGCGGCGCAGCACCGGCGGCGTGGCGTAGATCTCCTTCAGCCGCGGCGCGAGCTGGTCGATGTGGCGGGCGTCGGACGAGCCGAGCAGCGCCATGTCGATGAAGGCAGCTTCCTTGACGCCGCGCACCATGCGCTCGAACTTCAGGCCGCCATCGGCAAGCACGCCACCGCTCCAGCCGCGCTCGGTTTCCTCGGCGATCAGGTCGAGCCGCGCGGCGACCTCCGATGCCATGGTCTCGCCGCGATCGGCGCCGATCTCGGGATTGAGCGCGCCGGCGATCGCCGCCTGCTCCACGACGTTTCGACTGTAGCGCGAATGAAGGCCCTCGATCAGGGCGCGCAGACGCAGGGCGTCGGTGATCACCTCACGCAGGTCCTGCCCGGCCCTCACCTCGCCCGTGCCGAGCTCCAGCGTCGAATCCTCCAGCCCCATCGACACGAGGTAGTCTTCGAGCGCCTTCTCGTCCTTCAGGTACTGCACCGACTTGCCGCGCGCGACCTTGTAGAGCGGCGGCTGGGCGATATAGAGGTGGCCGCGCTCGATCAGTTCCGGCATCTGCCGGAAGAAGAAGGTGAGCAGCAGCGTGCGGATATGGGCGCCGTCGACATCGGCATCCGTCATGATGATGATCTTGTGGTAGCGCAGCTTGTCCGGGTTGAACTCGTCCTTGCCGATCGAGGTGCCGAGGGCGGTGATCAGCGTGCCGATCTCCTGGCTCGACAGCATCTTGTCGAAGCGGGCGCGCTCGACGTTGAGGATCTTGCCGCGCAGCGGCAGGATCGCCTGGTTCTCGCGCGAGCGTCCCTGCTTGGCCGAGCCGCCGGCCGAATCACCCTCGACGAGGAAGACTTCCGATTTCGCCGGGTCCCGTTCGGAACAGTCGGCGAGCTTTCCGGGAAGCGACGAAATGTCGAGCGCACCCTTGCGCCGCGTCAGTTCCCGCGCCTTGCGCGCCGCCTCGCGGGCGGCGGCGGCCTCGACCACCTTGCCGACCAGCGTCTTGGCTTCCGAGGGATGCTCCTCCAGCCAGACGCTGAGCGCCTCGTTGACAAGGCTCTCGACCACGGGCCGGACCTCCGAGGAGACGAGCTTGTCCTTGGTCTGCGAGGAGAACTTCGGGTCCGGCACCTTGACGGAAAGCACGGCGGTCAGGCCCTCGCGGCAGTCCTCGCCCGAGAGCGTCACCTTTTCCTTCTTCATGATGCCGGAACTGTCGGCATAGCCGACGATCTGGCGGGTCAGCGCGCCGCGGAAACCCGCCATATGGGTGCCGCCGTCGCGCTGCGGGATGTTGTTGGTGAAGCAGAGCACGTTCTCGTGGTAGCTGTCGTTCCACCACATCGACACTTCGACGGTGATGCCGTCGCGTTCGCCGCGGATCGAGACGGGCTTGGGAACCAGAGGTTTCTTTGCCCGGTCGAGATAGGCGACGAAGGCGTCGAGACCGCCGTCATAGAGCATCTCGGTCTGCTTCACGTCGGTATGGCGCCGGTCGGTCAGGAGGATGCGCACGCCCGAATTGAGGAAGGCGAGCTCGCGCAGCCGGTGTTCCAGCGTATTGAAGTCGAATTCGGTCCGGCTGAAGGTGTCGCCGCTCGGCAGGAAGGTCACCTCGGTGCCGGTCGCCCCGCCGGACTCGCCGGTGACCGCGAGCGGCCCGTCGGGGACGCCGTGGGTGAAGCTCATCTCGTGGATGCGGCCGGCCCGGCGGATCTTCAGCTTCAGCGTCACCGACAGGGCATTGACGACCGAGACGCCGACGCCGTGCAGGCCGCCGGAGACCTTGTAGGAATTCTGGTCGAACTTTCCCCCGGCATGGAGCTGCGTCATGATCACCTCGGCGGCGGAAACGCCCTCCTCGCGGTGAATGTCGGTCGGGATGCCGCGGCCATTGTCGGTGACGGTGACGGAGCCGTCGGCATTGAGCGTCACGGTGACGATGTCGGCATGGCCGGCCAGCGCCTCGTCGATCGCATTGTCGACGACCTCGTAGACCATGTGGTGCAGGCCCGAGCCGTCGTCCGTATCGCCGATATACATGCCCGGCCGCTTGCGCACGGCATCGAGGCCCTTCAGGACCTTGATCGAATCGGCGCCATATTCGGCCTCGGCGGCCGGTTCCTGGGAGGGAATATCCGTCATACGGTCTACTGTCTTTCCAGAGGTTCAAGGGGACCCGAACGGATGCCGAATCATCGCCGGAGGTCCCCGGCGACTATAGGCAAGAGGGCCCCGGTTCGGAATGCCGCGGAAGCGCGCGACAGCCGTTTTCCGGTGGATCATCGCTCCTCCTTATCAGGAAATCGGCGTTTCTCCAAAACCTCCTCCATCTCGGCGATGACGGAGGCGGGAATCTCGCGAAACTCGGCCTTCAGCCGGTTCAGGAAGGCAAGATGGGCGGCGGAAAGGCCGGCCGCATCGATGACCACGCGCGGGTCGGACAGGCGCGCCAGGCGGAAGAGGTCGTCGGCCTCGTCCCAGATGACGTTGAAGAAGCCGGCGACGCGCTGCAGGAACTCGAAACTCGGTGCGCCGCGCCGGCCATGCTCGAGCGCGGAGAGATAGGCGGCCGAGACGCCGATCGCCTCGGCCATCTCCTTCTGCGAGACGCCCTTGCGGCGCCGGAGTTCCTGCACCGCCGCGCCGAAGGGCGTGATCACGGCACGCTCCCGGGACGGCGGGCAAGGCGGACATAGAGCGCGCCCTCGCCGCCATGATTGCGCGCCGCCGGTTCGTAGGACGAGATCATGTGGCGGAACTCCGGCAGGGAGAACCAGAGCGGCACTGCCCGCTTCAAGGCCCCATCGCTGCCGAAGGAGGTTCCTTTGCCGGTGATGACGAGGACATGGCGCAAGCCCCGTCCATGGGCGCGGCGGATGAAATCGAGGAGGAGAAAATGCGCCTCGCCCTGGAACATGCCGTGCAGGTCGAGGCGCGCCTCCAGCTCCAGGCGGCCCTTGGCGATCTTGCGCTTCACCGGCCGCTCCAGCGGATGGTGCACCGGCGCCGCGCGGCCGCTGCCCTCGGCGGGACGGCCGGCCTCCGCCTTGAGGGAGGATGCAGGCTGGGCCGGAGCCGCAGGCTCGACGGCGGCCTTCTCCACCGTCGTGGACGGCACCTCCGCGTCGACAGCCCGCCCCTTCAGCGGCTTGGTATGGCGCATCACCCGCCCCCAGAGGATGCGGTCCTCGTCGGAAAGCGTCTTACTGCGTGCCATGGCCGCCATACCGCTCCGCCGCCGCCCGCGGGATCAGGACGACGACGTCGGCCGCGTTTCGCACACCGCCCGCAAGCCGGCCGGCCGCGTCGCCGGAACCGGTGAAGATATCGCCGCGCGCCGGGCCGACGATCGCGGACCCGGTGTCGAGCGCCAGCATCAGCCGCCGGAACGGCCGGCCTCCGTCCATGTGGGTGAGCGTGTCGCTGCGGACGAAGAAGGGCGTGCCGAACGTGTGGATCAGGCGATCGACCGCGAGCGACCGGCCGGGCTCCAGCGCCACCTTTGCCGCTGCGACCGGCCCGAGGCCGGCATCGTCGACCTCTGCCTCGCGGAAGAAAATGTAGGAGCGATTGTGCCAGAGGACGCGGTCGACATCACCCGGGTGATCGGCGAGATAGGCGCGGATCGTCGCCATAGACACGGTCTCCGGATCGATCCTGCCCTCGTCGATCAGCAGCCGGCCGATCGCGGAAAAGGGGTGGCCGGTCTTTGCCGCATAGGTCACCCGCCGTATCGTTCCGTCGGGAAAGACGAGCCGCGCCGCGCCCTGCACATGGGCGAAGAAAACATCGACCTTCGACCGCGCCCAGGCGATCTCGAGACCGCGTCCCTCCAGAAACCCCTCGTCGATCGCGCGCCGGTCGGGATAGGCGGTCAGACTGTCTCCGACCCGGCGGGCGAAGGCGAAGGCGGGATCGAGACCGGGAGGACGGTCCTGCCCCTCGACATCGACGAGATCGGCGGGACGCCGGTAGAAAGCATAGCGGAACTCATCGTCCGGCCGCCCGGCAACCGGAACCTCCGGCTCGTAGAAAGCGGTGACGAACCCGGTCTTCCCGTCGGGCAGGGTCACCCGGAACGGCACGAACGCCGCCTCGAAGAACCGCCGGGCGACCTCCGCCGACGCATCGAGATCGAAGGATCGCGCGGCATCGAGCGCAGGCAGCAGTTCGGCGCTGGTCACGCCCAGCGCACCGGTCCGATAGGGTTTCACGCCGGTGACATGGGCATGGCAGCGCCGCATCGCGCGGATGACGGGGCGCGGGTCATCCTCCGCCCAGCCGGGCAGGTCGTCGAAGCGGACAGGCTGGAGGGCGAAGGCCGGCGCCATGGCACGCGTCAGGTTTCGGATTCGGTGGCGATCAGCTTCCAGTTCGGATCGCGCGAGCGCAGGTCGCGCGAGAAGGTCCAGAGGTCGTTGACCTCGGCCACCGCCTCCGCATCGCCCTCGATCAGCGTTCCCGCCTTGTCGTAGGTCGCCGAGATCAGCTGGCTGACGATGCGCAGCGTCAGGCTCGCCTCGGTCTTGCGCATCTCGGCATGGGTGATGTCGGCCTTCTCGATGCCGACAAAGGTGGACTTCATCACCTCGCCGCGCGACTCGCGTTCGGCGATCGCCGCCTCGAACCCGTCATAGACCTCGCGCGACAAGAGGCCCTTCAGCGTCTTGCGGTCGCCATCGGCGAAGGCGAGCACGATCATCTCGTAGGCGATGCGGGCACCGTTGACGAATTCCTTCGGATCAAAGGTCGGATCCGCGTCGACGATCTGGCGCAGGCTGGCATTCAGCGGCGTGCCGGCGGGGGCGAAGCTGTCGACGCGCTGATAGCGGGTGTCGGTTTCCTCGCCATTGCCATCGCGCCGCGGCAGCTGGATCACTTTCCCGTTATCCTGCGCCTCGGGCCGCTCGGCGGCATCGCGCGGGGAAAAAGGGTCGAAGGGTGGCCGCTCGCGCCCGGTGCGCCGGCCGAGAACGCTGCGCAACTGCAGAAAGATGATGACAGCGGCCACGAGAAAAAACAATGTGATGAAATCAAATGAGCCCATGTCGATCCGCTACCGCTGTTCATTCTATTTTCTCCACCCCATATAGTCTGCAAGGAAAGATCATTCAAATGCGATATCGGACGGGGGCGCGCGTGGCGGCAGGCGGGACGGGCAGGATCATCGGGGCGGGCCGGACGCGATGATGCGCGGGCTCCTCCCTCTCGTTGTCCTGGCGCTGCCGCTCGCCGAGATCGCCGGCTTTATCGTCGTCGGTAAGGCGATCGGGCTCCTGCCGACGCTCTGCCTCGTCGTTGCCGGCGTCTTCGTCGGCGTGGCGCTGCTGCGCCACCAGGGTTTCGGCCTGATCAATCGCCTGCGCAGCAAGGCGGCCTCCGGCGGCGACCCGGGCCGCGAACTCGTGCACGGCGCGCTTCTCGCCGTCGCCGCGGTGCTTCTGATCATCCCCGGCTTCATCAGCGACATTGCCGGCCTCGTCCTCTTCCTGCCGGCCGTGCGCGACGCGATCTGGAAGCGCATGGCCCTGAGCGCAACCGCCACCGGCGGGCGGGCCGGCTTCTCCTGGTCGACCAGCCGGAGCACCGGCCGCCCCGATGCGCACGACCCGCGCGTCATCGATCTCGACGCCGGCGAATTCTCCCATGGCGCGCCGCGCGACCTGCCGCCGGGCGACCCGAAGGGCTGAGGCGCCAGGGTTGTAAGGGTTCCGGCGAAGTGCTAGGTCACCTCACCCTCATTACAGACCAGACTTCTCAAGGGCGAGGAAACCTCATGAGCACCGATACCGCCACGTCGCCGAACGGCACCACGGCCGAAAGCCCGTCCCTCAACATTCTCGCGCAGTATACCAAGGATTTCTCCTTCGAGAATCCGGGCGCTCCCCGGTCGCTGCAGGCGCGCGAGCGGGCGCCGGCCATCGGCATCAACGTCAACGTCAACGCCAATCCGCTGTCGGAGACCGAGTTCGACGTGGTCCTGTCGCTGACGGCCGAGGCGAAGGAAGGCGACAAGGTTCTCTTCAACGTCGAGCTCGCCTATGGCGGCGTCTTCCGCGTCACCGGTTTCCCGCAGGAGCATATGCTGCCGCTGCTCTTCATCGAGTGCCCGCGCCTGCTCTTCCCCTTCGCCCGCCAGATCGTTTCGGACGCCACGCGCAATGGCGGCTTCCCGCCGCTGCTGATCGATCCGATCGACTTCGCCCAGATGTTCACGCAGCGCATGGCCGAGGAAAAGGTTCGCGCGCAGGTCGCCAATACGAATGTGACCAACTGATCGCGGCGGATTGTCGGATCTCGACGACACGAACCCCCGGTGTCACGCGATGCCGGGGGTTTTTCATGCGCCGCGTTCAGACATCGGTGTAGCGCCGCCAGATCGCCTTGTCGCCGATCCGCTTGAGGAGCGCGTGATGCGCCTCGATCTGGGCCGTATCCAGCCGCGCGGGAAGCGGTTCCGGACGGGCGAGCGATACCGGCCCGTCGCTCTCGGCCTCCGCGCGCGCGTCGCGATCCTGACGCGCCGTCAGGCCGAGTGCTGCCTGCCGCCCGCCGAGCATCTCGATATAGACTTCGGCGAGAAGCTCGCAGTCGAGCAGCGCGCCGTGCCGGGTCCGGTGCGAATTGTCGATGCCGTAGCGCCGGCAGAGCGCGTCGAGCGAGTTCGGTCCCATCGGATGCTTGCGCCGGGCCAGCGCCAGCGTGTCGGTCACCCGGTCCGGGGCGACCGGCGGCCGGCCGAGGCGCTGCAGTTCCGCATTGATGAACCCCATGTCGAAGGTGGCGTTGTGCGCCACCCAGCGGGCATCTCCGAAGAAGGCGAGCATCGCCTCGACGATGTCGGCGAAGACCGGCTTGTCTTTGAGGAACTCGTCGGTGATCCCGTGGATCGCCAGGGCGTCCGGATGCACCTTGCGGTCGGCCGGGTTGATGTAGACGTGAAACGTGCGGCCGGTCGGGAACTGCCGGTCGAGCTCGACGCCGCCGATTTCGATGATCCGGTCCTCGCGTGCATCGAGGCCGGTGGTTTCCGTGTCGAAGATGATCTCGCGCATGCTCAGTCTCCCTCGCTGTCAAGGTCGCGCAGGATCGCATCGACCCGGGCGCGCGCCGCATCCATTCCCCGACCCGTGTCGATGATATAGTCGGCGCGGGCGCACTTGTCGCGGTCGGCCATCTGCCGGCCGAGCACGAGGGCGAATTTCTCCGCCGTCATCCCCGGTCGCGCGAGAACGCGCTGCCGCTGGATCGCGGGATCGCAGGTGACGACGACGACGCGGTCGACGCGCGCCTCTGCCCCCGTCTCGAAGAGGAGCGGTATGTCGAGGAGCACCAGCGGCGCCCCGGCGGCGCGATGGGCGTCAAGAAACGCCGTCTCCCGCGCGCGGACCAGCGGATGGATCATCCGTTCCAGTTCGGCGAAGCGATGCGGCTCGGCGGCAAGCCGTCGTGAGAGCAGCGCACGGTCGACGACGCCGTCGCAGACGACGCCGGGAAACGCCGCTTCCACAGGCTGAACGGCCGCACCGGCATAGAGGGCATGCACCGCCTGGTCCGCATCGTGTACGGGCACGCCGCGCTCGGCAAAGAGGGCGGCAGTCGTCGTCTTTCCCGTGCCGATCGATCCGGTGAGGCCGAGCACGATCATGCGTGGCGGGTCATGTCGTCGACGATCAGGGCCCGCAGCGTCTCGTCGATCACGGGGCGGCGGCCGAACCAGCGCTCGAAGCCGGGTGCTGCCTGATGCAGCAGCATGCCGAGACCATCGGCGGTGCGCAGCCCCTGGGACTGCGCCTGCTGCAGGAAGGGCGTCATCAGCGGCACGTAGACGATGTCCGTCACCACGGCATCGGGTGCCATGTCGCGGAAATCGAGCACCGGCGCCGCGTCTCCGTCCATGCCGAGCGAGGTGGTGTTGACGAAAAATCCGGCCCCGTGCAGCAGCTCCGGCAGCGCCGCCACGGGATGAGCGCTGACCGCCGCGCCGAAGCGGTCCGCCAGTTCGCGCGCGCGCGCCACCGTGCGGTTGACCACGCGGATGTCGCGGATGCCGCGGTCGCGGATGGCCTGGATGACCGCCCGGCTCGCTCCGCCGGCGCCGAGGACCACGGCGGACGTCGCCCTGTCCCAGCCGGGCGCGCGTTCATCGAGATTGGCGACGAAGCCATGGCCGTCGGTATTGGTCGCATGCAGCCTTCCCTCCTCGCGCCAGAGCGTGTTGGCGGCGCCGAGCTCGCGGGCGATGTCGTCCGGCCGTTCGGCGAGGGCGAAGGCGGTCTCCTTGTGCGGGATCGTGACATTGCCGCCGACGAGGCCGCGTTCGCCCGCCGCAAGGCCCTGGAGAAACCCGGGAAACTCTGCCGGTGCCACCTCGATCGCCCGGTAGCTGCCGGGAAGACCGAAGGTCTTCAGCCAGTGGCCATGGATCAACGGCGACCGGGAGTGACGGATCGGATAGCCGGCAACGAAGGCATGGTTAATGATTGTTTCACGTGAATCATGCATCGATGACGCGAAGCTCCCGCAATTTCGCCAGCAAGGGCAGCATCGGCAAGCCGATGATGGTGAAATAGTCGCCCTCGATCCGCTCGAAGAGCTGCACGCCCTCCGCCTCGAGCTGGTAGGCGCCGACACTTGCGAAGACCCGCGGGCCCACCCTGTCGAGGTAGCGGGCGATGAAATCCTCGCCCAGCGGCCGCATCGTCAGGTCGGCAAGGGACACGTGGCGCCACAGCACGGCCCCGTCCTGCGCCAGCGCGACCGCGCTGTTCAGCCGATGGGTTTGCCCCGACAGGCGTCGAAGGGTCCGGAGCGCGCCTTCGCGGCCGTCGGGCTTGTGCAGGATATCCGATCCGACCGAGAGCGTCTGGTCGGCGCCGATGACAAGCGCGCCCGGTGAGCGGCGGCTGACATCCAGGGCCTTTTCATCCGCGAGACGCTGGGCGATCCCGTCCGGCGGCATAGCGCTTTCTTCCAGAGGCGCACCGATCGCCCGTTCATCGATCGTCGCGGCGGCAGTCTCGAAGACGAGGCCTGCCTGTGTCAGAAGGGCGCGTCGAAACGGACTGGTCGAGGCGAGAACAAGGGAGGACATCGGTGGCTCCGGCTCGTAAGGGAGGTGACCCGCCTTAGCGCAGCCTCGGCCGCAGCGCAACGATCGCGGCCGCGGTTTCCTCGATCGAGCGCCGCGTCACGTCGATGATCGGCCAGCCGTTGCGGGCGCACAGCGCCCGGGCATATTTCAGCTCTTCGGCGATAACCGCCCGGTCGATATAGTCGTCGCCGTGAAACCCTTTCGCCGTGCCGAGGATGCGATGCTGGCGCACCTGCGAGATGCGGTCGACCGTGGCGATCAGGCAGACGACGAGCGGCTTGGTTGCCTGCATCAGCCGCTCCGGCAGCGGCACGCCGGCGATGATCGGAATGTTCGCCGTGCGGATGCCGCGATTGGCGAGGTAGATGCTGGTTGGCGTCTTCGATGTCCGGCTGATGCCGAGCAGGACGACGTCGGCATCGTCGAAATCGGCCGGCATCTGGCCGTCGTCGTGGTCCATGGTGAAGTTCAGTGCGTCGATGCGGGCAAAATAGTCGGCGTCCATGACATGCTGCGCACCGGAACGACGACGCGACGGCGAGCCGAGATAGGTCTGGAACAGGTCGATCACCGGATCGAGCACCGAGACGGAGGGCACGCCCATCTCCCTGCAGCGCTGGTCGATCAGGCTCGCGAGCTCCCGCTCGACGATGGTGTAGAGCACGATGCCGGGCTTGGCGTCGATCGCCTCCAGCACCTGGCCGACCTGCTTGCGATTGCGGATCAGCGGATAGACATGCTCGAGCGCCTGGTAGGATTGGAACTGCGCCGCCGCCGCGCGGCCGGCGGCGATCAGCGTCTCTCCGGTCGAATCGGAGATCAGGTGAAGGTGAAAGTAGTTTTTCGAACTCTCCACGATAATCTCCTCGGCATGTGGACAAGGCGGGATGAACAGGGGTGAAGGTGCGGCCGATGCCTTCGCTGCGGGAAAACCGAGCGTTCATCCACAGCGCCACTGCGACGGAACAGTGTCCCGGCGCGCCTGTGGAGAAGACTCATGGCGCGACATGCCGCATCGCCGATATCCCCTTCCCATCCACAGGCTCCCCCGCATCTCCCTACCATCGAAAGCCTTGTTTCGACAGATGTTTCTTTCTCATCACCGTTTTTCGACGATCAGAACAGGGCTTTGTTCACAGCCTGCGTCCGGATTGCGCGCGCGACGTGGACAGGCGGCGGATTTCGTTTAATCCTTGATAGACACCGACTCTAAGAAATAGAAATCTTCTGAGATCGGATTTCTTTTTTAAGACTGGAACCACCGTGAGCCTCGCAGCGAGACGACGCCTCCTTGACGTGATGGACGGCAAGACCCTGAGCCCCCCTCCGGTCTGGCTGATGCGGCAGGCCGGACGCTACCTTCCCGAATACCGTGCGACGCGGGCCGAGGCCGGGAGCTTTCTCGACCTCTGCTACAATCCGGCGCTGGCGACGGAGGTGACGCTGCAGCCGATCCGCCGCTATGGTTTCGACGCGGCGATCCTCTTTTCCGACATCCTGGTGATCCCGGATGCCTTGTCGCGCCATGTCCGCTTCGAGGAAGGCCACGGGCCGCGCCTCGATCCGATCGATGTGGCGGGGATCGCGGCGCTGGATCCGGAGGGTGTCATGGCGCATCTCGCCCCGGTCCTCGAGACGGTCGCCCGGATCCGCAGCGCCCTGCCGCCGGAGACGGCGCTGCTCGGCTTCTGCGGCGCCCCCTGGACGGTCGCGACCTATATGATCGCTGGCCAGGGGACACCGGACCAGGCGCCGGCCCGCCTTTTCGCCTATCGCGAGCCGGAGGCGTTCGCCCGGCTGCTCGCGCTTCTCGCCGATATCTCCGCCGACTATCTGGTTGCCCAGATCGATGCCGGGGCGGATGCGGTGCAGATCTTCGATTCGTGGGCCGGCGTCCTCGGCCCCGAGGAATTTTCAGCCTTCGCGATCGAACCGGTCCGCCGGATGATCGCGTCGGTCCGGGCGCGACGCCCGCAGGCGAAGATCATCGCCTTCGCCAAGGGCGCCGGCCTGCTGCTGAAGGACTATCGCCGGCTGACCCGCGCGGATGTCGTCGGCCTCGACTGGACCGTTCCTCTCGACTTCGCCCGGGAACTGCAGGAGGAGGGCGCAGTCCAGGGCAATCTTGATCCGATGCGCGTGGTTGCCGGCGGACAGGCGCTGGACGAGGGCGTGGACCGCATCCTGGAAGCGCTGGGTTCGGGACCGCTGATCTTCAATCTCGGCCATGGAATCACGCCCCAGGCAGACCCTGCGCATGTGACGCGCCTCGTGGAGCGCGTCCGCGGCGGGCGAAACGCATGACGGAGGAGCGGCAGGCGGGGGCATCCGCCGGCCGGAGGGCGCGGTTGCGCGCAGCGACGGCCATCGTCGTCTTCGTCCTGGCGATTGCCGTCCTGCTCCACACCGATCCGGCAGATCTCTATCTCTGGGCCAAGGCCCTGCACATCATCGCGGTGATCTCCTGGATGGCCGGCCTCCTCTACCTCCCGAGGTTGTTCATCTACCATTGCGACGCGGAACCGGGTTCACGGCAATCGGAAACGTTCAAGGTCATGGAACGGCGACTGATGACGGTGATCATGTGGCCGGCACTGGTGATCTCCTGGGCGATCGGCCTCTATCTGGCCGCCTCGGTCTATGGCTTTCAGGGCGGATGGCTGCATCTCAAGCTTCTCGCGGTGCTCGCGCTCAGTGTCACACACTTGTATTTCGCCTCGGCGGTCGCGTCCTTCAGCCGCGACGAGCGGCGGCACGCGCCGCGCCACTGGCGGCTGATGAATGAAGTGCCGACGCTGCTGATGATCGTCATCGTCATCATGGCCGTGGTGAAGCCCTTCTGACAGACGCCTCCCGCGGCTATTTTCCGCGACCCCCTTGCGGCCGATCCGGGGAATCGCTATTTTCCGCGAACCCCTCTCTCGTGGCCTGTGTCCGCGCCTGACCCGATGTCTCTATCGGGGCGCATTCCCTGAATACACGCCTGTCCTTCCCATACCAGTCTGCACGGTATCATTCATGGCTGAAATGAAGCTTCAAGATTTGAAGAACAAAACTCCGACCGATCTCCTGGCATTTGCCGAATCGCTCGAGGTCGAGAATGCAAGCGTCATGCGCAAGCAGGAGCTGATGTTCGCGATCCTGAAGATGCTGGCGAGCCAGGACGTCGAGATCATCGGCGAGGGCGTGGTGGAACTGCTGCAGGACGGCTTCGGCTTCCTTCGTTCGGCGAATGCGAACTACCTGCCCGGCCCCGACGATATCTACATCTCACCCTCGCAGATCCGCCGCTTCTCGTTGAAGACCGGCGATACCGTCGAGGGGCCGATCCGGGGCCCGAAAGAAGGCGAGCGCTATTTCGCGCTGCTCAAGGTCAACACGATCAATTTCGACGATCCGGAAAAAATCCGCCATAAGGTCCATTTCGACAATCTGACGCCGCTCTACCCGAACGAGCGCTTCAAGATGGAACTCGAAGTGCCGACCTCGAAGGACCTGTCGCCCCGCGTCATCGATCTGGTGGCGCCGCTCGGCAAGGGGCAGCGCGGCCTGATCGTCGCGCCGCCACGCACCGGCAAGACGGTGCTTCTGCAGAACATCGCGCATTCGATCACGGCAAACCATCCGGAATGCTATCTGATCGTGCTGCTGATCGACGAGCGGCCGGAAGAAGTCACCGACATGCAGCGCTCCGTCAAGGGCGAGGTCATCTCCTCGACCTTCGACGAGCCGGCGACGCGCCATGTCCAGGTCGCCGAGATGGTGATCGAGAAGGCGAAGCGTCTCGTGGAACATGGACGCGACGTCGTCATCCTGCTCGACTCGATCACGCGCCTCGGCCGGGCCTACAATACCGTGGTGCCTTCGTCCGGCAAGGTCCTGACCGGCGGTGTCGACGCCAATGCCCTGCAGCGGCCGAAGCGGTTCTTCGGCGCCGCTCGCAACATCGAGGAGGGCGGCTCGCTGACGATCATCGCCACCGCCCTGATCGACACGGGCAGCCGCATGGATGAAGTGATTTTCGAAGAGTTCAAGGGAACCGGCAACTCCGAAATCGTGCTCGACCGCAAGGTGGCAGACAAGAGAATCTTCCCTGCGATGGACATTCTGAAATCCGGCACGCGCAAGGAAGACCTGCTGGTGCCGCGTCAGGACCTGCAGAAGATTTTCGTTCTTCGCCGGATTCTTTCGCCGATGGGAACGACGGATGCGATCGAATTCCTCATCGACAAGCTGAAACAGACCAAGACCAATGGCGATTTCTTCGACTCGATGAATACGTAATCCACGATCGGTTTCATTAGCCGGATTCTCTATCGTCGGTCCCCGTCTTGGAGGCCGAGTCTGGACAACGTTCGCGATTGAACCACAGGGAGCCATGGGGCGGATGGCCCTGGACGATACGATCTATGCGCTGTCGAGCGGCGCCCTGCCATCCGGTGTGGCCATCATTCGCGTGAGTGGACCGGCGACCCGGGCGGTGCTTGAAAATGTGGCGGCGGGTGTGCCGTCGCCACGAAAGGCGACCCTGCGCAGGCTCCGGAGTCGCGATGGCTCGACGATTGACAGGGGTCTGGTTCTTTTCTTTCCCGCTCCGACTTCGTTTACGGGTGAAGACGTCGCAGAAGTGCACCTTCACGGCGGTCGGGCTGTCGTCGAGAAACTGGTCAATGAACTTGCCGCGATACCCGGTCTAAGGCTTGCGGAACCAGGCGAATTTTCGCGGCGGGCCTTCTTGCTCGGAAAGATGGACCTCGTGGAGGTCGAAGGACTTGCCGATCTGATCGCTGCGGAAACAGAAGTTCAACGACGCCTTGCGCTGGAACAGCATTCGGGCAAGACGTCTGATCTTTATCAGGCATGGGCCGATCGACTGACCCGCGCGCGTGCGATGATCGAGGCAGAGCTCGACTTTGCCGACGAGGACGACGTTCCCGGATCGATTGCCGAGACGATCTGGCGGGATATGTCGGACCTGGTGTCGGACATCGAGCGTCACATCGACGGACAGCAGATCAGTGCGATTATCCGCGACGGCTTTGACGTCGTGCTTGTCGGTAAGCCGAATGCCGGCAAGTCGAGTCTCCTCAATGCCCTAGCGGGTCGAGACGTGGCGATCGTTACGCCTATTGCCGGGACGACTCGGGACACGATCGAGGTCGAACTGAACATTGCCGGCTTTCTCGTCCGCCTCACGGATACGGCAGGCGTTCAGGAGACATCCGATATTGTCGAGCAGGAAGGCATCAAACGGGCCAAGGCGGCGCTGGCGAAAGCCCATCTGGTTCTTTCGCTTTCCGAAGAGCCATCCGACTTTATCGACACGAGTGAATGCTTGGTCCCGGTGATCTGGGTTCGCACGAAAGTCGACATATCTACAGCGGCGGAAGAACCCGGAAGTTTCGGTGTGTCGGCCGTCACGGGACGGGGATTGACGGAACTGGTGGGCGTTATTGAAGCACATCTTCCGAAATTGCCGGCCACGGGTGGACTCGCCCTGCCCGGTCGAAGGCGGCATCATGATCGTCTGAAGGAGACCGTGGCGTCGGTGCGCGCGTCACTCGCGCATCGCAACCGTGGCCTGGATATTGCAGCGGAGGAGCTTCGCCAAGCCGGAGACAGCCTCGGGCGTATCACTGGCAGGGTGGATGTCGAAAATCTGCTTGATGTGATATTCTCGGAGTTCTGTATCGGCAAGTAGCGCTGTACAACGCAGCCGAGTCCCGATGAAGGTTTCACGTGAAACGATTCGCGACCACCTTCCGGGTCGTATAGTGAGGTAGATCGTGCTCTATGATGTCATCGTCGTCGGCGGCGGCCACGCCGGGTGTGAAGCCGCAAGTGCTGCTTGCCGCTTGGGCGCGCGAACTGCATTGATCACGCACAAACGTGAGTCCATCGGCGTCATGTCCTGCAATCCCGCGATCGGAGGCCTGGGCAAAGGTCACCTTGTCCGTGAGATCGATGCCCTGGATGGTCTGATGGGGCGCGTGGCGGACCGCGCCGGGATCCAGTTTCGCCTTCTGAACCGCAAGAAGGGACCGGCCGTACGTGGACCGCGAACACAGGCGGATCGCAAGCTTTATCGTGAAGCGATGCAGGCGGAACTGGCGGAGATCGACACGCTGGACATCGTGGAGGGTGATGCGTTTGACCTTGAGCAACATGAGGGCGAGGTCACGGGTGTCGTTCTTCAAGATGGCCGGATCCTACGCGCGGGTGCCGTGGTCATCACAACCGGGACATTTCTGCGTGGGCTGATCCATATCGGCCAGCAGAAAATTCCGGCGGGGCGCGTGGGTGAGAAGCCGTCGCTCGGGCTGTCGGCGACATTTTCCCGCTTTCAGCTTCGTCTCGGTCGATTGAAGACAGGGACGCCAGCGCGCCTTGATGGAAGAACAATCAACTGGGGCGCTATAGGCAGCCAAGCGGCGGACGAAGACCCTGTACCCTTCTCTTTCATGACGGATCGGATCGTGAATCCGCAGATCGATTGCGGTGTGACCCGAACGAATGAGCGAACGCATAAGATCATTGCAGACAATGTGCATCTGTCCGCCATGTATTCCGGTCAGATCGAAGGGGTTGGACCGCGCTATTGCCCCTCGATTGAGGACAAGATCGTCCGTTTCGGCGAACGAGATGGTCATCAGATCTTCCTTGAACCGGAAGGTCTTGATGACCATACCGTCTATCCCAACGGCATCTCGAGTTCTCTTCCCGCCGATGTCCAGGAGACGTTTATTCGGTCGATCACCGGTCTTGAACGGGTGAAAATCCTGCAAACCGGGTATGCGATAGAATATGACTGTGTCGACCCAAGGCAATTGTCGCAAACACTCGAAGTTCTTCGCGTTCCCCGCCTGTTCCTTGCCGGCCAGATCAATG
The DNA here is from genome assembly GCF_041928815.1 of Ensifer soli. Taxonomy (NCBI): domain Bacteria; kingdom Pseudomonadati; phylum Pseudomonadota; class Alphaproteobacteria; order Hyphomicrobiales; family Rhizobiaceae; genus Ensifer; species Ensifer soli. Next base: position 73,484 of record NZ_JBHFEI010000012.1, on the reverse strand, counting down.
GTACGACGGGATATGAGGAGGCGGCGGCGCAAGGGCTTGTTGCGGGGCTGAATGCCGCGCGGCGGGCGGCGGGCGATGCGCCGATCACCTTTAGCCGCAGTCAGAGCTATCTCGGCGTCATGATCGACGATCTGACCAGTCGCGGCATTGAAGAACCCTATCGCATGTTTACCTCGCGCGCGGAATATCGGCTGACGCTCCGCGCCGACAATGCGGATTTGAGACTGACCCCTCTGGGAATTCGGCTCGGTTGCGTTGGACCTGCACGGCGAGAGCGATTCATGCAATGGCAGACGGAGCTTGATACAGCGAGAGTTGCACTGAAGGGTGTTGATATCACACCCACAGAAGCCGGTCGCCACGGGCTTCAGTTGAATCAGGATGGCGTTCGACGATCCGCCTATGATCTTCTGTCACATCACGAGATCGCGCTGGCGCAACTGCAACAGATCTGGCCTTCTCTGCTGACCGAAGTATCGTCGAGGACGGCGGAGGCGATTGAGATCGAGGCTAAGTACTCCGTCTATCTGGATCGGCAGAAAGCTGACATTCGTAGTCTCTCGGCGGATGAGGGGATTGAAATTCCGATGGATTTCTCTTTTGGTGGCATTCCCGGTCTCTCGATCGAACTGCAGCAAAAACTCGGGCGTGCCCGCCCGCGAAATATGGCGCAGGCCATGCGCATCGATGGCATGACCCCTGCGGCAGTGATGTTACTGACGGGAATTCTCCAGCGTGCAAATGCATTGCATGGAAGGCCGCATGCCGGGCACGCGCACTGATGCCGAGTCCTGCTCAGGAAATAAACGGAGTGCGTGTTTCACGTGAAACGGCGGAACGGCTGTCAATTTTCGTATCGCTCTTCGAACGATGGTCTGCAAAGATAAATCTCATCGCGCCCTCGACAAAAGCATCTCTGTGGCAACGCCATGTCGCAGACAGCGCGCAGATTTTCCAATTGTCTCCTGAGCCCCAGACCTGGGTCGACCTCGGAAGCGGCGGAGGCTTTCCCGGCATCATCACGGCGATTTTTCTGACCGAAATGGGCGACGGGCATGTTCATCTTGTCGAGAGCAACAATAAGAAAGCCGCGTTCCTGCGCTCTGCGATCGCCGAAACCGGCGCCCGCGCGACGGTTCATGCCCATCGGATTGAGAGTGCTGTGCTCGACCTGCCTGTCCCCAATGCGATATCGGCGAGAGCGCTCGCGGATCTTGCAACGTTGCTTGAGCTTAGCCTTCCGTTGTTTCAACGGTCACCGCGCTGCCGCGGTTTCTTTCACAAAGGCAGGGATTATCCGTCAGAGCTCGACAAAGCGATTGGCCGCTTCCACTTCGATCTGTTAGAACATCGAAGCGTGATCGAAAGTGACTCGGTTATCCTCGAGATCAGCAACGTCTCCCGGCAACCCGTTCGTGGATAAGCGCTCATGATTGCCTCTCGAAATCGCATCATTACCATCGCCAATCAGAAAGGCGGTGTCGGCAAGACGACGACAGCGATCAACCTGGCGACCGCACTGGCGGCGATCGGCGAAAATGTCCTGATCGTCGATCTCGATCCGCAGGGCAACGCCAGCACCGGCCTCGGCATTCAGCGTCGCGACCGGCGGGTGTCGTCCTATGAATTGATGATCGGGTCGCACGGTGTGAGGGATACGGCTCAGGAGACCGCCGTCCCCAATCTCTCGATCGTTCCATCGACGATGGACCTGCTTGGTATCGAAATGGAAATCTCGAAGGATGCCGACAGGGTCTTTCGTCTAAGGAAAGCTTTGCAGGGCGCCGATGCTTTGCGCTACAGTTATATTCTGGTGGACTGCCCGCCTTCGTTTAATCTCCTGACGATGAATGCAATGGCGGCGGCGCATTCCGTCCTCGTTCCCTTGCAATGCGAATTCTTTGCACTTGAAGGTTTGAGCCAGTTGCTCGAGACCGTCGACCAGATTCGGCGGACCGTGAATCCCGGTCTTGACATTCAGGGCATCGTGTTGACGATGTTCGACTCGCGCAACAACCTGGCGCAGCAGGTCGTCAATGATGTGCGGACGCATCTCGGGGAAAAGGTCTACCACACCCTGATCCCAAGAAATGTTCGCGTTTCGGAGGCGCCGTCCTATGGTAAGCCAGCCATCCTGTATGATCTGAAATGTGCGGGAAGCCAGGCTTATCTTCAATTGGCGTCGGAAGTGATCCAGCGGGAGCGGCAGCGGAAGGCCGCATGACGGATGCGGGCGATCCCGAGACCAATGAGTATCGACCATGAATGATGATCATTCCAAGCGACGCCTGGGGCGAGGTCTGGCCGCATTGATCGGTGAGATGGATCAGCCCGTTGCGGAGACGGTTGCGTCCCGTGTCACTGCGGACCGGACGGTTCCGATCGAATTCGTCAGCCGGAATCCGCGCAACCCTCGTCGCTATTTTGACGAAGACGACCTGCAGGATCTGGCGAGTTCCATACGGCAGCATGGAATTGTACAGCCGGTCGTTGTGCGATCCGTGGGAACGGATCGCTATGAGATTATCGCAGGGGAACGACGCTGGCGTGCGGCACAGCTCGCCGGACTGGCGGATATCCCCGTCATCCTCCGGGAGGTCGATGACCGCACGGCACTGGAACTCGCCATCGTGGAGAATGTTCAGCGGGCCGACCTGAACCCTCTCGAAGAAGCGCTGGGTTACGAACAACTGATCGCCGAACATGGGTATACACAGAATGACCTCGGTGAAATCATCGGGAAAAGCCGGAGTCATGTCGCAAACAGCCTTAGGTTGCTGAAGCTGCCCGAGCCCGTCCGTGATATGCTGTCCTCCGGAGAACTGTCGGCAGGGCATGCGCGTGCCCTGATCCCGACCTCTGATCCGGTCAGCCTTGCGCGGTCCATTGTTGCAAAAGGAATGTCGGTTCGTGATGCCGAGCGGATCGCGCAGAACGATATAAAGGCGCAAAGCGATCCCAGTGGCGCAGCAGCGGGGCCGCGGCCGGCGAAGGATGCCGATACGTTGGCGCTGGAGCGCACCTTGTCGGACAGCCTTGGACTTGAGGTGACCGTCAATCACAAGGCGTCGGGCGGACACCTGCGGATCGCCTACAGGACCCTCGAACAGCTCGAGGAAATCTGCAGATTGCTGGAACGGCGTTAGCACCTGAAGAACATTCGGTGGATACCGGTTCACCGAACATGCTTTCTCCGCCTTGTTTTTCTGCATTATCGGACGTTGAAGCGATCCCGCTTGGGCCGAAAATGCCTCAGCGCCGTGCCGACTGAAGCGTCAAGGAAAGCAATGTCTGCATGACGATGCTTTCTTCGAGGGCTGGGCGAAGGCGTGACTGGAGCAAGGTTGAATTTAGCCGGCTTATTTCCCGTTGCAACGCTTCCGCCGTCCAGCGGCGCAGCGCCGTCTCGATCAAGGGCTTCCGGCGGAAGTGGATATGCCGGCCGATCGTCGAAAGTACGGTTGCCGATGATTGTTGCTGTGCATCCATCTCGACGCGCATCTGTTGCAGCAGCTGGAATTGCCTGAGGCAGCCGTTCAGCACGAGAAAGAGCGGTGTCTTCGACCGGGTGATCCGCGCGACTGCCTGATGCAGGGCGTCGGGGTTGCCGGTAAGGACGGCATCGATGGCGTCGTCGGCAGATGTGCTGCCGGCATCGCCGACGATCGCGAGCACATCCTCCTCTGACACCTGTTGAAGCCCGTCACAGTAGAGAGCGAGCTTGCGCACCTCGTTGCGTGAGGCCATGCGGTCCCCACCGATCAGCTCCATCAGCCGGGCCCGCGCCTCCGGCGTGATCGACAGGCCGGCCTCGCCCAGTTCGCCATCGATCAGGGCATTGAGCGCCCGCCGGTCATCCGCGTAGCACGGAATCGAGGCTGCGCTCGTCGCCTGCTCGGCGAGCTTGCGCAGGCTGGAACCCTTTTTCAGGTCCCCGGCCTCGATCAACAGGAAACTGTCTTCCGGAGGCTTTGCGGCGAGCTGTTGCAGCCCGTCGACCAGCACCTTCTCGTTCATGGCATTCCGGATCCAGACAAGCTTTGACCCGCCGAAGAGGCCGATCGCCCGGGCCTCGTCGATCAGCCGCCCGGGGGAGGCCTGCAGATCGGCGGCGTCGAGTTTCACGACGCAAAACGGATCGTCGAGCGCGACGCCCGTGCGCCGGGCGATGTCCGCCGCCCGTTCGGCCACCAGGCCTCTGTCCGGTCCGTAGACGAGATTCAGCCGTTTCGGAGCCTCGCCCTTGCGAAGATAGCCGTCGACGTCGTGAGACTTGATCTCGACCATCCGACCGTCAGCGTGCCAGCGCCGAGGCGACGTCCGCACGGATGATTTCCGCGACCTCCCGTGCCGCACGGTTCTCGCCGTCGCGGATGGCACGAAGCTTTGAGAATTCCTGGACCGGGAAATCGACCAGGGCGACGCTGGACCGGCTGCCGGAGACGACGGTGCGACCGTCGGAGACGCGGGTCAGGTTGAAATCCGCCTTGACGGTGATCCGCCCGGCCGCGGCGCGATCGCTTTTCCTGTCGTAGAGGACGTTCATCGTGCGGGTGCTGACCGTCAGCGCAAGGCGATATTCCGGGTTCGCCGGCTCTCCGGCGCCGCCGGCAAGCGCGAAGATCAGGGCGTTGCGCACGGCCTGCTCCACCCTGTCTCCGGCCTCGCTGATCTCGATCGCAGCGAGACGGCCGGCGACGGGTGCCGGGGTTTCATAGAGGGGGCGAACCTGGCAGCCGGCGAGCAGCAACGCGACCGCCGCCAGAGCCAGTGCAGGTGCCCTTATGACCTTAGACGACGACATTGACGATCCTCTGGGGCACGACGATGACCTTCTTCGGCGTCTTTCCGCCGAGCGCGGCCTGCACGGCGTCGATCGCCAGCACCGCAGCCTCGATGGCGATCTGATCGGCATCGCGGGCGATTGTCAATTCCGCCCGCTTCTTGCCGTTGACCTGCACCGGCAGCAGCATCTCGTTCTCGGCGACCAAGGCGGGATCGAAGGTCGGCCATGGCATGCGGGCCACGAGCCCCGTTCCGCCAATCGCGCGCCAGCACTCTTCCGCCAGATGCGGCATGATCGGCGCCATCAGCGCGATAAGGATCTCCACGGCCTCCCGGGCGGCTGCAACCGTGGCAGCCTCGGACTTTCCGGCCGCGACGTCGGCCAGCGGCGCGGCCAGCGTGTTGACGAGGTCGTAGAGCCGGGCAACAGCCTTGTTGAAGGCGAGCTTGTCATAGTCGGTACCGATCGCCTTCAACGTCTTGTGCGCGGCCTGGGAGATGGCCAGGGCCTCGCCGCCGGCGCCGGATACGGGCGCGATGTCGGTCAGGGCCGGTGCCGCTTCGCCGATCAGCCGCCAGACCCGCTGGACGAAGCGATGGGCACCAACGACGCCGGCCTCGGTCCAGATCACGTCGCGGTCCGGCGGCGAATCCGACAGGACGAAGAAGCGGGCAGTGTCGGCGCCGTAGGAGGCGATGATGTCGTCCGGATCGACCACGTTCTTCTTCGACTTCGACATCTTCTCGATAGAGCCGATCGCGACCTCGTCGCCGCCGTCGAGGAGGAAGGCCCTGCGCTTGCCCTCCTGTTCCTCGATGCGGATCGAGGCGGGCAGGAGCCATTCACGGCCGGCGCCCTCGCCGCGGCTGTAGGTCTCGTGCACGACCATCCCCTGCGTGAAAAGGCCGCGGAACGGTTCGGACAGGCCGAGATGACCGGTCTCGCGCATGGCGCGCGTGAAGAAGCGGGAATAGAGCAGATGCAGGATCGCGTGCTCGATGCCGCCGATATACTGGTCGACCGGCAGCCAGCGATCGGCAATCGCCGGGTCGGTCGGCGCATCCTGGTGCGGTGCCATGAAGCGGGCGAAATACCACGAGGAATCGACGAACGTATCCATCGTGTCGGTTTCACGGCGCGCGGCCTTGCCGCAGTGCGGACAGGCGACATGCCGCCAGGTCGGATGGCGGTCGAGCGGATTGCCGGGACGGTCGAAGGTGACGTCGTCGGGCAGTTTCACGGGAAGATCGCGCTTCGGCACCGGCACCGTGCCGCAATCGTCACAATGGATGACCGGGATCGGGCAACCCCAGTAGCGCTGGCGGGAAATGCCCCAGTCGCGCAGGCGGAAATTGACCTTGCGTTCAGCCTGCGGTGCCTCGTGCAGCGTGGTCGCCGCGAGCCGGGTCGCGACCGCCTCGAAAGCCTCGCTGGTCGACATCCCGTCGAGGAAGCGCGAGTTGATCATCACGCCGTCGCCGTCATTGGCGGTGTCGCCGATCGAGAAAGTGGCAGCATCCGCATCGCGCGGCAGCACGACGGGCGTGACGGGCAGCCCGTATTTGCGGGCGAAATCGAGGTCGCGCTGGTCATGGGCGGGGCAGCCGAAGATCGCCCCGGTGCCATAATCCATCAGGACGAAATTGGCGATGTAGACGGGCAGCTCCCACGCCGCGTCGAAGGGATGGCGGACACGGATGCCGGTGTCGAGGCCCTTCTTTTCCGCCGTCTCGAGCGCGGCAAGCGACGTGCCGGCGCGGCGGCATTCCTCGCAGAAGGCCTCGATCTCCGGCGACATGGCGGCCGCGGCGCGCGCCAGTGGATGGTCGGCGGCAATCGCGATGAAGGACGCGCCGAAGAGCGTGTCCGGACGGGTGGTGTAGACGGTGATGTCCGGCGTGTTCGCGGCGAAGGGATCTTGCGCGATGTCCCAGCGCAGCAGCAGGCCTTCCGAGCGGCCGATCCAGTTGCGCTGCATCAGCCGCACCTTTTCCGGCCATTCCGGCAGGTCGTCGAGCGCGTCGAGCAGGTCCTGGCTGAAATCGGTGATGCGGAAGAACCACTGGGTCAGCTCGCGCTGTTCGACCAGCGCGCCCGAGCGCCAGCCGCGCCCGTCGATCACCTGCTCGTTGGCGAGCACGGTGTTGTCGACCGGATCCCAGTTGACCTTCGACTGCTTGCGGTAGACCAGACCCTTTTCGAGGAAATCGAGGAAGAGGTGTTGCTGGCGCTGGTAGTATTCCACGTCGCAGGTGGCGAATTCCCGGCTCCAGTCGAGCGACAGGCCCATCAGCTTCAGCTGCGCCCTCATGGAATCGATGTTCTGATACGTCCAGGCGGCCGGATGCACGCCCCGTTCCATCGCGGCATTCTCCGCCGGCATGCCGAAGGCGTCCCAGCCCATTGGATGCAGCACGTTGTAGCCGCGGGCACGCTTGTAGCGGGCGACGACGTCGCCCATGGCATAGTTGCGCACATGGCCCATATGGATGCGGCCGGACGGATAGGGGAACATCTCCAGGACGTAGTATGTCTCGCGCGGATCGGCCGTGTCGGTCTCGAAGACCTTGTTCTCGTCCCAGACCGTCTGCCAGCGCGGTTCGGCGTCGCGGGGATTGTACCGTTCAATAGCCATGTCGATGAATATCCGGAGTCTTCGGGAGCCTGAAGGGCTCGAATGCCTGGCCCGACCTTCACCATGAAACCGGCGGCAGGTCAAGTTTTCGCCGGCTCCGGTGCCGATTCCGCCCGGCTTGGCAAGGCGGGCGACTTCCTCTAGGCCTTGCCGGCAACGGAACGCGGAAACGGAAGGTGGGCCATGGAGATCGAGCAACGCTGGGGGGAGGTCATAAGCCGGATTCGCGAGGCGTCGAAGGCGGCGCGTCGCGAGGAGGGTGCGGTGAGGCTGGTCGCCGTTTCGAAGACCTACGACGCCGACGACATCCGCCCGGTGATCGCCGCGGGCCAGCGCGTGTTCGGCGAGAACCGGGTGCAGGAGGCGCAGGCCAAATGGCCGGCGCTGAAGGCCGGGACGCCCGATCTCGAGTTGCACCTGATCGGCCCGCTGCAGTCGAACAAGGCGGCCGACGCCGTGGCCCTGTTCGACGTCATCGAGACGGTCGATCGCGAGAAGATCGCCCGGGTGCTGGCGGACGAGATGAAACGGCAGGGCCGCACGCTGCGCGTCTATGTCCAGGTCAACACCGGGCTCGAACCGCAGAAGGCCGGCATCGATCCGCGGGATGCGGCGCGTTTCGTCGCCTTCTGCCGCGACGATCTCGGCCTCGTGGTCGAGGGGCTGATGTGCATTCCGCCGGTGGACGAGAATCCCGGTCCGCATTTCGCCCTTCTCGCCAGGCTCGCCGGCGAATGCGGCCTGTCGAAGCTGTCGATGGGCATGTCCGGCGACTTCGAGACGGCGATCGCCTTCGGCGCCACGAGCGTGCGGGTCGGTTCGGCGATTTTCGGCCCGCGAAGCTGAGAAAGAGCGGAGCGCACGCGAATGCGGAGCCTCGTTCACGGTTACCGCTTTCGTCTAGGTTTTTCCCATCCCGCCGATGGCCTATGGTCCCGCTCCAGTCGAAGGGCTGAGCGCGACGGGAGGGAACACGATGAGCGCCTATCAGGCAACCTATCAGGCATGGGCGGAGGCCCCGGAGGCGTTCTGGAAGGCGGCGGCGGAGGGCATTGACTGGATCGAGGCGCCGAGCCGGGCGCTGGACCCCGCCCAGGGCCTTTACGGCCGCTGGTTCGCCGATGGCACGCTGAACGCCTGCTTCAACTGCATCGACCGCCATGTGATCGCCGGCCATGGCGCGCGTACGGCGATCCTCTACGACAGTCCGGTTACCGGCACCGTCGAGCACTGGAGCTACCAAGCGGTCCTCGAAGAGGTCGAGGCCGTCGCGGCGGTCTTTCTCGATCTCGGCGTCACGCGCGGCGACCGCATCATTCTTTACATGCCGATGATCCCGCAGGCGCTGTTCGCCATGCTGGCGGCGGCGCGCATCGGCGCGGTGCATTCCGTCGTCTTCGGCGGCTTCGCGGCGAACGAGCTTGCCACGCGCATCGACGACAGCGGTGCGGTGCTTCTCGTCTGCGCCAGTTGCGGCGTCGAACCGTCACGGCTCGTCGCCTACAAGCCGCTGGTCGAGCATGCGCTGGAACTGGCGACGCACCAGCCGCGCCATTGCCTGGTGCTGCAGCGGCCGATGCTCGAAGCCGGGATGGTCGAGGGGCGGGACGTCGATTTCGCCGCCGCCGTCGCCGCAGCGAAAGGTCGGCGGGTCGACTGCGTACCGGTCGCTGCCACCGATCCGCATTATATCCTCTATACGTCAGGGACGACGGGAAAGCCCAAGGGGGTCGTGCGCGACACGGGCGGGCATCTGGTCGCGCTTGCCTGGACTATGCGGCATTTCTTCGGAATGGCGCCCGGCGAGGTGTTCTGGGCGGCGTCCGACATCGGCTGGGTCGTCGGGCATTCCTACATCGTCTATGGCCCGCTGGTCGCCGGCTGCACCACGGTGCTTTACGAGGGAAAGCCGGTCGGAACGCCGGATCCGGGCGCCTTCTGGCGGATCATCAGCCAGCATGACGTCCGTGCACTGCTGACGGCTCCGACGGCGATCCGGGCGATCCGCAAGGAGGATCCGGCCGGCGATTTCCGCAAGGATTACGACCTTTCGACGCTTCGCGCGCTGTTTCTCGCCGGCGAGCGCGCCGATCCGGACACGATCCGGTGGGCCGAGCAGCTTCTTGGCGTTCCGGTGATCGATCACTGGTGGCAGACCGAGACGGGCTGGCCGATCGCCGGAAACCCGCTCGGCCTCGGGCTGATGCCGGTGAAATACGGCTCGCCGACCAAGCCGATGCCCGGCTATGCGATCGACATCCTCGACGATGCCGGCCACACGGTGGAGGCGGGAACCCTCGGCAATGTCGCGATCCGCCTGCCGCTTCCGCCCGGTTGCCTGCCGACCTTCTGGAACGCCGACGAGCGGTTCCACAGCGCCTGCCTTGCCGAGTATCCCGGCTACTACAAGACGGCCGATGCCGGCTATCTGGACGAGGACGGGTATCTGTTCATCATGGCCCGCACCGACGACATCATCAACGTCGCCGGCCACCGCCTGTCGACGGGGGCGATGGAGGAAGTCTGTGCAAGCCACCCCGACATCGCCGAATGCGCCGTCGTCGGCATCGCCGACGAGCTGAAGGGGCAGATCCCGGCCGGGCTCCTCGTCGTCAATGCCCGTGTTTCACGGGAAACATCCGAGATCGAACGCGAGGTGATCGCGCTCGTGCGCGACCGGATCGGACCGGTCGCCGCCTTCAAGACCGCGATCTGCGTCAAACGGCTGCCGAAGACGCGATCGGGCAAGATCCTGCGCGCCACCGTGCAGAAGATCGCCGACCGGATACCCTGGACAATGCCGGCGACGATCGAGGACCCGGCGGTGCTCGACGAGATCCGCGACGCGCTCCATGCGCGTGGCATCGGCCTCTGAAGAATGAGAAAGGGCCGGAGATGCTCCGGCCCTTATCCATGCCATCAGGCGTTCGCGCCTTTTCAGAAACGTTGGTCGTCCTCGTCCTCGTCGTCCTGCCGGGTCGACTTCAGCGACTTCAGCTTGGCGAAGACGGCGTCCGCGTCGATTTCCTTCTCTTCCTCGCGGTCATAGCTGAAGCCGAGCTTCTCTGTCTCCTGCGCCGATTCGAGCGTCGCGCCGAGTTCGGCGGCGGACGGCAGCGGCCGGCTCTTGGCGGCGCGCTCGACCTCGAGATCAAGGTCGATCTGGGTGCAAAGGCCGAGCGTCACCGGATCCATCGGCGTCAGGTTGGCGGAATTCCAGTGGGTGCGATCGCGGATCTGCTCGATCGTCGATTTCGTCGTGCCGACGAGGCGGGAAATCTGCGCGTCCTTCAGTTCCGGATGGTTGCGCACTAGCCAGAGGATGGCGTTCGGCCGGTCCTGCCGCTTCGACACCGGCGTGTAACGCGGACCCTTGCGCTTGGAATCCGGCACGCGCACCTTGGGGTCGGAAAGTTTCAGCTTGTGACCCGGATTCTTCTCCGCGCGCGCGATCTCGTCACGCGACAATTGCCCGGTGGAAATGGGGTCGAGGCCCTTGATGCCCTGCGCCGATTCGCCGTCCGCGATTGCCTTCACTTCGAGCGGATGTAGCTTGCAGAACTGGGCGATCTGCTCGAAGGACAAGGCGGTGTTGTCGACGAGCCAGACGGCGGTGGCTTTCGGCATGAGCAGTTGTTGAGCCATTGTTATAGTCCTCTTGACGTCCGCGCCGGTGTCGCGGGCCGTGGGTCGAAACCACCAATTTCCGGGAAATCAGCGCCTCTATAGCCCCTCGGTCGCAAAAATGCAATTCTTCTTGGGCTCGATCATCTTTTGTCTAATTGCTCCATGGGCTTGACCTGTTATGTATGCGCCACGCATCGTTCAAGGCGATGTCGACGCATCGCATGCCTAGCAAGTCCCGGGAGGAGATCTCATGTCCGCGCATGTTTATCCGGTCGAGAAATCGGTGCAGACCCGTGCACTGATCGACAACGAGAAATATCTGAAGTGGTACCAGGAAAGCGTCGAGGAGCCGGAGCGTTTCTGGGGCAAGCACGGCCGCCGCATCGACTGGTTCAAGCCTTACACCAAGGTGAAGAACACCTCCTTCAAGGGCAAGGTTGCGATCAAGTGGTTCGAGGACGGGCTGACCAACGTTTCCTACAACTGCATCGACCGCCACCTGAAGACGCATGGCGAACGCACCGCCATCATCTGGGAAGGCGACAATCCCTATATCGACAAGAAGATCACCTACAACCAGCTCTACGAGCAGGTGTGCCGGCTGGCCAACGTGCTGAAGAAGCACGGCGTGAAGAAGGGTGACCGCGTCACCATCTACATGCCGATGACCCCGGAGGCGGCCTATGCGATGCTCGCCTGCGCCCGCATCGGCGCTGTCCATTCCGTCGTCTTCGGCGGCTTCTCGCCGGAAGCGCTGGCGGGACGGATCGTCGACTGCCAGTCGACCTTCGTCATCACCTGCGACGAGGGTGTGCGCGGCGGCAAGCCGATCCCGCTCAAGGAGAATACCGACACGGCGATCGACATCGCCGCCCGCCAGCACGTTATCGTCAACAAGGTTCTGGTGGTGCGCCGCACCGGCGGCAAGACCGGCTGGGCGCCCGGCCGCGACCTCTGGTACCATCAGGAAACCGCAACGGTGAAGCCGGACTGCCCGCCGGTCAAGATGAAAGCGGAGGATCCGCTGTTCATCCTCTACACCTCGGGTTCGACCGGCAAGCCGAAGGGCGTGCTGCACACGACGGGCGGTTACCTCGTCTATGCGTCGATGACCCATGAATATGTCTTCGATTATCACGACGGCGACATTTACTGGTGCACGGCGGATGTCGGCTGGGTCACCGGCCACTCCTACATCGTCTACGGGCCGCTTGCCAATTGCGCGACGACGCTGATGTTCGAGGGCGTACCGAACTTCCCCGATGCCGGCCGGTTCTGGGAAGTGATCGACAAGCACAAGGTCAACATCTTCTACACCGCGCCGACGGCGATCCGTTCGCTGATGGGGCTCGGCGACGCCTATGTGAAGCGCTCCTCGCGCTCCTCGCTCAGGCTTCTCGGTTCGGTCGGCGAGCCGATCAATCCGGAAGCCTGGGAGTGGTATTACAACGTCGTCGGCGACAGGCGCTGCCCGATCGTCGACACCTGGTGGCAGACCGAGACCGGCGGCATCCTGATCACGCCGCTGCCCGGCGCGACCGACCTGAAGCCCGGTTCGGCGACGCGGCCCTTCTTCGGCGTGCAGCCGCAACTCGTCGACAACGAGGGCAAGGTGATAGAAGGCGCCGCCGATGGCAATCTCTGCATCACCGACAGCTGGCCCGGGCAGATGCGAACGGTCTATGGTGACCACAAGCGTTTCATCGAAACCTACTTCTCCACCTACAAGGGCAAGTACTTCACCGGCGACGGCTGCCGCCGAGACGAGGACGGCTATTACTGGATCACCGGCCGCGTCGACGACGTGCTCAACGTTTCCGGCCACCGTCTGGGTACGGCGGAGGTCGAATCGGCGCTTGTATCGCATCACCTCGTCTCGGAAGCGGCCGTCGTCGGCTATCCGCATGACATCAAGGGGCAGGGCATCTATTGCTACGTGTCGCTGATGGCCGGCCAGGAAGGCTCGGACGAGCTGCGCAAGGACCTGATCAAGCATGTCCGCAGCGAGATCGGCCCGATCGCCTCGCCGGACAAGATCCAGTTCGCCCCCGGCCTGCCGAAGACGCGTTCCGGCAAGATCATGCGCCGGATTCTCCGCAAGATCGCCGAGGATGATTTCGGCGCTCTCGGTGATACGTCGACGCTCGCCGATCCCGGCGTCGTCGACGATCTGATCGCGCAGCGGCAGAACAAGAAGCCGGCCTGACCCGTCGACAACCGGACGGGTGACGATCGTCGCCCGCCCGGCCTTATGCTCACCCCCGTCGTCCGGGCGTCCGGTCGCAGGAAGACCGGCTAGGATCGGGCGCGCCATAGGCCGTCGCGAGATCGGCCGCCAGCAGTTCGTGAGCCGGATTCAAGCCGTCGTCCAGAGCGACGTCCGCCACGACCCGGCCGAAATACTTATCGGCGGAGATATTTTCCAGCAGAACGGTGGCATGGTCGGCGATCATTGCTGCGAGATGGTCCCGCGCCGCGATGGCGGCATCCCGCTCGCTCCGGCAGCGCGAGCGGATTTCCGGCGCATCGATCCCGCGCAACCGGACATAAACCTCGATCATCTGTTGCGGCCAGGGTCGCGCATGAACAAGAAGCGTGTCGCCGTCGACCACATGCACGACGTCCGCCCGAACCGGCCCGGAGATTGCGAAGGCATCGGCTGCCGGCAGGAAATCCGGCAACAGCACGGAAAAGACGGGGAGAAGCGTGAAGAGAGCCGCACGGGAGGTCATGAAAGGAAAATATTCCATAATTTACGCGTGGTAAATAGGAATAATATCCTTTTTTTGATTGAGAGCATGTCCGGTGGTCACCGGATCACAGAACATGCTCTCAATCGGTTCTCTTGCCGCATTCTCCGACGCCGAAACGACCACGCTTCGGCTGGAAATGCTCTAGAAATCGATGGCGCGACCGTTGATTTCCCAGTCGCCGAAGCGGGCCGGGTCCAGGCCGCCGCGACCGCCGATTTCTGTCGCTTCCCTGGCCTCGCCCTTGGCGGCGCGCCGCTCCGCCGCTTCCTTCAGCGCGCGTTGTGCCGCCGCAGTTCGCGTTCTGCGGGGCTCGCTTTCGGGCGGCGGTGCGGAGTTGGTTGTCATGGAAAGCCTCCCCACTTCGGGCAATATTGAAGTCAAACGGGTGTCGCCCCATTCTATAGGCATCCTTGGCGTTGACTCCAAGGGCAACGATTCACGTGAAACGGTCCGATTGCGGAGATTGAAGATGAACATCGTTCGAACGGCCATGTTGCTTGCCTTCATGACGGCCCTGTTCATGGCCGTCGGCTTTCTCATCGGCGGGCGCGGCGGTATGATGGTCGCATTGGTCGTCGCCGCGGCGATGAACCTGTTTTCCTACTGGAATTCGGACAAGATGGTGCTGCGCATGTACAATGCGCAGGAGGTCGACGCCCGCACCGCACCTGAATATTACGGCATCGTCCAGCGTTTGGCGCAGCAGGCGGGCCTGCCCATGCCGCGCGTCTACGTCATCGACAGTCCGCAGCCGAACGCCTTCGCCACGGGGCGCAATCCGGAGAATGCCGCCGTCGCCGCCTCGACCGGCCTGCTTCATGCCCTGAGCTACGAGGAGGTGGCGGGCGTCATGGCGCACGAGCTCGCCCATATCCAGAATCGCGACACGCTGACGATGACCATCACCGCGACGCTCGCCGGCGCCATCTCGATGCTCGGCAATTTCGCCTTCTTCTTCGGCGGCAATCGTGACAACAACCATCCGATCGGCATCGTCGGTACGCTGCTTGCCGTGATCGTCGCGCCGCTTGCCGCCATGCTGGTGCAGATGGCGATCAGCCGCACGCGGGAATATTCCGCCGATCGGCGCGGCGCGGAAATCTGCGGCAATCCGCTGGCGCTCGCCTCGGCCCTCTCCCGCATCGCATCTGCGGCCGGCCGCGTGCCCAATTATAGTGCAGAACGCAACCCGGCCACGGCCCATATGTTCATCATCAATCCGCTCTCCGGTGAGCGGATGGACAATCTGTTCTCCACCCATCCGAATACGGAGAACCGGATCGCCGCGCTCCAGCGGCTGGCCGCGGAGATGAATTTGTCCTCGACGCCGGCGCGCCCGGCTGCTACTCCCGCCCGCAGATCGCGCTCCGTTCCCACAGCCGGCTGGGGCCGCGGTGGCTCGGAACCACCGAAAGGCCCATGGTCCTGATGGCAGGAAACAGCAGAAACAAGCCCCGGAAACCCGCGAAAGACGACGCGCGCGCCAGCGAGCCTGCCCTGAAGCCCGGCCTTGCCGCGCGGATCGTCGCCGCGCGCATTCTCGGCGCCGTCATCGACAAGCGCACGCCGCTCGACGGCATGCTCGATGCCGAACACGGCAACCCCGCCTATCGCGCGCTCGGCGAGGCGGACCGGGCCCTGGTTCGCGCGATCGTTCATTCCTCGCTTCGCCACCTGCCGCAGCTGGAAGCGATGATTTCCGCCCTTCTCCAGACGCCGCTGCCGGACGGGGCCCGCGCGCTTCAGCATGTTCTGGTCACGGCCGCGGCGCAGATCGTCCATCTCGACGTTCCCGACCATTCCGCCGTCGATCTCGCCGTCGAGCAGGCCCATGGCGACCCGCGCAACCGCCGCTTCGCCAATCTGGTCAACGCGGTGCTGCGCCGCCTGTCGCGTGAAAAAGACGCGCTTCTGGAGACGATTGCCGCAAACACCCCTGCCCTTCCTCGCTGGCTCATGGAACGGCTGGTCGCGCAGTATGGGGCCGCGGCGGCGGATGCGATCGGCAAGGCCGTGGCGGAACCCGCCGCGCTCGACCTGACGGTCAAGGGCGATGCGGCCAGCTGGGCCGCGCGGCTTGGCGGGCGCCTTCTGCCGACCGGCTCCGTGCGGCTCGGTGCCGTCTCCGGCCCGGTCACCGCGCTCGCCGGCTTCGCCGAGGGCGACTGGTGGGTGCAGGATGCAGCCGCCGCGCTGCCCGCCCGGCTGTTCGGCGCCCTTGAGGGCAAGCGTGTCGTCGATCTTTGTGCCGCACCCGGCGGCAAGACCGCGCAGCTCGTCATGGCCGGCGCTTCCGTCACCGCGCTCGATCTTTCGGCGAATCGTCTGCGCCGGCTGGAGGGCAATCTCGCCCGGCTCGGCCTGACCGCGACGCTGCTCAAGGCCGATGCCGCAAGGTTCGAGACCGAAGACCTCTTCGATGGCGTGCTGCTCGATGCCCCCTGCTCCTCGACGGGCACGCTCCGCCGCCACCCCGACATTCCCTGGACCAAGACGCCGGAGGACATCGAGACGCTGGCGCTTCTTCAGGAACGGCTGCTTCGCCATGCACTTGCCCTCGTCGTGCCTGGCGGGCGCGTCGTCTTTGCCAATTGCTCGCTCGACACGCGCGAGGGTGAGGACGTCACGGCGCGCGTGCTGGCGGACACGCCCGGCATCGCCCGCGTTCCGATCGCGCCGCGGGACTGGCCGGGCCTCGAGCAGGCCATCACCCCCTTGGGCGAATTCCGCACCACGCCGGCGATGATCGCGGCCGAGGACGGTTTTGCCGGCGGCATGGACGGTTTCTACGCGGTCGTCCTGCGCCGGACGGCGTGAGCGCCCCCATGGTAAACAGATCCTTGCCGATGCATCGAATTTTAACCCTTTATCAAGCATGATGGCCGCCACCAGAGGTCTTATTACCGCTTTCTTGAACAGGTTCGGGCAATACACCCCGCCTAGTGTCGCTGCGGTGGCACTGCCTCGCCTGCGCCCGCGGCCGACAGTCGTGCAGGGCTTCCGCGTCGCGCCCAGGAGAGAAACCACGCATCATGGCATGGTCTGATCGCAAGAGACTCTATGCCCTTTACCTGCGGGAAAGCGGGCGACGGGTCGGGCGTGCCCTGCGGGCCGGTGGCAGCCGGCCCCTCTGGTGGCGGCGGACGACACCGGACCGGCTAATCGTGGCACCGACCGACCTGAGGGCGATCGATCCCTTCGTCGCCGAGGAAATCCTGCTCGGGCGCTTTCCGCTGGCCGGGCGGGTGCTGGAGACGGAGGGCGAATCGCCCTTCGAGATCGATCTCCCCTCGCGCGATTTCGCCGTCCGGCTGCTGTCGTTCAGCTGGGTACGCCATCTGCGATCGGTGCGCGACGATGCCGGGCCCGAGCGGCTGCGCATGCTGGTCCAGGAGTGGATCATCGCCCATGGCCGCCCGTCCGGCAGCATCTCCTGGGAGCCCGATGTCGCCGCCCAGCGGGTCATCGCCTGGCTTTCCCATTCTCCGATCATCCTGCGCAATGCCGAACATCCCTTCTATCGCCGGTTCCTGAGAAGCCTGGGGCTGCAGGTCCGCTACCTGAAGCGCAAGGCGGCGACCACCGAGGACGGCGAGGCAAGGCTCAGGCTCCGCATCGCCCTCGCCATGGCGTCGGTGGCGATGCCGGCGTCGGCGGCCGCGCTGAAGAAGGCCTCAAGGCTGCTCGACGAGGAACTCGACCGCCAGATCTGGCCGGATGGAGGCCACTGTTCACGCAATCCCCGCGTCGGCCTGGAACTGCTGCTCGACCTGCTGCCGCTCCGGCAGACCTATGTCAATCTCGGCCATTCCATCCCGTCGCGGCTCATTCCCTGCATCGACCGCATGTATCCGGCGCTGCGCTTCTTCCGCCACCAGGGTGGCGAGCTTGCCCATTTCAATGGTGCGACCTCGGCGCTCGCCAACGAGCTGATGTCGGTGCTGCGCTATGACGAGACCGCGGGCGCGCCGTTCAAGAGCCTGCCGCACAGCCAGTATGAGCGGCTGCAGCTTGAGGGCGTGACGCTGATCGTCGATACCGGCAAGCCGGCTTCGACCGCGCTGTCGCGCACGGCCCATGCGGGATGCCTTTCCTTCGAGATGTCCTCCGGACGACACCGTTTCATCGTCAATGCGGGATCGCCGAAATTCGCCTCCGACCGTTTCCGGCAGCTGGCCCGCGCGACCGCCGCCCATTCGACGGTGACGGTGAACGACACCTCGTCGCTGCGCTTCTCCGCCTCGCGCTTCCTCGGCCCCGTTGCCGTCAGCGGCGTCAGCGAGGTCAAGGCGAAGCGCGAGGACACGGCCGGCGAGCGCGAGTCGCTCGTCGCAAGCCATGACGGCTATCTCGCGAATTTCGGCCTTGTGCATCATCGCGACCTGGCGATCGTCTCCAGGGGGCGAACCGTGCGCGGGCGCGACCGGCTTTCCGCCGCCGACGGCACGGAGCCGCCGGCGACCAGCACCGCCGTGGCGGCCGCGCGTTTTCACATCCACCCCGCGATCACGCTCCGGGCCGACGGCCCCCACAACGTGTTCCTGTCGGCGCCGGACGGCGAGACCTGGCTGTTTTCCTGCCATGACGCCGGGATCGCCATCGAGGAAGACGTCTTCTTTGCCGATCCGTCCGGCATGCGCCAGTCGAGCCAGCTCGTCATCGGCTTTCCGGTCGCCTCCCAGCCGGAAATCCAGTGGATTCTCACCCGGCAGGGCTGATCGCCTCCCGCCTGCCGCGCTTCTCCGTTTCCTCGCGTCGAGACCTGTGCTAACCGGCAGGCACCCTCAAGGCCGGTCCGGTCGCCCGACCCCGGCGCCCGAACAGGAGCATCGCTGATGGCCGTCGCCTCGAAGAAAATCGCCCCGCCCGATCATGTCGCCATCCGCACGGCGCTGCTCTCGGTCTCCGACAAGACGGGCATCGTCGCGCTGGCCCAGGCGCTCCACGACAAGGGCGTGCGGCTGCTCTCCACCGGCGGCACGCGCAAGGCGCTCGCCGATGCCGGGATCCCGGTGACCGACGTCTCCGACGTCACCGGCTTTCCCGAGATCATGGACGGGCGCGTGAAGACGCTGCATCCCGGCGTCCATGGCGGACTGCTTTCGATCCGCGACGATGCCGACCATGTCGCGGCGATGGAGGCGCACGGCATCGGCGCCATCGACCTGACCGTGATCAACCTCTATCCGTTCGAAGCGGTGGTTGCGTCCGGCGCGGACTATCCGAGCGTGGTCGAGAACATCGATATCGGCGGGCCGGCGATGATCCGCGCGTCGGCGAAGAACCACGCCTATGTCGCTGTCGTCACCGATCCCGCCGATTATGCGCCGCTCCTTGAGGAACTCGCCGGCGGCGGAACCTCCTATGCCTTCCGCCAGAGGCTCGCGGCCAAGGCGTTCGGAAGGACCGCCGCCTATGACGCGGCGATTTCCAACTGGTTCGCCACCGCGCTCTCGATCGACACCCCGGCCTCCCGGGTGATCGGCGGCGCGCTGCGCCAGGAGATGCGCTATGGCGAGAACCCGCACCAGAGGGCGGCCTTCTATGTGACCGGCGAGACGCGGCCGGGTGTCTCGAGCGCGGCCCTCCTGCAAGGCAAACAGCTTTCCTACAACAATATCAACGACACGGATGCCGCCTTCGAGCTCGTCGCCGAGTTCCTGCCGGCGAACGGGCCGGCCTGCGCCATCATCAAGCATGCCAATCCTTGCGGCGTCGCCAGCGGCGAAACGCTGGCCGAGGCCTATCTGAGGGCGCTTGCCTGCGACCAGACCTCGGCCTTTGGCGGGGTGATCGCGCTCAACAGCGAGCTCGACGCGGCGACGGCGGAGGAAATCGTCAAGCTCTTCACCGAAGTGATCATCGCGCCCTCGGTCAGCGAGGAGGCGCGGGCGATCATCGCACGCAAGCCCAACCTGCGCCTGCTTTCCGCCGGCGGGCTGCCCGATCCGCGCGTGCCGGGGCTGGCGGCGAAGACGGTCGCCGGCGGTCTCCTCGTGCAGACGCGCGACAACGGCATGGTCGAGGATGTCGATCTCACCGTCGTCACCCGGCGCGCGCCGACGCCGGATGAGCTGCGCGACATGACATTCGCCTTCAAGGTCGCCAAGCACGTCAAGTCCAATGCCGTCGTCTATGCCAAGGACGGGCAGACGGTCGGCATCGGCGCCGGGCAGATGAGCCGGGTCGATTCGGTGCGCATCGCCGCGATCAAGGCCGAGGATGCCGCCCGCGCCCTCGGGCTGGAAAAGCCGCTGACGATCGGCTCGGCCGTCGCCTCGGAAGCCTTCGTGCCCTTCGCCGACGGGCTCGTCACCGCCGTTGCCGCGGGCGCGACCGCGGTGATCCAGCCGGGCGGCTCGCTGCGCGATCCCGAAGTGATCGCGGCCGCCGACGAGGCGGGCATCGCCATGGTCTTCACGGGCATGCGCCATTTCCGCCATTGAAACGAGTCAGGCTGGTTTGTTTGCCGGATAAGGAGTCCGCAGCAGGATCAGGAGACCGGTGACGAGAAAGAGGATGAGCGCGGCCATGCCGAGCCGGGCGGAGCCGGTGGAAAGCGTGATCGTCGCGACCGCGGCGGGGGCGAGAAACGACGTCGCCCGCCCCGTCAGGGCGTAAAGGCCGAAATAGCGCCCCGCCTCGTCGACGGAGACGCTGCGGGCGAGGTAGGAGCGCGACGAGGCCTGCACCGGGCCGAAGGCGACGCCGACGAGAAGGCCGAACAGGATGTAGGCCTTTTCCGCCGCCGTGCCGAACAGGCCGCCGCCGTCCCCGGTCGGAAGCGGGACGAGGCCGAAAAGGGTAAAGCCCGGGCCGGTCGAGATGATGCCGACGGTGGCGACCGTCAGGCAGACGAGGCTGATCACGATGATCCGCTTCGAGCCGAGCCGCGCGTCGAGCCGGCTCGCATAGAGGCAGCCGGCAATGGCGACGACATTGAGGATGATGCCGTAGAGTCCGAGCTCCACCGTCTTCCAGGCGAACATGCCGGCGGCGAAGGTGCCGCCGAGCGCCAGCAGGCCGTTGACCCCGTCCTGGAAGATCATCCGGCCGACGAGGAAGCGCAGGATGCCGCTGCGCGCCTTCAGCTCCCCGATCGTGCCCTTCAGTTCCGCGAAGCCGGAACGCACGGCCGTGCCCATCGGCATCGCCGCGCGGGTCTGGTCGGGCGTGAAGAGGAACATCGGCAGGATGAAGACGAGATACCAGACGGCGGAGATCGGCCCGGTGATCCGCGCATCCTCTCCGGCCGCTTCGCTGAGCCCGAACAGCGGCTCGATGCCGATCAGCGTGCGTCCCGTCTCGGGGCTGCCGGCAAGCAGCGTGACGACGACGACCAGCACGATCATGCCGCCGAGATAGCCGAGGCCCCAGGCGATGTTCGAGATGCGGCCGATCTCCTTCTCGCCGACGAGGCGCGTCAGCATGGAATCGTTGAAGACGATCGAGAATTCCGCCGCCACCGCCGCGAGCGTCATCAGCAGGGCGGCGTAGACCACCGGCGAGCCGGGCTCCGAGAACCAGAGAAGCGCCAGCGCGACGATCTTGACGATGGCGAAGGCGCCGATCCAGGGCTTTCGCGGACCTGTCTGGTCGGCGATCGCGCCGAGCACCGGCGAGAGCACGGCGATGATGATGCCGGACACCATCAGCGTGTAGCCCCACATCGCCTGGCCATAGGCGGGATCGGCCGCCATGCGCGAGACGAAATAGGGGCCGTAGATGAAGGTGGTGACCACGGTGAAGAAGGGCTGGGCCGCCCAGTCGAACAGCATCCAGCCCCAGATGCCGGCGCGGCCCGCCGGCTGTGTTCCTGTGGTCAACCCGTTTCTCCCGCTTGCCGGCGGCCGAGCCCGCCGTCCGCGCGGAAAATGTCATCTCCCCCGCGCCGGCGCAAGGTCGTTGAGGAGGCCGGCTGCGACGGTGATCTTCGCCAGCGTGGTTTCGCCCTTCTCGGTGAGCAACGTCAGCTGCTCGCCGATCTTCGCCACCCTCTCGCTGTCATGCGCGAGCCAGGAGCGGACCGGGTTGCGATCCTGCTTGTAGGTCGACAGCGCCGCGATGGTGACGTTGCGCCGGGCATTGGCGATGTCGCCGGTGCTGCGGGCAAGCGCCATCGCCTCGTACTGCTCCGTCGTCGGCACCCGCTCGGCGGCGACCAGAAGTTCGGCGACCTTCAGCGTCTCCGTCACGGCCGAGTAGGCCTCCGCCGTGCGCGCCAGCGTGACGCCGGTTTCCGCGGCGATCTGCATGATCTCGGGGACGATGATCAGCGCCGCCAGCCCGGCGATGTCGGTCGCGAGGTCTTCCGGAACGCCGTCGGCGATGAAGGCGGCCATGCGGGCCTCGATCTCCGCCAGCGTCCCCTGCGGCAGCGTCGGGCGCATGTCGGCCCGCAGCCGGTCCAGCGCCTTCTGCAGCGTCGCCACCGCCGTGTCGAGCGGCTGGCGCACGGCCTCGCTGCGCAGCATGCGCTCGGTGACCATGGCGAAGATCCGGCCGACCGCGTGGTAGAGCCGGTTCTGCACCAGGCCCGCGATCCGGTTGTCGAGCGCGTCGATGCGCGCATAGACCGCTTCCAGCCCGTAGCCGTCATGGACGAGCACGGCGGCCTTGACCACGTCGGCCGCGAGGAAGCCGGTCTGGTCGATCAGCGTCGAGACGAAGGCGGGGCCGCCCCGGTTGATCACCGTGTTGGCGAGAACCGTGGCGATGATCTCCCGGCGCAGACGGTGCGACTGGATCTCGGCGGAAAAGCCGCGATGCATCTTTTCCGGAAAGTAGCCGGCGAGTAGGCCGGAGAAATAGGGATCGTCCGGCAGGTCGGAACGGATGAGGTCGTCGAAGAGGGCGAGCTTGCCGTAGGAGAGAAGCACGCCGATCTCCGGCCGCGTCAGCGGCCTGCCGGCCTGGTAGCGCTCCGACAAGGCGAGGTCGTTGGGCAGCGTCTCGACCCTGCGGTTCAGCCGTCCTTCCGT
This sequence comes from Ensifer soli, assembly GCF_041928815.1. Lineage (NCBI taxonomy): Bacteria > Pseudomonadati > Pseudomonadota > Alphaproteobacteria > Hyphomicrobiales > Rhizobiaceae > Ensifer > Ensifer soli. The sequence goes on along the minus strand of NZ_JBHFEI010000012.1, from coordinate 50,702 downwards.
TTCCAGCCGCGTCATCAGCCGGGCGAGCGCGGTGCGGTTGGCGCGTCCGTCCATCTCGGTGAGCGAGATCGCCAGCGACTGGCGGTAGTTGTTGGCGAGCACCAGCGCGGCCACCTCCTCCGTCATCGCCGCGAGCTGGCGGTTTCGCTTCTCGCGCGTCAGCCGGCCGTCGCGCATCGCCGTCGCCAGCGCGATCTTGATGTTGACCTCCATGTCGGACGAATTGACGCCGGCGGAATTGTCGATGGCGTCGGAATTGCAGCGCCCGCCATTGAGGCAGAAGGCGATGCGGGCGCGCTGGGTCATGCCGAGATTGGCGCCCTCGCCGATCACCTTCGCGCGCACCTCCTCGGCTGCGACCCGGATCGGATCGTTGGCGCGGTCTCCGGCCTCAGCGTCCGTCTCGGCGCCGGCGCGCACATAGGTGCCGATGCCGCCGAACCAGAGGAGGTCGACCGGGCTCCTCAGGATGGCGGAGAGGATCTCGAAGGGTGTCGCCTCGGCCTGGTCGAGGCCGATCGCCGCTTGTGCCTCGGGCGTCAGGCGCACGGACTTTTCCGTGCGGGCGATGATCATCGCCCCCGGCGACAGGGCGGCGCGGTCGTAATCCTGCCAGCTCGAGCGCGGCAGCGCGAACAGTCTCTGCCGCTCGGCGAAGGAGCGTTCAATGTCCGGATCGGGATCGATGACGATGTCGCGGTGGTCGAAGGCGGCGACGAGCCTGATCTGGCGCGACAGCAGCATGCCGTTGCCGAAGACGTCGCCCGACATGTCGCCGACGCCGGCCACGGTGAAGGGCGTCGTCTGGATGTCGATGTCCATCTCGCGGAAGTGACGCTTGACGGTTTCCCACGCACCCCGCGCGGTAATCCCCATCTTCTTGTGATCGTAGCCGGCTGATCCGCCGGACGCGAAGGCGTCGTCCAGCCAGAAGCCGGATTCCTGCGCCAGCGCATTGGCGGTGTCGGAGAAGGTCGCGGTGCCCTTGTCGGCGGCAACGACGAAGTAGGGATCGTCGCCGTCGAGCCGCGCCGTGTCGGCCGGCGGCACGACGTCGTTTCCGACGATGTTGTCGGTGATCGACAGCATCGTGCGGATATAGGTCTTGTAGGCCTCGGTGCCGGCGCGGAAGATCTCGTCGCGCGTGCCGCCGGCTGGGAGCTGTTTCGGATAGAAGCCGCCCTTGGCGCCGACCGGGACGATGACGGCGTTCTTCACCTGCTGCGCCTTGACGAGGCCCAGCACCTCGGTGCGGTAGTCCTGCGCCCGGTCGGACCAGCGGATGCCGCCGCGCGCCACACGGCCGAAACGCAGGTGGACGCCCTCGACCTCGGTGCCGTAGACGAAGATCTCGCGGAAGGGCCGTGGCTCCGGCAGGCCGTCGAGGGCGGTCGGATCGAGCTTGACGGCAAAGATCGCGGGCGGCTCGCCGCCGGCGGAACGCTGGAAATAATTGGTGCGCAGCGTCGCGCCGATCGCATTCAGGAAGCGCCTGAGGATACGGTCGTCGTCGAGGCTCGGAACGGCGAGCAGCGCCTCCTCGATCGCGGCCTGGAGCGTCGCGAGCCTGCGCTGGCGCGGCTTCTCCTCCGCCTCCGGGTCCATCCGGGCGAGGAACAGCCGGACAAGGTTGGCGGCGACTGCGGGATAGCGGGCGAGCGTGTCGGCGATATAGCCCTGCGAATAGGTGATGCCGGCCTGGCGCAGGTAGCGCGCATAGCTTCTGAGGATGCCGGCCTCGCGGGCGGAAAGGGAGGCGAGCAGGATCAGCCTGTTGAAGCCGTCATCCTCGATGAGGCCGTTCCAGACGGCGAGAAAACCGTCCTCGAGCGCCGGGAACAGCCGGTCGGGCGCGGATGCGCCGTCCCGGTAGAGGAGCTCCATGTCGTGCAGCACGAGGCTGCGCGTGCCTCGCTCCGGGTCAGCCAGCCGCAGCTCGTAGGTCTGTTCGCTGACGACGCTGAAGCCGAGGTTTTCGAGCAGCGGCACGCGGCGCGACAGCGACACCGCGCCGCCGGCATGGAAGATCTTCAGCTCGACCGCCTCGGCCCTGTCCTTGCGCTTTCGATAGAAGGCGATGCGGATCGGATCGTCCGTGCGGCAGGCGCGCATCGCCGCGAGGTCGCCATAGGCCTCCGCCGGGGTGAAGGCCGCCTCGTAGGCGTCCCCGCCCGCAAGCGCGACCCCGTCCTCGTGCGCCAGCGCCGCGAAGCGCTCGCCCCAGCCGGTGACGATGTCGCGGATGGCGCCCTCGAGCCTCGCCTGGGCGATGCGCGGCGTCTTGCCGCCCGACCGGCCGATGATGAAATGCACCCGCGCCAGCCCGCCTTCGGGAAAGGCCGGGTAATAGGCGGAGACGCGGCCTTCGTAGACGCCCTTCAGGTAGTCTCCGATCCGCTCGCGCACGGTGGAATCATACTGCTCGCGCGGGACGTAGACGAGGACGGAAACGAAGCGGTCGAAATGGTCGATGCGGGCGAGCACGCGCACGCGCGGACGGTCGCCGAGTTCGTTGATCTGCTCGCAGAAACCCGCAAGCAGGGTGGCGTCGATCTGGAAGAGGTCGTCGCGCGGGTAGGATTCGAGCGTGTTCATCAGCATCTTGCCGGAATGGCTTTGCGGATCGAAGCCGAAATGCTCGGTGACGCGGGCGAGCTTCAGGCGCAAGAGCGGGATTTCGGCGGCCGGCCTCGTATAGGCGGTCGAGGTGAAGAGGCCGACGACGCGGAGCTCGCCGACGACGTCGCCCGCGGCAGAGAAGCGCTTGATGCCGACATAGTCCATATAGGCGCGGCGGTGGACGACCGACTTGACGTTCGCCTTGGTGACGATCAGGAAGTCCGGCCCGTCGAGGAAGGCGACGATCTCCGGCGTCGTCAGCACGGCGTCCTTGCCGAAACGCAGCACCCGGACATCGGGATCGGCCAGAATGCCGAGGCCGCGCCCCTCGCCGCGCTCGACGGCGGCGTTCTCGCCCTTGCCGGAATAGGTGTATTCGCGCATGCCGAGGAAGGTGAAGTTGCCGTCGCTCAGCCAGCGCAGGAAGGCGAGGGCCTCGTCGCGGTCGGCCCTGCGCCGGCCGGCCGGGTGGTCCTCCAGCTCCCGGGTCGCCTGGGCCAGAAGGGCAGACATCGCGTCCCAGTCGTCCACCGCCTGGCGGACCTGGACGAGGACCTTGCTCAGCCTCTCGGCGAGCGCCAGCGCGTCCGCTTCCGACAGGCGGGAGAGGTGGATCTGGATATGGCTGACGCGGTTCGCCGGCGTGCTGTCCTCGTCCGGATCGAAGCGGCGGATCGGCGCGTTCTTTTCCATGACGAGGATTGGATGGATCGCGAGGTGAATGTCGCGATGCGTGCTCGTCACCTCGCCCATCACCGAATCGTAGAGGAAGGGCTTGTTGCGCCCGGTGACGCTGAGGACCGAGACCGGCGATCCGGCCGGCGCGACACCGTCGAGCACCGTGACCGAGACGCGCGGGCCGTTGCCGTCCCACTGCTTGAGCTCGGCTGCGGCATGGGCGGCGGTGTCGGCGAGCATGGGGGCGCTGTAGTGATCGAGATCGTCCTGGCTCGCACGGCCGAACAGGATGGCGGGGTCGAGCGCCGGCCCGCCCCTTTCGGCTACGGCCTGCCGTGCCGCCTCGATCAGCCGTTCGCGCTTCGGATGCTGTGCGTGTGCCATGGATGTTTCCCTTCGCGCCGGCCGTGCGGTTTCTTTCCGGTTTTGGTCGTCTCTGGAGCCGGTTTCGGCGATGTTAGCGACAAAATCCTATCGTTGAACTGCAATTTGAAGACAACCGGCGGCAGTCGCGAGAAATATATATGCCTTGCCTCCCATGCCGTCTGCGGAAGGCGATTCGCCGCGATCCGGTTGACAGGAGCGCGGCCGCCGCGCCATCTCACGCCTCGAGGTCGGTGCAAGAAGGGGTGGATTGTCGATGTCGGAGACTGCCAGCGGAGCGGCGCCGGGCGCGGTGATCGTCGTCTCGAGCCATGTGGTGCGCGGCACGGTCGGCAACCGCGCCTGCGTCTTCGCGCTCGAGACGCTCGGCCATCCGGTCTGGGCGCTGCCGACCGTCATCCTGCCCTGGCATCCCGGCCACGGGCGCGCGACGCGGCTGGTGATCCCGGAGGCGGAGTTCTCCGCGATGATCGACGACCTGCTTGCCGCACCCTGGATCGGCGAGGTGCGGGCGGTGCTGTCCGGCTATCTCGGCGCGCCCTACCAGGCCGTCGGCGTCGCGCGGCTTGTCGAGGGTCTGCGGCAGACGACGCCCGATCTCTTCTATCTCTGCGACCCGGTGATCGGCGATGTCGGCGGCCGCTACGTCCCCGAGGCGGTCGCGGAGATGATCCGGGACAGGCTGCTGCCGCTCGCCACCCTCGCCTCGCCGAACCGCTTCGAGCTCGGCTGGCTCTGCGGCGCCGAGCTCGCCACCAACCAGCAGATCCTCGATGCGGCGCTGTCGCTGGGGCCGCCGCAGATGCTCGTCACCTCGGCGGTCGCGATGATGAAGGGCGGCACCGGCAATCTCTATCTCTCGGGCCGTCACGCGCTGCTCGCCGAGCATCGGCTGATCGACGACCCGCCGAACGGCACCGGCGACCTGCTCTCCGCCCTGTTTCTCGCCCGGCTGATCGAAGGCGTGGGCGAGGAGAAGGCGCTTCAGCTGGCGACGGCGAGCGTGTTCGAGATTATCGCCCGCTCGACCGGGCGCGGCGCCGACGAGCTGACGCTCGAGCAGGACGCGGCGAGCCTTGCCCATCCGATGGCGATGGTGCAGATGCGCCGGCTGGTGCATCCCGGGCAATTCCGACGTGGCTGAGGCGGCGAGGCTGGCGATGTTGCGTCGCAACAGGTATCAAGGACCGACGCCGTAACCGGCGAAGAACGGATGTGAAAGGGGGTCACCGATGCAGCAGTTTCCCGAAGGCCTGCTCAAGGGCTATCGCAATTTCATGGATGGACGCTTCACCGAGCAGCACCAGCGCTACCGCTCGCTCGCCGAGACGGGCCAGAAGCCGAAGACGCTGGTCGTCGCCTGTTGCGACTCGCGCGCCGCCCCCGAGACGATCTTCGATGCCGGACCGGGCGAGCTCTTCGTCGTGCGCAATGTCGCCAACATGGTCCCGCCCTTCGAGCCGGACGGCCAGTACCACTCGACCTCGGCGGCGCTCGAATTCGCGGTGCAGTCGCTGAAGGTGACGGATATCGTGGTGATGGGCCACGGCCGCTGCGGCGGCATCCAGGCGGCGCTCGATCCGCAGGCCGAGCCGCTGTCGCCGGGCGACTTCATCGGCAAGTGGATGGGCCTGCTGAAGCCGGCGGCCGAGCAGCTCAAATTGACGAACGGGGTGATGACGCCGGGGGAACGCCAGCGGGCGCTCGAGCGGATCTCGATCCGCAACTCGATCGCCAATCTGAGGACCTTTCCCTGCGTGCAGATCCTCGAAAGCCGGGGCAAGCTCCAGCTCCACGGCGCCTGGTTCGATATCTCGACCGGTGAATTGTGGGTGATGGACACGAAGACCGGCGATTTCACCCGTCCGGGCATGTGATCCGCCGGCAGGTCCTCCAGCCAGGCGTGCCGCCGTCCGCTGCGGCACGCTTTTTTTATGTCGGCGGCTCAGCCGCCGTCGATCTCCGCGCCGATGATGGCGATCGCCTGCTGGTAGACGCTGGCGGCGTTCCAGCCCTGGATGGCACCGAAGTTCCCCTGCCCCGGCTGGTAGCCGGCACCGGCGCGCCAGCCATGGCCGCGCAGGAAATTCGCGGTCGAGGCGAGCGCGTCGGCAGTCGAGCGGACCATGTCGACATGGCCGTCGCCGTCGCCGTCGACGCCGTATTTCAGCACGTTCGCCGGCAGGAACTGCGTCTGGCCGATCTCGCCATGGGCGGCACCGCGGGCCGAGGGGCTGAGATCGCCGCGCTCGACCAGCTTCAGGGCCGCATAGAGCTGGTTGGTGAAATAGTCGGAGCGGCGGCAGTCATAGGCGAGCGTCGTCACCGCGGAGAGCGTGTGCTCCTTGCCGAGGAAATTGCCGAAGCCGGTTTCCATGCCCCAGATCGCCAGCAGCGGGCCGGCCGGCACGCCATAGCGCCGCTCGATGCCGGCGAAGAGCGCCGCATTCTGGCCTTTCAGCTTCTTGCCGCGGGAAATGATCGCCTTGGCGCCGCGCTTCTCCATGAAGGACGACAGCGACAGCTTGAAGCTCTTCTGCCCGCGGTCGGCGCGGATCGTCGCCTTGTTGTAGCTGACATTGCCGAGCGCCTTGTCGATCGTCCCACGGGAAATGCCGTTCGAGGCGGCTTCCTGGCGGAAATTGGCGACCCAGGCGTCGAAGCCGGCGGCGGTGTTGCCGCAGGCCGCCGCATGCGCGGGCGCGGCGATCAGCAGGCCGGCGACTGCGAGCGCGGCGCGGGAGAACCATTTCCTCATTTGCATCAATTACCCCATCGGTCTGACGATTCATCGAAATTTCGCGGCAGGATGCCAGTGTTCGCCGGGCCTGTCACCGCACGTTCGCGCGAGCGCGGCGCGATGTTTCACGTGAATCCAGCGTCGCACAAGCATGGAAGGACCCGCGCGGCGGTCGCCGCGCGGGTCGTTGACGGGTGTCAAGGGTTCAGGCGGCCTGCTTCTTGGCCTTGATCAGGCCGCGGGCGACGAGAAGCTCGGCGATCTGCACCGCGTTCAGTGCCGCGCCCTTGCGCAGGTTGTCGGAAACGACCCACATGTTCAGCCCGTTCTCGACGGTGGCATCCTCGCGGATGCGCGAGATGTAGGTGGCGTCCTCGCCGGCGCTTTCATAAGGGGTGACGTAGCCGCCGTTCTCGCGCTTGTCGATCACCTGGCAGCCCGGCGCCTCGCGCAGGATGTCGCGCGCCTGGTCGGCAGTGATCTCGTTCTCGAACTCGATGTTGACCGATTCCGAATGGCCGATGAAGACGGGCACGCGCACCGCGGTGCAGGTCACCTTGATCTTCGGGTCGAGCATCTTCTTCGTCTCGGCCAGCACCTTCCATTCCTCCTTGGTGTAGCCGTCCTCCATGAAGACGTCGATATGGGGGATGACGTTGAAGGCGATACGCTTGGTGAACTTCGTCGATTCGATCGGATCGGCGACGAAGACGGCGCGGGTCTGGTTGAAGAGCTCGTCCATGCCTTCCTTGCCGGCGCCGGAGACCGACTGGTAGGTCGAGACGACGACGCGCTTGATCTTCGCGAAGTCATGCAGCGGCTTCAACGCGACGACGAGCTGGGCCGTCGAGCAGTTCGGATTGGCGATGATGTTCTTCCGGGTAAAGCCCGTAATCGCATCCGGATTGACCTCCGGGACGATCAGCGGCACGTCCTGGTCGTAGCGCCAGGCGGAGGAATTGTCGATCACGACGCAGCCCTGCGCGCCGATCTTCGGCGACCACTTCTGCGACACCGCGCCGCCGGCCGACATCAGGCAGATGTCCGTGTCGGAAAAATCATAGTTCTCGAGGTTCTTCACCTTCAGCGTCCGGTCGCCGAAGGAGACCTCCGTCCCCTGCGAGCGCGCCGAGGCGAGCGCCACGACCTCGTCTGCGGGAAAACCGCGCTCGGACAGGATGGTCAGCATCTCGCGGCCCACATTTCCGGTGGCGCCGGCTACGGCAATCTTGAAACCCATGTCAGTCTCTCTCCTTGGACCTGTCTTTCTCTCCGCGGGCTGTTCGGGGGAAGCGACGGCGTGACCGTGGCTTCGCATCCCCGGCCATGCCGGGGAGAGAGCGGCGGGCCGGAGACGTCAGACGGTTTTCGTCGTCGTTTTGGCCGCTTTCATGCCGGGGCGGTTTTCGGCGCACGGGCCGTCGATCCGCCGTGAGGCGGCGCGATGACCGATTGCAGAAGAATGTGCCCGACGCATGATTCCGTTTCCTGAGACGGGTCGCAGTTACTCTCTTCTGTTGAAAAGTCAAGGCCGGGATTGACGGGCTTTCCTGCGCCCGCCCGCCTTCGACTAAAGTCATAAGCCGAAAGCATCGCTGCCTGCGGCTCTGCATTTCTGCCATTTTGTCGCAGGGCCCGTCCCGGTCGCCGGTCACGGAGGATCGCCGCATCGCGGGACGGGGGTGGCTGCCTTTCTGGAGTGGAGGATATCTGAATGGCACATGTGACGACGGCCGCCACGGGCAAGACCCGCGGCATGACCGGCGAGGAGCGCAAGGTTATCGTTGCGTCTTCGCTCGGGACGATCTTCGAGTGGTACGACTTCTACCTTTACGGCTCGCTGGCGATCTATATCGGCGCCGCCTTCTTCAGCCAGTATCCGGAGACGACGCGCAACATCTTCGCGCTGCTTGCCTTTGCCGCCGGCTTCCTCGTCCGCCCCTTCGGCGCGCTGGTCTTCGGCCGCCTCGGCGACCTCGTCGGCCGCAAATACACCTTCCTCGTCACCATCCTGATCATGGGCGTGTCGACCTTCCTCGTCGGCATCCTGCCGGACGCATCGACGATCGGCATCGCCGCGCCGATCATCCTGATCGTGCTGCGCATGCTGCAGGGCCTGGCGCTCGGCGGCGAATATGGCGGTGCCGCGACCTATGTCGCCGAGCATGCGCCGCGCGGCCGGCGCGGCTTCTTCACCTCGTGGATCCAGACGACCGCGACGGCGGGGCTGCTGCTCTCCCTGCTCGTCATCCTGCTGGTGCAGGTCGCCGTCGGCAAGGAAGCCTTCGCCGCCTGGGGCTGGCGCGTTCCCTTCCTGCTCTCCTGCGTTCTCCTCGGCATTTCCGTCTGGATCCGCCTGAAGATGAACGAATCGCCCGCCTTCAAGAAGATGAAGGAAGAGGGCAAGGGCTCCAAGGCACCGCTGACCGAGGCCTTCGGCCAGTGGAAGAACGCCAAGGTGGCGCTGCTCGCGCTGTTCGGCGCCGTCGTCGGCCAGGCCGTCGTCTGGTATTCCGGCCAGTTCTATGCGCTGTTCTTCCTGCAGAACATCCTGAAGGTGGACGGCCAGTCGGCCAACCTCATGGTCGCGGCCTCCCTCGTGCTCGGCACCGGCTTCTTCGTCTTCTTCGGCTGGCTGTCCGACAGGATCGGCCGCAAGCCGATCATCATGGCCGGGCTGCTGCTCGCCATGATGACCTACTTCCCGCTGTTCAAGGCGATGACCCACGCGGCGAACCCGGCGCTCGCCGAAGCGCAGGCGACGATCCGCGCCACCGTCACCGCGGCGCCGGGGGACTGCAAGTTCCAGTTCAACCCGACCGGCACGGCGAAGTTCACCACGTCCTGCGACATCGCCACCGCCTTCCTCACCCGCAACTCCGTTCCCTACGACGTCGTGCCCGGCCCGGCCGGCCAGCCGGCGACGGTCAAGATCGGCGACGCGACGGTGACGAGCTATGACGCGATCGCCGCCGGCGACCAGGCGAAGGCCATGGGCTCTGCCTTCGAGAAGCAGATCAACATGGCGCTGCAGGCAAGCGGCTATCCGCTGGTGCGCGGCACCGCCAAGGTGCCGGATGCCAAGCTCGACGGCTTCGTCGCCGCCAATCCCGAACTGTCGCTCGACCCGGCGGCGATCCGCGCCGGTACCTCGGAGACCCAGACGGCCGAACAGCTCGTCGCCGCCAAGCTGCTGACCGCCGACGAAGCGGCCGGCGTCAGCGACATGGCCGTCTACAGCGTGCCGAATGCCGGCACGTTCGCGATGGTCGCCGATCCGGCGCGGGTGAACTGGATCATCACGATCGCGGTCCTGACCGTGCTCGTCATCTACGTGACCATGGTCTACGGGCCGATCGCCGCGCTGCTCGTCGAGCTCTTCCCGACGCGCATCCGCTACACCGGCATGTCGCTCCCCTACCACATCGGCAATGGCTGGTTCGGCGGCCTGCTGCCGGCGACCGCCTTCGCGATGAGCGCGGCCCAGGGCGACATCTATTACGGCCTCTGGTATCCGATCGTCTTCGCCGGGCTGACGCTGGTGATCGGCCTCCTCTTCCTTCCGGAAACGAAGGATCGCGACATCGACGCGATGACCTGAGCCACCGCGTCGCACGACAGGCGAGAGACACAGACGAGAGACAAGGGGCCGGACGCATGCGTCCGGCCCCTTGTCGTTCTGGAGGGTTGTTTTCTCAAGCTTTCGTCAGGCGGCCGGCGGCTCCGCCTGGCTCGCCCTCTTCGGCCGCGGCCAGCCGGACGCATCGAGGCGGAAGAGCCAGTTGCGGCCGGCGAAGACGAAGGCGGTCATCACCGCCGTCCAGAGGCCGAGCAGAAGCCCGGCGGCGACGTCGCTTGGATAGTGGGCGCCGACGACGACGCGGGTGACGCCGATCGTCAGCGCTCCGAGCGCGAACAGGATGCGCAGCCGCGGCGCCAGCATGGAGAAGGCGCCGAAAAAGGCGCCGACGGCCGTCGAGTGACCCGAGGGGAAACTTTCGAACAGCCAGCCGCCGGCAAAGGGGGTGAGGCTGTAGGCGCCGTAGTCGGCGAAGAGTTCGGGCCGTGCCCGGCCGATCAGGAACTTCAGCAGGTGCACGATGGCGCTGGCGCTGCCGATCGTGACGAAGAAGTAGAGGGAGAGGCGGCGGGCGGTGCGCAGCTTCTGCGCCAGCGTGTCGCCGAGCGCGACGCGCGTCGCGATGTAGCCGACGATCACCAGCGTGCCGGAACCGTAGATCATCCAGGCGAAGGTGCCGAAATCGGTGATGCCGGCGTTGAAGGCGACGATCGAGGGCGGCAGCGCCTGGGCCCGCTGCGACAGGGTCGCATCGAAGGGCACGAGCGCGGCGACCAGCAGCACGGTCGCAAGCAGCAGCCAGGCGGATGAGGAGAGCGGTCGGTGCATCGGATCCCTTGCGGTGGAAGAGGCCGGCGGTCTCGCCGGGCGATGTCCGTGCATGTGTCGAGCGGCGCGCTCTTTTCAAGGCGCTGCGACAAAAGAACCCCGGAAGGCCCTGTAGCCTCCGGGGTTTGTCGTCATCGGTCTCGCCTCAGGCCGAAAGCGCCTTGAACTCGGCGAGGATCGCGTCGCCCATCTCGGTGGTGCCGACCTGGCGGGCGCCGTCGGCCATGATGTCGGCGGTGCGGATGCCGCTGTCGAGTACGGCGGAGATCGCCTTTTCCAGCGCGTCGGCCTCCGCGATCATGCTGAAGGAATAGCGCAGGCACATGGCGAAAGAGGCGATCATGGCGATCGGGTTGGCGATGCCCTTGCCGGCGATGTCGGGAGCCGAGCCGTGCACCGGCTCGTAAAGCGCCTTGCGCTTGCCGGTCTTCGGCTCTGGCGCGCCGAGCGAGGCGGAGGGCAGCATGCCGAGCGAGCCGGTCAGCATGGCGGCGACGTCGGAGAGCATGTCGCCGAAGAGGTTGTCGGTGACGATGACGTCGAACTGCTTCGGCCAGCGCACGAGCTGCATGCCGCCGGCATCGGCCAGCATGTGCGACAGCTCGACGTCCGGATAGCGCGCCTTGTGGGTGGCGGTCACCACCTCGTTCCAGAGCACGCCCGACTTCATGACGTTGCGCTTCTCCATCGAGCAGACCTGGTTGCGCCGCGTGCGCGCCAGCTCGAAGGCGACGCCGGCGATGCGCTCGATCTCGTAGGTGTCGTAGACCTGGGTGTCGATGCCGCGCTTCTGGCCGTTGCCGAGGTCGATGATCTCCTTGGGCTCGCCGAAATAGACGCCGCCGGTCAGTTCGCGCACGATCAGGATGTCGAGGCCCTCGACGACCTCGGGGCGCAGCGACGAGGCCGAGGCGAGTGCGGGATAGCAGATCGCCGGACGGAGATTGGCGAAAAGTTCGAGATCCTTGCGCAGCCGCAGCAGTCCTGCCTCCGGACGCACGTCATAGGGAACGGCATCCCATTTCGGCCCGCCGACGGCGCCGAACAGGACGGCATCCGCCGCCATCGCCTTCGCCATGTCGCCCTCGGAGATGGCGGCGCCATGGGCGTCATAGGCGCTGCCGCCGACGAGGCCCTCGTCGGTGACGAAGCCCGCACCCTTCTCCGCGTTCAGGAAGCCGATGATCTTGCGGACCTCCGCCATGGCTTCCGGGCCGATCCCGTCGCCGGGCAGGAGAAACACTGTGCGCGCTGTCATGGGGCGATCCCTTTGCGAATGTGTGAAATGCGGGCCCGTCTTAGCCGCCGCGCCCCCTCAGTTCAAGGGATCGGCCGTCCGGGTCCGGCCCCGACGCTCAGAGGCCGATCGAGACGTCGCGACCGGCCGCGCGCATCGAGATCGAGAAACCGGCGATGACGTCGATGAAGGCGATGAGCATCAGGATAAAGAAGATCTGCGTCGCCGCCTGGGGCACGAGCAGGAATTCGACGAGGAAGCCGATGAAGAGCAGCATCGACAGGAGATGGTCCATCAGCGTCTTGGAACTGGTGCGCGTGGCCTTCAGGATCTCGACGAACAGCAGGGCCAGCGCGACCACGATCAGGAGATCGCCGAGGTTCATCGTCCAGGTAGCGCCCGAAAGCATCGACAGCGCCATGATCTCGCCATCGAGCGCCGCAGTGCCGCCGGCGCCGAGGAGGCCGGTCATCGCCAGGTTGTAGAGGGCGAAGGGGACGAGCAGCAGCGGGATGGCGGCAATCATCGGATCTCTTTCCAGCGCGTGCGCGCGCACATGCAAAGGGCCGGAAAATCCGGCCCCTCGAAAGCATCATCGCATTCCGGCGAAAGAACGGCGCGTGGCGTTACGCATTTTCCTTCGGCGTCAGCACCTGGCGGCCGCGATACATGCCGGTCTTCAGGTCGATATGGTGCGGGCGGCGCAGTTCGCCCGAATTCTTGTCTTCGATGTAGGTCGGCGCCTTCAGCGCGTCGGCGGAGCGACGCATGCCGCGGCGCGACGGGCTCGTTTTTCTCTTCGGTACAGCCATGGTCTAGAACTCCACTTGTCGGTCCATGCCGGCTTCTGGCCTGTCAAGGCCGACAGAAACAGACATTCATATCGGGATTTGGCGCGGCTTATACATGCGTTGCACCCGCTTGGCCAGTCCCTCACAGGATTATTTCTGACGGTGGAGGGTGCGGGTTCAGACCTCGTCCTCCGGAACGATCCAGGGTTCCTTCAGCGCCGCGTCGTGCCAGAGGCGGAAGGCCGGATGATCCATCACCGCATCCATGTAGGCGAGCGTGCGCGGATCGTCGACCAGCCGGTAGGTGTCGAAGCGGGTGACGACCGGCGCGAACATCGCGTCCGCCGCGCCGAAGGCGCCGAAAAGAAACGGGCCGCCGGAGGCGGCAAGCGCCTCGCGCCAGATCGTCCCGATCCGCGCCACGTCGCCATCGACGTTCTCCGAGAGCACGATCCTTTCCTTCGGCCGGCGCAGGTTCATCGGGCAGGCGTTGCGCAACGCGCGAAAACCCGCCACCATCTCCGTGGAGATGCTGCGCGCGGTCGCCCGCGCCTTGGCGTCGCCCGGCCAGAGCCCGGCGTCGGGGTAGAGCTCGGCGACATATTCGATGATGGCGAGCGATTCCGAGATCCGCAGGTCGCCATGATGCAGCACCGGCACGCGGCCGGTCGGCGAGATCTCCCGGAAACGCGGATTGCCGGCCGGGAAATCGAAGGGAATGAGCGTTTCGGTGAAGGGAATGCCGGTCGCCGTCATCGCGAGCCAGGGGCGAAGCGACCAGGAGGAATAGTTCTTGTTGCCTATATAGAGGTGGAGGCCGGTCATCGAGACGTCCTTGGTGGCTGGAACGATCCGAGGATAGGCACGGCGCCCGCGGCAGGCCAATGAAAAGGCCTGATCCTACCCATAGATGCAGGTGATGAATTCGCCCGAGGCGCGGGCGCGGCGTTCGATCAGACCGGCGAGCCGCTTCATCCCCCTGCCCGGCTTGCTGGCGACGCGGGTGAAGGGATTGGGCAGGGAGACGGCGAGAAGGGCGGCCTGCTGGCGGCTGAGCCGTGCGGCCGAGACGCCGAAATGATGCTGGGCCGCGGCCTCGATGCCGAAGATGCCCGGGCCCCATTCCGCCACGTTCAGATAGATCTCCATCGTGCGCCGCTTGCTCCAGACGAGATCGGCGGCGAGCGCCAGCGGCAGTTCCATGCCCTTGCGCAGGAAGGAGCGTCCGTTCCAGAGAAAGAGGTTCTTCGATGTCTGCATGGCGATCGTGCTGGCGCCGCGCGTCGATTCGCCGTCGAGCGCGTCGTTGACGACGCCGCGAAGCTGCACCCAGTCGACGCCGCCATGGGAACAGTACTGGCCGTCCTCCGACATCATCACCGACTGCACCAGCGTCGGCGCGATGTCGTCGAGCGGCACCCAGCGCCGGTCGTAGCCGCCCAGCAGCACGACGTCGCGCAGCATCAGCGTCGAGACCGGGTGGACGAAGGACGGCGCGTAAAGCAGGATCAGCGCGTAGGGCAGCAGCACCAGCGCCACCGCGGCCAGCACCATCCGGCGCAGGTTCCGGCGCAGGAAGCCGGTCACGCCGGGTCTCCGCCCCGGTCGTTCCCCGCCGGCCGTGTCCGTCGCCGGCTCCGTGCCCGGTTCGCGTGTTTCGGGTTGGATATCCAAATGTCTCCCGCCTCAGTGCTGCCTTTCGTCTCATAGGGCATCGGGGCGCAAAGTTGAAGACGGTCCCGCCCCTCCCGACTGCGAATGGCCGCCCCCCGAACGCGCGATTGCCGTTGCCTGGGGCGGCCCGCCATGGCAAACAACCGCGATGACCGACACGATCACGCTCTTCCGGCAAAGACTGGCCGACAGCGCCCGCGCTGTCGAGGCCTGCCTTTCGGCAAGTCTCGCCGACCGGCCGGCCGAGGGCGAGCGGGTCCGCCCCGAGCGGCTGCTCGCGGCCATGCGCCATGCCGTGCTCAACGGCGGCAAGCGGCTGCGGCCCTTTCTGGTGATGGAGACGGCGGCGCTGCTTGGTGGCGATCGGCAAGCCGCTCTCCGGGTCGGCGCGGCGCTCGAATGCGTCCATTGCTATTCGCTCGTCCATGACGACCTTCCGGCGATGGACGACGATGCGCTGCGGCGCGGGCAGCCCACGGTCCATGTCAAGTTCGACGAGGCGACGGCGATCCTTGCCGGCGACAGCCTGCTGACCTTCGCCTTCGACCTGCTGGCGGCGCCGGAGACGCCTCTGCCGGATGCGGAGAAGACGGCGCTGGTCCTGGCGCTCGCCCGCGCCGCCGGTGTCGGCGGCATGGCCGGCGGCCAGGCGCTCGATCTCGCGGCGGAAACCGCGCCGCCCGGCGAAGAGGGCATCGTCACGCTTCAGGCGATGAAGACCGGGGCGCTCCTGCGCTTCGCCTGCGAGGCGGGCGCGATCCTTGCCGGGGCAGAGGCTGCCGAGCGCCTCCGGCTGCGCCGCTTCGGCGAGACGCTCGGCCTCGCCTTCCAGCTTGCCGACGACCTCCTGGATCTCACCGCCGACAGCGCGACGCTGGGCAAGGCGACCGGGAAAGACGCCGCGCGCGGCAAGGGCACGCTGGTCTTACTGCACGGCCAGGCCTGGGCGGAGCAGGCGCTCGAACGGCTGGTCGGCGAAGCGGAAGCGCTGCTTGCGCCCTACGGCACGCGGGCGGCGATCCTCGTCGAGGCGGCCCGTTTCGTCGCAAGCCGCACCCATTGACCCGACGCGACCGCGGCTTGCGGCGGCCTTGACGCATGTCCGGCCGAAGCGGGATCGCTTCGGCGTCGGACGATGCGGCACGAACAAAAGGAGAGGGCACGTTCGGTGGACCGAGATTCGCCGGACGTGCTCCAAGGTCCGGACGCCACATCCGATCCGGATCTCAACGGACACGCACCAGGACTGCGCGCCGCCGCCGGTAACCATCTTTCGGCAAAGAGGGGCCCGGATCGGGAATCCATCTTCCGCTTCCCGTCCGGCCGCAGTATCGCTGTTTTAGAACATAGTGGATAAATCGTTAAACACTTCGGGGGATTGCCATGACGGCGACGCTCATCAAGAACCTTGCCTTCAATCCCGCGACCGGCGTGTTCAGCGCGGACATCGTCGCGTCCATCTCGATGTATGTCGATCCGGTCACGCATTACATGTCGAAGGTCTTCTACTACGGGCTCGATTTCGACGGCGAGGTGCTGGCGAGCGGCGTCAAGGCAGGCACCTTCTCCTACAGCGGCAGCGCCGTGCTGAGCCAGGGCCTGCACAGGCTGAACTTCTTTGCCGGCAATTCGAAGAGCGGCGAAAGCGTGTCCTGGAATGCCGACATCCACAATTACACGCTCGCGGCGAGCGGGCAGGTCATCTTTGGCCAGGACAACAGCGCCGGGTCCAAGCATGTCGACTATGCCTTCGGCAGCGGCTATGGCGACGCCTTCTTCCTCGGCCAGAACGACGACTATGTCGAGGCCTTCGGCGGCAACGACTATATCGACGGCGGCACCGGCGCCGACACGATGCTCGGCGGGTCCGGCGACGACATCTACATCGTCGACACTTTCGGCGACATGGTGATTGAGCGGGCGAACGAGGGACGAGACACGGTCGAGAGCGCGATCAACTGGGCGCTCGGGCAGAACGTCGAGGACCTGAAGCTGACGGGGACAGGCTATGCCGCCCCGCATATCAACGGCACGGGCAATGCGCTTGCCAACCTGATCACCGGCAACGACGGCAACAACGTCCTGAGCGGCCTTGGCGGCAACGACACCCTGCGCGGCGGCGCCGGTCTCGACCAGCTCTTTGGCGGCGACGGCAACGATATCCTCGACGGCGGCACCTTCGCCGACCGGATGGAAGGAGGCGCGGGCAACGACACCTATTATGTCGACAATTTCCGCGACTCGCTCGTCGAGGCCGCCGGTGCCGGCATCGACCGAGTCTATTCCTCGATAGATTTCACGCTCGGCGACAATGTCGAGCACCTGACGCTGACGGACGCGCCGTCCAGCCTCACCGGCGCGCCGCCGGTCCGCGCCACCGGCAACAGCCTTGCCAACGAGATCGCCGGAAACAGCGTCGCCAACACGCTGCAGGGGCTCGGCGGCAACGACCAGCTCTCCGGCTTGGGCGGAAACGACCGGCTCGAGGGGGGCGACGGCAACGACCGCCTGAACGGCGGCCTCGGCCAGGACACGCTGATCGGCGGTGGCGGAAACGACGTCTTCGAGTTCCGGTCGGTGAAAGAGTCGCCCTACGGCATCGGCAATGCGGACCAGGTCAATGACTTCTCGGCGGGGGACCGGTTCGACGTTTCCGCCATCGACGCCAACGAGACGGTCGCCGGCAACCAGGCCTTCGTTTTCGATACCGACGGGATCTTCTCGGCCGGCGAGATCCGCCAGCAGACCGCCGGAAACATCACCATCCTGACCTTCAATACCAACAACGATCCGACGCCGGACATGATGATCACGGTCGTGGGCAACCTTACCTTCAACGCCGGCCATTTCTGGCTCTGAAGCAGGTCGCGCTCTCGGAGCATGCCCCCGTCAGCTCCGGGCCGGATGTGACGTCCGGACACCGCGTTGAAACAGAGAGATGAAGCATGTCCGGTGAACCAGCGTTCGCCGGACATGCTTCGGATACGGCAGTCCTGCCAGAGCATTTCCAGCCGAAACGTGATCGCGTCGGCGTCGAAGAATGCTGTAAACCTGCTTCAAGGTATTTTCAGCTGGGCGAGGATGGGCCACGCGCCGAGCGGCCGGTGGGGCGGGCCCGATCCGTCGTGAGCCGGAATCCGCAGTGGTTCGCTGGCTATTCGGCGGCGGCCTGCCCCGTGCCGAAGCGCTTCTCGATATAGTCGGCGAGAAGCGCCTGGAAATCCTCGGCGATCCGGGCTCCGCGCAGCGTCACCGCCTTCTGCCCGTCGATGAAGACGGGCGCAGCCGGGGTCTCGCCGGTGCCCGGAAGCGAGATGCCGATGTCGGCATGCTTGCTCTCCCCGGGACCGTTGACGATGCAGCCCATCACCGCGACCTTCAGCATTTCGACGCCCGGATATTTCTTCCGCCAGACCGGCATGTTGGCGCGCAGATCCTGCTCGATCGTCTGGGCGAGTTCCTGGAAGACGGTGGAGGTGGTGCGGCCGCAGCCCGGACAGGCGGCGACGACCGGCAGGAACTGGCGGAAGCCCATCACCTGCAGCAGTTCCTGCGCCACCTGCACCTCGCGGGTACGGTCGCCGCCGGGCTCGGGGGTAAGCGAGATGCGGATCGTGTCGCCGATGCCCTGCTGCAGCAGGATGCCGAGCGAGGCGGAGGAGGCGACGATGCCCTTCGTGCCCATGCCGGCCTCGGTCAGCCCGAGATGCAGGGCATGGTCGGAGCGGGCGGCGAGCATGGCGTAGACGGCGATCAGGTCCTGCACGCCGCTGACCTTGGCCGAGAGAATGATCCGGTCGCGGCCCAGGCCGATCTCCTCGGCGAGGGCTGCCGAGAGCAGCGCCGACTGCACGATCGTCTCGCGCATCACCTCCTGCGCGGTCAGCGGAAAGCCCTTCGCCTTGTTCTCGTCCATCAGCCGGGTCAGGAGTTCCTGGTCGAGCGAGCCCCAGTTGACGCCGATGCGCACGGGCTTGTCGTGGCGGATGGCGATCTCGACGATCTCGGCGAACTGCTTGTCCTTCTTGTCGCGGAAGCCGACATTGCCCGGATTGATGCGGTATTTCGCCAGCGCCTCGGCGCAGGCCGGGTGGTCGGCGAGCAGCTTGTGGCCGATATAGTGGAAGTCGCCGATCAGCGGCACGTCGATGCCGAGCCGGGCGAGGCGCTCGCGGATCCTCGGCACGGCGGCGGCGCTCTCGTCGCGGTCGACCGTCAGCCGGACGAGCTCCGAGCCGGCGCGGTGGAGGGCCGCGACCTGGGCGACCGTCGCATCGACATCGGCCGTGTCCGTGTTGGTCATCGACTGGACGACCACCGGGGCGTCGCCGCCGACGGTCACCCTCCCCACCCTGACGCCGACGGAAATCCGGCGCGGTTTCGGTTCGAAGTCAAACGTGGTCGACATGGCGATCGTGTCCGTGAGCGGTGCGTCCGCCCCTTCAGGTGGCGGATCATGCCGCCGCTGTCAACGGCATGGTCCCGGATCGCGGCGAATTGATGCCGGCCGGCTCAATGGCTCCGGTCGGCATGCACGGCGTGATGCGACAGCAGGAGCACTGCGAGGAAGAGGATCGGCACCGTCATGAACACCAGCGCGAAGCCGGTGTGTTCGGCGACAAAGCCGATCAGCGAGGGGGCGACGAGGATGCCGGAATAGCCCATCGTCGTTGCGACCGACATGCCGATGCCCGGCGCGAGCCCCGGCATGTTTCCGGCGGCGGAAAACGCGATCGGCACCATGTTGGAAATGCCGAGGCCGGCCAGCGCGAAGCCGAGGATGGCGATCCAGGCCGAGGGTGCCGCCCCCGCGACGACGAGACCGACGAGCGCGATCACCGTGCAGACCCGGAGCGTCTTCACGGCGCCGAAACGATCGCGGATATGGTCGCCGGCAAAGCGCATCACCGCCATGGCCGCGGAGAAGGCGGCGAAGCCGAAGCCGGAGGTCGCGACGCTGGCGCCGAGCTCGTTGCGCAGGTAGAGCGCGCCCCAGTCGAGCACGGTTCCTTCGGGCACCATGGAAAACAGCGCGATGATGCCGATCAGCCAGGGAAGCGGCGTCATCGGCAAGGCGAGCTTGGCCTTCTCGGCATCGGGATGCGGACCATCGGCAATGACGAGCGGCCAGGCGATCACCACGATGACGCCGGCTGCGAGCGTGACCGCCACCGCATGGATCATCAGCCCGAAGGATGCGATCAGCGGTCCGCCGATCGCAGCACCGATCAGGCCGCCGAGGCTCCAATAGGCGTGGCAGGACGACATGATCGCCCGCCGCATGCTTTTCTCGACCTCAACCGCGTTGGCGTTCATCGCCACGTCCATGGCGCCGACGAAGCCGCCGAGCAGGAACATCGCGGCGCCCGCCAGGTAGAGGCCGTCGACCGCCGTCATCAGAACCAGCATCGGGGTCAGCAGGACGGCGGTTGCCAGCATCACGACCCGCGAGCCGAGCCTGGCGATGGCGGCGCCGGCGATCGGCATCATCACCAGCGAGCCGATGCCGAAGACGAGCACCAGCAGGCCGAGCACGCTCTCGCCGATGCCGAGCCTGTCCTTGAATTCGGGAATCTTCGGCGCCCAGTTGCCGACGATGAAGCCGTTCATCAGGAAGAGCAGCGACACGGCAAGCCGCTCCCGCGGCATGTAGCCGGTGGCCGGGCGTGCCGGCGTGACGGTGTCGGACGACATGGATATTCCTCTCCTCAAGGGTCCGCGGGCGGGCCCGGTCTTCTGTTCATGGTCAGGAAGCGCGGGCGCGGCGGACGTCGACCCCGAGCGCGGCGATCGCAAGGGTCTCGTCTTCCGGCGCATCCGCCTCGACGATCAGGTGGCGGCAGCGCGCGAGCGGCACGACGCCGAAGGGCGCGCGCAGGCCGAATTTCTCGTTGGTCGCCGCGACGATCAGGGTGCTGCTGCGCAGGGCGACGGCGCGCTTGAACGAGGCATCCTCGAAGTCATGGGCGGAGATGCCGGCATCGCGCTCGACGCCGCAGGCGCCGAGGATGCAGAGATCGGGATTGAGGCGCTCGATGTCGGCGAGTGCCTTGGTGCAGACCGCGGCGCCGACGCGCCGGTTGATCTGGCCGCCGACGAGAATGATCTGCACATCCTGCTTTTCCATCAACGCCGCCGCGATCAGCGGCGTGTTGGTGGCGACGGTGAGGCCGGCATGGTCGGGGATGGCCGCGGCGATCGCGAGATTGGTCGACCCGGCATCGATGAAAAGCGTCGATCCCGGCGCAATCAGCGTTGCGGCCTCCTTGGCAAGCGCGCGCTTGCGCTCCGGATCGGCAAGCACACGTTCGGCGAAGGGAGCCCCGGTCGCGTTCGCCGGCAGGGCGCCGCCATAGACGCGCTGGCAAAGGCCGGCGGCGGCCATGTCGCGCAGGTCGCGCCGGATCGTGTCCTCGGAAACGAGGAACGTCCGGGCGAGGTCGGCGGCGAGCACCCTCCCCTCCAGCTCAAGCTGCTGGCGAATGCGGTCCTGGCGCTGCTGGACGAGAAGATCGGTCATCAAATCGGCACGAACGTGTATGAATCGGTACAAACATGCATAGACGATTCGTCGTGGCGGTCAAGCTGCCGGGATCGTAAAAACAGAACGGCCGGGCGATGGCCCGGCCGTTCTGTTTTCGTGATTCCGGCAGAGATGAGCCGGCGGCGGATCAGCCGAAGACGATGAGCAGGTCCTTGGTGTCGATCTGGTCGCCGGCCCTGACGAGAACCTCGGCGATCGTGCCGTCCTTGTCGGCATGCAGCGCCGTTTCCATCTTCATCGCCTCGATGGAGAGAAGCACGTCGCCGGCCTTGACGGCCTGTCCGGCGGAGACGGCGACCGTCGAAATGACGCCCGGCATCGGCGCTCCGAGATGCGCGCCGTTGCCCGCATCGGCCTTGCGGCGCACCTGCGAGGTCGCCGCCCGGTTGCGGTCCGGCACCTTGATCAGGCGAGGCTGGCCGTTGAGCTCGAAGAAGACCTTGACCATGGCCTGCTCGTCCGGCTCGCTCTTGGCCTGGTGGAGGATGACCAGCGACTTGCCCTTCTCGATCTCCGGCTGCAGTTCGGCGCCGGTTCCCAGCCCGTAGAAATAGGCGGGCGTCGGCAGGACGCTGACCGGGCCGTAGGTGTCGGCGGCCAGCGCATAATCGGTGAAGACCTTCGGATACATCAGGTAGGAGGCGAACTCGAAATCGTCGACCTTGCGCTCCAGCTTGTCCTCGATCGCCTTGCGCTCCGCCTCGAGATCGGCCGGCGGCAGCAGCGAACCGGGCACGGCGGTGTAAGGCGTGTCGCCCTTCAGCGCCTTCTTCTGCAGCGCCTCCGGCCAGCCGCCCGGAGGCTGGCCGAGGTCGCCCTTCAGCATCGAGACGACGGAGTCGGGGAAGGCGATGTCCTTCGCCGGATTCTCGACGTCGGCGACGGTCAGGTCCTGGGAGACCATCATCAGCGCCATGTCGCCGACCACCTTGGAGGACGGCGTCACCTTGACGATGTCGCCGAACATCTGGTTGGCATCGGCATAGGCCTGGGCGACCTGGTGCCAGCGTGTCTCCAGCCCGAGCGAGCGGGCCTGTTCCTTGAGGTTGGTGAACTGGCCGCCGGGCATTTCGTGCAGATAGACTTCCGAGGCCGGGCCCTTGAGGTCGCTCTCGAAGGCGGCATACTGGTTGCGCACCGCTTCCCAGTAGAAGGAGATGCGGCGGATCCATTCGGGATCGAGGCCCGGATCGCGCTCGGAACCGCGCAGCGCCTCGACGATCGAGCCGAGGCAGGGCTGCGAGGTGTTGCCGGAAAAGGCGTCCATCGCCGCGTCGACCACGTCGACGCCGGCATCGACGGCCGCGAGCACGGTCGCCGCCGCGATGCCGGACGTGTCGTGGGTGTGGAAGTGGATCGGCAGGTCGGTCGCTTCGCGCAGCGCCTTGAACAGGACCTTCGCCGCCGCCGGCTTCAGGAGGCCGGCCATGTCCTTGAGCGCGATCATATGCGCGCCGGCCTTTTCGAGCTCGCCGGCGAGCGTGGCATAATATTTGAGGTCGTATTTCGGCCGGGCGGCGTTGAGGATGTCGCCGGTGTAGCAGATCGCCGCCTCGCAGATGCGGTTCTCCTCGGCGACCGCCTCCATCGAGACGCGCATGTTGTCGACCCAGTTCAGGCAGTCGAAGACGCGGAAGACGTCGATGCCGCCCTTCGCCGCCTGCCGGACGAAATATTTCACCACATTGTCGGGATAATTCTTGTAGCCGACGCCGTTGGCGCCGCGCAGCAGCATCTGCAGCAACAGGTTCGGCGCGTCCTCGCGCACCTTGGCGAGGCGCTCCCACGGATCTTCCGTCAGGAAACGCATGGAGACGTCGAAGGTGGCGCCGCCCCAGCATTCGAGCGAGAAGAGGTTCGGCAGCGCCCGCGCATAGGTGCCGGCGATGCGGGCGATGTCATAGGTGCGCACGCGCGTCGCCAGCAGCGACTGGTGGCCGTCGCGCATGGTCGTGTCGGTCAGCATCACCTGTGTCTGCGCCCGCAGCCATTGCGCAAACTTCACCGGACCGAGTTCATCCAGCTTCTGCTTGGTGCCGTCGGGAATGGCGCCGTCGATGAAGGGGACCACCGGAAGGGCGGCATCGGCATTGGGCTTCGGCCGGCCCTTCGCCTCCGGATGGCCGTTGACGGTGACGTCGGCGAGGTAGGTCAGCAGCTTGGTGGCGCGGTCCTGGCGCTTGACCTGCTGGAACAGTTCCGGCGTCGTGTCGATGAAGCGCGTCGTATAGCTGTTGTCGCGGAACTTCGGATGGCTGATGATCGCCTCGAGGAAGGTCAGGTTCGTCGCCACGCCGCGGATTCGGAACTCGCGCAGCGCCCGGTCCATGCGCGCGATCGTCTCCTGCGGGTTCGGCGACCAGGCGGTGACCTTGACCAGCAGCGGGTCGTAGAAGCGGGTGATGACGGCGCCCGGATAGGCGGTGCCGCCATCGAGCCGGATGCCGAAGCCCGAGGCGGAGCGGTAGCCGGTGATGCGGCCATAGTCGGGAATGAAGTTCTGCTCGGGGTCTTCCGTGGTGATGCGGCACTGCAGCGCGTGGCCGTTGAGCCTGATGTCCTCCTGCCTCGGCACGCCGGATTCGGGCGTGCCGATGGCAAAGCCGTCGAGGATGTGGATCTGCGCCTTGACGATGTCGATGCCGGTGACGACCTCGGTGACCGTGTGCTCGACCTGGATGCGCGGATTGACCTCGATGAAGTAGAACTTGCCGGTGTCCATGTCCATCAGGTACTCGACCGTGCCGGCGCCGACATAGTTTGTCGCGGCGGCGATGCGGGTCGAATAGCCGGCGAGCTCCTGGCGCTGCGCCTCCGTAAGGTACGGCGCCGGCGCGCGCTCGACGACCTTCTGGTTGCGGCGCTGGACCGAACAGTCGCGTTCGTAGAGATGCACGACATTGCCATGGGTATCGCCGAGCACCTGGCTTTCAACATGGCGGGCGCGCTCGACCAGCTTTTCCAGATAGACCTCGTCCTTGCCGAAGGCGGCCTTCGCCTCGCGCTTGGCTTCGGTCACCTCGCGGATCAGGTCCTTCGGGTCGCGGATGGCGCGCATGCCGCGCCCGCCGCCGCCCCAGGAGGCCTTGAGCATCACCGGATAGCCGATCTCGTCGGCGAGGCGCCTGATCTCGTCCGCATCGTCCGGCAGCGGATCGGTCGCGGGCACGACCGGAACGCCGATCTCGATGGCGAGGTTGCGGGCGGCGACCTTGTTGCCGAGCCGGCGCATCGTGTCGCCGGTCGGGCCGATGAAGATGATGCCGGCCTCGCGGCAGGCGTCGACGAATTCCGGGCTTTCGGAGAGAAGGCCGTAGCCGGGATGGATGGCATCGGCGCCCGAAAGCCTGGCGACGCGGATGATCTCGTCGATCGACAGGTAGCTCTCGATCGGCCCGAGATCGCGGGACAGATGCGGGCCGCGGCCGATCTGGTAGCTCTCGTCCGCCTTGAACCGGTGCAGCGCCAGCTTGTCTTCCTCCGCCCACACGGCGACCGTCTTCAGGCCCAGTTCGTTCGCGGCGCGAAAGACGCGGATGGCGATCTCGGAACGGTTTGCGACAAGGATCTTGGAGATGGGCAAGTCGGACTCCTCAAGGTCTGGACGGAACGGGAAATGCTGCACCCGCGAACAAAACTATTAGCGCCTTGCCGGGTGAAGTTCAATTTGAGAAACCGGCCGCGCCGGAGAATCGTCGACCCGCCTCGTCTTCAGGAAATCAGCCCGAGACGGAAGGCGAGCGCGACGGTGTGGTGCCGGTTTCTCGCCTTCAGCTTTTCCTGGATGCCGTTCATGTACCAGTCGACTGTGTGGTTGGAGATCTCCAGTATCTTCGAGATCTCGTTGGAGGTCTTGCCTTCGGCGAGGTAGTTCAACGCCTCCATTTCACGGCGCGTGAGCTGTACCTCGACCCGCGAGACCAGCTCGTCCCTGACGACAGGGTCGCTCCATTCGAGAAGTTTCCAGAAGAGTTTCTCGGCGATCGCGTCGAAAAGCGTGATCTCGACCGGCGAGAGATCGACCGGCCGGCCGCCGACCGAGACGGCGCCGAGCAGGCCGCGACGGCCATGGACCGGAAAGATGTAGCCGTCGAGGAGCCCGTGGCGACGGGCCTCCGCCATCATCCGCTCCATGCGCCGGCGGTGCGGATCCGAGCGGAAGGCGGCGAGCGCCTCGCGCCAGCGGAAGCCGCGCTGCGCATGGCCGAGATAGCGCATGGTCGGATCGATGGCGATGTATTTCTTGGCGATGTAGAGGTCCAGCCATTCCCTGGGAGCCCGCTCCGAGAGAAGGAGGCGGCGGACGTCCTCGTTCGGTTTCGGCTGCCGAACGACCACGTGATGGTCGAAACCGTAGCGCTCCAGCAGGCGGACGAATTCCGGTATGGCCTCCTCGCGCGATCTCAATTCATCCGTCATGGCCAGAAATTGCAGCAAAAGCGGCAGGTTCATGCCCTAAAACCCCTGAAATACAAAAGCCATAAAAACACAACGTCACGACAAACGCGTCCATGAACGCACCGTTCAGGGGCCATTCATGTTGCATCGCGATAATCGAGCCTCATGAAAGCCTGGCCGGCGCACGCCCAAGGTTACTCGAAATGCAGGCTATGCAAATAGCCCCGCATGGGATTTGTCGCTCGAAAACGACGTTCGGGATCGAAACACGACCCGACCGTTCCGCAAGCGGCGTGCCCGGCCTCGTCCAAGGGGCGTCCGCCCCACCACTCGTGCCGCATGCCGCCGCCGGAGCTCCGGTCGGCCGTCCGCCTGTTCCCGGAAGGGGTTGAGACCGTGTCCCTGTTGCAAGTCTACCTGCGTGCGCTCCAGTATCTCGGCGCCCAGAAATTCAGAGTCGGCCTGGTGGTCGCCGCCAACGTCGTCCTGGCGGCGATCACCATCGTCGAGCCCATCCTGTTCGGTCGCATCATCAGCGCGATCTCCGAAAAGACGGATGTCGCGCCGATCCTGATGATGTGGGCCGCCTTCGGCATCTTCAACACCATAGCATATGTCCTCGTCGCACGCGAGGCCGACCGTCTCGCCCATACGCGCCGCGCGACGCTTCTGACCGAAGCCTTCGGGCGCATCATCACCATGCCGCTCTCCTGGCACAGCCGGCGTGGCACGTCGACCGTGCTGCACACGCTGCTGCGCGCCTGCGAAACCCTGTTCGGCCTCTGGCTCGAATTCATGCGCCAGCACCTTGCGACCATCGTCGCGCTCGTCCTTCTCGTCCCGGCCGCGCTCAGCATGGACGTGCGCCTGACGCTGGTGCTGGTGGTGCTCGGCATCCTCTACGTCCTCATCGGCAAGGCGGTGATGGCCAAGACCAAGGACGGCCAGGCCTCCGTCGAGAACCACTACCATTCCGTCTTCGGCCATGTGTCGGATTCGATCAGCAACGTCTCGGTGCTGCACAGCTACAACCGCATCGAGATGGAGACGCGCGCGCTGAAGGACTTCACCCAGCGCCTGCTGTCCGCGCAGCTTCCCGTGCTCGACTGGTGGGCGCTCGCCAGCGCGCTCAACAAGATGGCCTCGACCATCTCGATGATGGCGATCCTCGTCATCGGCACCTATCTGGTACAGAAGGGCGAGCTCGGCGTCGGGGAAGTGATTGCCTTCATCGGCTTCGCCAATCTGCTGATCGCCCGCCTCGACCAGATGAAGGCCTTCGCCACGCAGATCTTCGAGGCCCGCGCCAAGCTGGAGGAGTTCTTCGTGCTCGAGGACTCGGTGCAGGAACGCGACGAGCCGGCCGACCGGCCGGAGTTGCCCGCCGTCAGCGGCAACATCGAGTTCCGCGACGTCTGCTTCGATTTCGGCCAGAGCGGCCAGGGCCTGCGCGACGTGTCCTTCAGCGTCAGGGCCGGCCAGACGGTCGCGATCGTCGGCCCGACTGGCGCCGGCAAGACGACGCTCGTTAACCTGCTGCAGCGCGTGCACGAGCCGCGCGCCGGCCAGATCCTCGTCGACGGCATCGACATCACCGGCGTGACGCGCAAGTCGCTGCGCCGCTCGATCGCCACCGTCTTCCAGGATGCAGGCCTGCTCAACCGCTCGATCGGCGACAATATCCGCATCGGCCGCGAGGGCGCCTCGGCGGAAGAGGTGATGCGCGCGGCGCAAGCCGCGGCGGCGGCCGATTTCATCGAAACGCGCAACGACGGCTACGACACGACCGTCGGCGAGCGCGGCAACCGGCTTTCGGGCGGCGAGCGCCAGCGCATCGCGATTGCCCGCGCCATCCTGAAGGACGCGCCGATCCTGGTGCTCGACGAGGCGACCAGCGCGCTCGACGTCGAGACCGAGGCGCGGGTGAAGGCGGCAATCGACAATCTGCGCCGCAACCGCACCACCTTCATCATCGCGCACCGCCTGTCGACAGTGAAGGAAGCCGACCTCGTCCTCTTCATGGACAATGGCCGGATCGTCGAGGCGGGCGGCTTCCAGGAGCTCAGCCAGAGCAACGGGCGCTTCGCCGCGCTGCTGCGCGCCAGCGGCATCCTGACCGACGACGACGTCCGCCGCAGCCACGCCGCCGCCTAAAGCGTGTCGCGATCTTTCAGATTCGCTCGTACGCTTCAGGTCTTTGTTTCTACGCGTGTCTCGCAAAACCGCTGCACACCTTTGCGAGACACGCCTTAACGGCCTCGTTCCCGACGTCAAGACGCCCGCCCGGCTTGCCCGGCGGGCGTTTTCCGTTGCCGCAGGCTGTCGATGGCCGCATCGAGGATATCGAAGATGCGCGGATCCTCGCACTGGGCGACGTTGAAGCGCATATAGCCGCCGGCGCCCTGCGACGGGCTGAAGACGTTCCCGGGCGCCAGCACCACGCCCTGCGGCAGGCAGGCGCCGGCGAGCGCGGCCGCATCGATCCCCTCCGGCAGGCGGCACCAGAGGAACATGCCGCCGGCGGGCCTGAGCCAGGGCGTGATGCCGAGCGGCGCGAGCCGCGCCAGCGTCCTCTGCATCGCGGCGGCGAGCCTGACGCGCACCGTTTCCATGTGCCGGCGGTAGCCGCCATCCGTCAGCGCGGCCAGCAGCAGTTCGGAGGCGAGCCGCCCGCCGCCGAAGCTGGTGGCGATCTTCAGGTCGGCGAGGCCGTCGATCCAGTCCGCTTTTCCCGCGATATAGCCGCAACGCACCGAGGCCGACAGCGTCTTCGAGACGCTGCCGATGTGTAAGACGCGCGACAGGCCGTCGAAGGCGGCGAGCCGCGGTGCGGGGTCCTCCTCGAAATCGGCGAAGATGTCGTCCTCGACGATGACGAGGCCGGTCGGCGCGGCAAGGCTCAGCAGCCGATGGGCGGTGACCGGGGCAAGCACGGCCCCGGTCGGATTGTGGATCGCCGAATTGGTGATGTAGAGGCGCGGCCGGTCGGCGCTAAGCGCTGCCGCGAAGGCGTCGAGGTCTGGGCCGGACGGCGTGTAGGGCACGCCGACGACGCGGACGCGATGGGCCTTCAGGAGCGCATGGAAATTGAAGTAGCAGGGATCGTCGACGAGCACGGTGTCGCCGGGCTGCAGCAGGAAGCGGCAGACGAGGTCGATCGCCTGGGTGCCGGAGTCCGTCAGCAGGATCTGCCCGGCGCCCGCCTCGATGCCGTGGCCGGCCATGCGCCGCGACAGCAGCTGGCGCAGCGCCGGAAGGCCGAGCGGCGTCGCATAGTCGGTGAGAACCGCCTCCTCCGCCCGGGCGAGGCCGCGCAGCGCCCGGCGCAGGCCCGGGCCGGGCATCCAGGAGGGCGGCAGCCAGCCGCAGCCCGGCCTGAGTACGGCCGCGTCCGCCTCCAGCGACTGGCGCGCGATCCATAAGGGGTCGATGTCGCGGTGGCGGGCCGGCGCGATCTCGGCGAGCGCCAGCGGCGCCAGGGGCCCCGAGACGTAGAAGCCGGAGCCCGGTCGGGCGCGGATCACCCCTTCGGCCGAAAGCCGCTCATAGGCTTCGACCACGGTCGACACGGACACGCCGAGCGACCGTGCCTGGGCGCGAACGGAGGGCAGGCGCGCGCCGGGCGTCAGGCTGCGCGAGGCAATCCGCGCGCGGACGGCGGCCATCACCGCCTCGATGCGGGTCTTCGCGGGACGTTCATCCATCTGTACCGAGATCCGATCCATAACAGTTCTTTCCTATTGTATGGGCCTGTTTCTGGAAAGTCGACGGAGGAACGGCGAGACTGCGCCCGATCAGGGACAGGCGAAGGTGGCGGGAAAGATGGACAGGACAACGGATGGCTGGCTCAGCGGCGGCATCGGCATGGCGATCTTCTCCGGTTCGCTGCCGGCCACCCGCATGGCGGTCGCAGATTTCGACCCGGTGTTCCTCACCGGCGCGCGTGCGGTGATTGCCGGCCTTCTCGGCCTCGCACTGCTGGTGGCGTTGCGCCAGCCGCGCCCGCGCGGCGGCGACGTCGCCTCCCTCCTGGTGGTCGCAGCCGGCGTGGTGCTCGGCTTTCCGCTGCTGACGGCGCTGGCGCTGCAGCATGTTCCGTCCGCCCATTCCATCGTCTTCATCGGCCTCCTGCCGCTGTCGACGGCGATCTTCGGCCTGCTGCGTGCCGGCGAGCGTCCCCGGCCGGCCTTCTGGGCCTTCGCCCTCCTCGGAAGCGCGCTGGTCGCGGCGTTCGCACTGTCGGAAGGGCTCGCCGTCGCCCCCGCCAGCGACGGGCTGATGCTCGCCGCCGTGCTCGTCTGCGGTCTCGGCTATGCCGAAGGCGGCCGCCTTTCGCGCCGGCTCGGTGGCTGGCAGGTGATCTGCTGGGCCCTGGTGCTGGCGCTGCCGGCGATGCTCGTGATCGCGGCCGCGACGCGGCCGTCCTCGCTGGCGCCCGTCGATCAGGCGGCCTGGGCAGGGTTGGCTTATGTCTCGGTCTTCAGCATGCTCGTCGGCTTCGTCTTCTGGTACAGGGGGCTGGCGCTCGGCGGCATCGCCGCGGTCGGCCAGTTGCAGCTGCTGCAGCCCTTTCTCGGCCTCGTGCTGGCGGCGCTCCTGCTCGGCGAGAGCGTCAGCCCGGCAATGGTCGCCGCCACGCTCGGCATCGTCATCTGCGTCGCCGGCGCCCGGCGCTTTGCCGGATAGGGCATCTCCGGTGAACATGGGTTCACCGGAGATGCCCTATCTCTCTGTTTGTACGCATTGTCCGGACGTCACATCCGATCCGGATTTGACGGGACCTGCTCTGGCCGTCAGCCGCCGAGAAGAAGCGACACGGCGATCAGCCCCATGACGAGTGCGATGACGGCCTCGAGTATCCGCCATGCGGCCGGACGGGTGAAGACGGGCCGAAGCCAGGCGGCGCCATAGCCGAGCGCGAAGAAGAAGAGGAACGAGCCGGTGGCGGCGCCTGCGCCAAAGGCGACCTGCGCGCCGGGGAAGCGGGTCGAGACGGTGCCGAGCAGCACGACCGTGTCGAGATAGACATGCGGGTTCAGCCAGGTCAGCGCCAGGCATGTCAGGAGGGTGGCGCGCAGGCTCCGGCCACCGCCGGCACCCAGCGCCAGGGCATCCGAGGAGTGTAGCGCGTTCCAGAGGCTCCTTGCCCCGTACCAAGAGAGAAAGGCCGCGCCGCCGAAGCGCATGGCGGGATCGAGCCAGGGCAGGAGATCGGCGATCTGGCGGAAGGCGCTGACGCCGAGCGCGATCAGCAGCGCATCGGACAGCGCACAGGCCAGGCAGACGGCAAGGACATGCTCGCCGCGCAGGCCCTGGCGCAAGACGAAGGCGTTCTGCGCGCCGATCGCGACGATGAGGCCGAGCCCGGTCGCAAGGCCGGTTCCGTAGGCGGACATGTCCAAGGGTTGCAACCTTTCCAAGGGGGGTTGCCTCCCTGCTAGCGCAGCCGTGAGACTTAGTGTAGTTAAACGTCCTTACTCAAATGAAGTTCTGCTAAACCGATGCTCGACTACGCCTCCCTTCGTGCCGTGGCCGCCGTCGTGCAGACCGGCAGCTTCGAGAAGGCCGCCCGCGCGCTCAACGTCACGCCGTCGGCGGTGTCCCAGCGGGTGAAGCAGCTGGAGGAACGTCTCGGCCTGGTCCTGATCGCAAGGGGCAGCCCCTGCGTGGCGACGGAAAAGGGCGCATGGCTCTGTCGCCACATGGAGCATGTCGGCCTGCTCGAGGCCGATCTCCTCACGCATCTGCCGGGCCTCGCTCCGCCCGCAGACGGTGCTCCGGCGGTCACGGTGCCCGTCGCGACGAGCGCCGACAGTCTCGGGACCTGGTTCCTCGACGCGGTCGCAGAGGTTGCCGCCAGCACCGGCCACCTGTTCAGCATCGCCGTCGACGACGAGGAGCATACGGCCGAATGGCTGAGGCGCGGCCAGGTGGTGGCCGCGGTGACCAGCCTGGAGGCGCCCGTACCGGGCTGCCGCAGGCTCTTTCTCGGCCGGCTGCGCTATCACGCGGTGGCGAGTCCGGCCTTCCTGGCGCGGCATTGTCCCGACGGTGTCACGGCAAAGGCCCTTTCCCGGGCGCCGGCCCTGACCTTCAACCAGAAGGACCGGCTCCAGGAGCGCTGGCTGCGTCAGGTCTTCGGGGAGACGCCGGCATGCCCGACCCATTGGCTGCCCTCGACGCAGGGCTTCCTGGAGGCGAGCCTGCGCGGCATGGGCTGGGGCATGAACCCCGCCCCTCTCGTCGCCGAGCATCTCCGGCAGGGGCGGCTCGTCGAGCTCGTGCCCGGCCAGCCGCTCGATGTCGCCCTCTACTGGCAGATCAACCGCCTTTCGGCCGACCGCCTTTCCGGGCTGACGGCCGCCGTCACAGCCGCCGCCCGCCATCGTCTCCTGGCATGATCCGCCCGGCGTTCAGGCGACGACGAAGAAGTCGGCCGCGGTGAGCAGGGCCTTGTTGTCGAGAAGCGCGAATTGCGTCGCGCCGCCCGCAAGGCTGCCATTGGCGTCGAAGGAGAGGACGCCGGTCTTGCTGTTGTAGACGACGCGGTCGTCCGTATCGAGCACCGCGCCCGCGACCCCGAGATCCTTGAAGAGGTTCGCCGTCAGCGTTCCGAGCGCGAGGCTGGCGGCGAAGACGCTGCGATCGAGCCGGATCGTGTCGTCGGGCACGGAGAAGTCGGTGATGCGGTCGATATTGTTGGCCGCGGGCGTCGAGGCGAAGAGGAAGGTGTCGGCGCCCGCGCCGCCGGTGAGGATATCGGAGCCGAGCGCACCGTCGAGGATGTTTGCGGCACCGTTGCCGGTGATGGCGTTGACGGCCGAATTGCCGGTGCCGTTGATGGCGGCGGTGCCGGTCAGTACCAGGTTCTCGATCGCCTGTCCGGCAAGCGAGAAGCCGACGGAGGCGTTGACGGTGTCCGTGCCCTGGTTGCTCGCCTCGGTCACCCGGTCGCCGGCATTGTCGACGATATAGGTGTCGTTGCCGCCCCTGCCGGCCATCCTGTCGGCGCCGGCGCCCCCGTCGATCGTGTTCGCCGCGTCGTTGCCGGTGATGCTGTTGGCGGCGGAATTGCCGGTGCCGTTGATGGCGGCGGTGCCGGTCAGCACCAGGTTCTCGATCGCCTGTCCGGCAAGCGAGAAGCTGACAGAAGCGTTGACCGTGTCCGTGCCCTGGTTGCTCGCCTCGATCACCTTGTCGCCGGCATTGTCGACGACATAGGTGTCGTTGCCGCCCTTGCCGGCCATCGTGTCCGCGCCTGTCCCGCCGTCGATGAGATTGGCGGCGGCATTGCCGGTGATGCTGTTGGCGGCGGAATTGCCGGTGCCGTTGATGGCGGCGGTGCCGGTCAGCACCAGGTTCTCGATCGCCTGTCCGGCAAGGGAGAAGCTGACGGAGGCGTTGACCGTGTCCGTGCCCTGGTTGCTCGCCTCGAACACCCGGTCGCCGGCATTGTCGACAACATAGGTGTCGTTGCCGCCTTCTCCGCGCAGCGTGTCCGCCCCGGTGCCGCCGTCGAGCGTGTCGTTGCCGCCGCCGCCCAGAAGCGTGTCGTTGCCGCGCATGCCGAGCAGCCGGTTGGCGAGGCTGTTGCCGGTGATGGTGTCGTTGCCGTCGCCGGCGGCGAAATTCTCGATCGTGGCGGCGCCGGCCGAAAGCGTGAACCAGTTGGCCGTGCCGACCCGGACCGTGCCTCCGGCGGAAAGGTTGGCGCTGATGTTGCCGGCGATCGCGGCCATGTTGATCCAGTCGGTGCCGCCATTGGCATCGACAAGCGTGCCGCGGTCGGGCTGCAGGTCGCGCAGGGCCAGGAAGTCGCCGGTATAGGTGTGGATGTCGTTGGCACTGTTGGCGGTGCCGAAGAATTCGAGCTTGGCGCTGCGGACCGAGCCGGTCTGGCCCGTGACGCTGTCGCGCACGAGGACCTGCCAGGTGCCGACGCTCGAGATGCCGCGCAGCGCCTCGACGCCGAAGGTCCAGCGCAGGCCCGCCTGCGTCTGCGTCGTGACGATGTCCTCGTTTTCGAGCAGCGGGATCTCCGTGCCGTCCGGCAGCACGATCGACAGCGTCAGGTCGCTGCCGCGGCGGTGGGAGAGATCCACGGTGACATAGGCCGTTTCGATCTCGACGTCGCGGGTGACGCGGAAGGAGAGGGCCCGTTCTCCGTCTCGGCTCGCGGTCGCGTCGGGAATGGCGACGGTCGGGCCGGTATAGCTCGCGCTGACCGTCGTCTCGTTGGCGCTGGTGGAGGCGGCGCCGCGCAGGGTGGTCCACACCTCGGCCATGCGCACGGCGGCGAAGGCATCGACCATGCCGAAGCCGTAGGAGAAGTGGAAGGCATGGCCGCCGCCGTTCCAGCCGGCCTCGGACAGGGTCGTCCACGGTCCCTGTTCGGTGCTGGAGGGATCGGCATCGTAGGCCGAGCCGGTGTGCCTGGCCGACTGTGCGAGGACCGAGGCGACATCGCGCCAGCCGAGCCCGCGATTGGCCTCGAGCATCAGGGCGACGACGCCGGCGACGGTGGGGGTGGCGGCCGACGTGCCGTTGAACTCCCCGGTATAGTCGGTCGGCAGCGGGTCGGCGTCGCCGCTCTTGTTGGAACCGGCCTCGCCGGTCAGGTCGGTCGTCACGGCCGAGGCGGGGGCGGCGACGAGGATGCTGGCGCCGAAGTTCGAATAGTCGGCGGCAAAGCCGTCCTTCTCCGTCGCGGCGATCGACAGCGTGTAGCGCGAGGCGTTCACCCCGTCGCCATTGGCGTTCATGGTCTCGTTGCCGGAGGCCTGGACGATGACGGTGCCGAGACCGCCGCGTCCGGTCTCGACGACGTATTTCATGTTGGCGTTGGTCATCGCCTGCGAGGAGATGCTCGGATCCACCGCCAGCGACTGGTCGGGCTCGTAGTTGGGGTCGCTGCCCCAGCTGTTGCTCATGATGTCGAAACGGTTCGCCCAGCGCAGCGCGGCCTCGACCACCGGCTGCTCTGCCTCCTGCAGGTCGACGATGAAGTTGACGCCGGTCAGCTTGACGCCGGGCGCGACGCCGCTGCCGCCGACCTTGTTGTTGGCGACCGAGCCGATGATGCCGGCGCAGGCGGTGCCGTGCGAATCGTCCTCGCCCAGCGGCATGGGATCGTAGACCTCGCCCTGGTAGGTGAAGTGCTTGCTGGCGTCGTAGTTGGCGGCGAGGTCCGGGTGATCGTATTGCAGGCCGTCGTCATAGACGGCGACGCTGACGCCGCGGCCGGTATACTCGTCCCAGACGCGGGCGATGTTGCCCATCAGGCCGAAATGCCATTGCTGCGCGTAGAGGGGATCGGTGGGTGCGGCCATCGCGGTTCATCCTTGTTGAAAATCGGCGGTTGCGGAGTGCGGAACACGGGAACGGGCATGCGGGGAGCGGACATGCCGTCATGCCTCGCGCCGCCCGCATCCGCGGGTCCGGCACGGCGCCGCCGGCCGGCGCGGGGCGCGGCGGCGTGTCAAAACGATGTGTCCGGCTGTGCACGGATCGCGCCGGTGATCGTCAGGCCCCCCGTCCGATCACCCGCTCCCGTGCGTCCTCCCGGCGCGGATCTAGAACCGCTTCGGGATCGGCGTCCATAAGTCATAGCCCTAGAGATTAGCATTTTGTAAAGTGCTAGGAGAAGGGCGGGGTCGAACGGGAGAGGGTGTTGGCAGAGAGCGGGCGCCGTGACGGCATCATTTCCTTGTTCCTGATCGACGATCATCCGGTCGTCGGCCTCGGCCTGTCGCTGGCGCTGAGCGGGCATGCGCGCCTGCGGCTTGCCGGCTCCGCCGTCAACCGCTTCGCCGGCCTGCGCGCGATCGAGGCGCTTCAGCCGGACGCGCTCGTCGTCGACCTGGTCTTCGACGGGGAGGCGGAGACCGCCTTCGTCGGCGAATGCCGTTCGGCGGCGCCCGGCGCGGTCATCGTCGTGTTCTCCTCGCTGCCGCGGCGTGCCTATGAGCGCGAGGTGATTGAGCGGGGCGCCGACACCTATGTGGCGAAGAGCGCCGACCTCCAGGTGCTCCTCGACACCGTGCTGGCGCTTTCCGGCCGGCCGAGGCCGGATGCGTCGTCGTCCGCGTTGCCTGCCGGCGGCGAGGCGGGGAGCCTGCTGATCGACGGCGTGCACCTGACGCCGCGCGAGGGAGACGTGGCGCGGCGGCTCGCCGAAGGCGTGTCCATCGCCCGCATCGCCTCCGATCTCGGCATCAGCCCGAACACGGTCGGCGTCCATCGCGACAATATCCGCAAGAAGCTGAAATGCCGCGACATGACCGAGCTCGTCGCGCTTCTCGCGCGGCACCGGGTCCTGGACCATGGCTGAGGCCGGATCCGATGGCGCGCGGCGCTGGCGGATGCCGGGACGGCTTGCGCCGCAGGCCTTGCGGGAGAGCGCCGCGGACGGGGCCGCCTTCGCGCTTTCCGTCCTCCTCTATGCCTGTCTCGGCGCGGCCTCGCTGTCGACCGCCTATGTCCAGGCGAATGCGGCGGCGGTCTGGATGCCGGCGGGCTTCTCCGTCGGGCTCCTGGTCGTGCGCGGGCTCGGCCGGTGGCCGGCGGTCGCCGTCGCCTCGCTGGTCCTGAACAGCGTCGTCAACCTGCTCGCACCGGACGGCCCGGCCCTTGCCGTCGCGCTTGCCGCCGCCGCCCTGATCGCGCTCGGCAACACGCTGGAGGCGCTTGCCGGCGCCTGGCTGACGCGCCGTTTCGCCGGCGGCGCGGCGTTCCTGTCGCGTCCGCGCGGCCTTGCCGTGTTCTCGCTCGTCGCCGCGCCGCTGCCGCCGGTGCTGAGCGCGGCCGCCGGTGTCGCGGCGAGCTGGTGCGGCGGCCTGACGCGGCCCGAGACCGTCGTCGAGGTGACCGTCACCTGGTACATCGCCAATGTCGTCGGCATCCTGATCTTCGCCGGACCGACCGTCTGGCTCCTCACCCGCCGCGGCCTGCATCTCAAGGGTGCGCGCCTTCTGGAGGCGCTGGCGCTGCTTGCCGGCCTCGTTTTCGTCAGCCAGTCGATTTCCGGTCTCTACATCGCCGACATCGTCGATGGCTGGCCGCGGCTCTACATGGTGATGCCGCTTCTCTGCTGGGCCGGGTTCCGCTTCGGCACGGCCGGCGCCCTGTTCTCGATCGTCCTCGTCGTCGTCGTCGCGACCCTCGGGACGATGCGGGGTTTCCAGGCGTTTCCGGCCGAAACACCGTCGCGTTCCCTGCTTTACCTGCAGATGTTCCTGGCCATGCTGTCGGTGATGACGCTGTCGATCGCCGCGGCGCGCGCCGAAGTGCAGAGGCTCCAGGACGGGCTGGAAGAGCGCGTGCGCCAGCGCACCGCCGAGGTCGAGCGGCTGATGCGGGAAAAGGAGGTGTTCACCACCCTCGTCGCCCATGACCTGCAAAGCCCGCTCTATGGCGTGCGGAACGCGCTGCGCGCGGCCATCGACGCCATCGGCGGACGCCGTATGGCGCTCGACGAGGCGGCGCGGGCAATGGCGGTGATGGAGGAGGCCTGCGCGGCGCTCGCCGAAAGGGTCGGCGGCCTCCTGGTGCCGAAGCCGGCGGCCGAGGATCCGCCGCCGGCGCCGGAGCGGATTTCCGTGCTCATCGCCCGCATCCTCGCTGCGCACCGCGTCACGATCGACCGCAGGGGCGCGGACATCCGCTTTTCCGGCGACCGGAGGCTGGCGCTGCGCCGTGCCGAGGAGGTCGAGCACATCCTCGACATCCTGATCGAGAACGCCCTGCGCTACACGTCCGGACGTCCTGTCGTCGAGGTGGCCGCCTATGCCCATGGCGGCGCCGTCGACATCCTCGTCTCCGACAACGGCCCCGGCGTGCCGGCGTCGGAGGTGTCCCGGCTGTTTCTCCGGCGTGCGCCGGATCTCGACGGCGACGAACGGCCGCGCAACGGTCTCGGCCTGCATCTTGCAAGCGAGCTCGCCAGCCGGCTCGGCGGGTCGCTCAGCTACTGGCGCCGCGAGCCGTCCGGGTCCTGCTTCCGCCTGTCGCTGCCGCGCTGACGCGCGGGTTTGCGCGTCGTGTCACCGGCGGAACAGCGCCGCCCCGTGCATGGCCCTAGGGTCTGGTCATCGGCGGACGAAGGGTCCGCCTCAAACCCGAAGGAAAGCCCGCCATGTTCCGCAAGACCCTGCTCAGCGCCATGACCGCCGTCATCCTCTGCACCACCCTGCTGCCCGCGACCAGCGGGGCCGCCTTTGCCAGCGACTTCGGCCAGGAGGTCGCCCCGGTCGGGAAGAAGCACAAAGGCAATCGGGGCAAGGACGTTGCCGCCGGTGCCGTGATCGGCTTCGCCGCCGCCGTGATCGGCGCCGCCATCCTGGAGAACGGCCGCGAGGAGCGGGCGCGCGAAGCCCGCCGCGAGCGGCGCGAGCGCCGCGAACGCTTCGCCGAGGTAGAATTCGACGGCGAGGCGTGCTTCGACAAGCCGGTCCGCCGCTTCGATCCCGACATCGGCCGCAAGGTCGTCGTCGGCTACCGGACCGTCTGCCGCTGAAGCATTTCCCGCCGAAGCGTCCACCCTCCGCGGCCGGACAATGCGATCGACACAAACCCATTTCCAGCCGGAGCGCCTGCGCTCCGGCGTCCGGAAGATACGCCGACAGGATCGAGCATTCCCGGCGACCCGGTTGTGACGGGACGCGCCCGGAAGCCGGCCTTCCTTCCCAAAGCGCGAATGCCGCGCTCCCCTTTCCAGAACATCAGGAGGCCGTCATGGCAAGGCAGTTCATCGACGAGAGGGGCGTCACGCTCGTCGAGGGCGACGTCAACGGCGACGGACGGGCCGATTTCGCCATCAAGACGGCCGGTCCGATCATGCCCGATGCCGGCGACTTCGTTCTCTGAGGCCTATGTCGACCCGCCGCCGGCAAGACGCCGGTGGACGCGGCCGGCACGTCCGGTGCATGATGCCGGGATCGCGGGCTGAGGAGGATGGCCCGCCCCTCCCCCAACGCGGAAGGACTGCATCCATGGCGAAGAACACGATCTGCCTCTGGTACGACAAGGACGCCGAGGCCGCCGCCCGCTTCTATGCGGATCTCTTTCCCGACAGCGCTGTCCATGCGGTGCACCGCGCGCCCGGCGACTATCCTTCCGGCAAGGCGGGCGACGTGCTGACGGTCGAATTCACGGTCGCGGGCGTCGCCTGCCTCGGGCTGAACGGCGGCCCGGCCTTCACCCACAGCGAAGCCTTCTCCTTCCAGATCGCGACGGAAGACCAGGAGGAGACCGATCGCTACTGGAACGCGATCGTCGGCCATGGCGGGCAGGAAAGCGCCTGTGGCTGGTGCAGGGACCGCTGGGGCATTTCCTGGCAGATCACGCCGCGCGTCCTGACCGAGGCGCTGGCGGCCGGCGGCGACGAGGCGAAGCGCGCCTTCGAGGCGATGATGACCATGGGCAAGATCGACGTGGCCGCGATCGCGGCGGCCCGGCGCGGCTGACGCCGTCCCGCCGGACGCGGCCAAGGCACCCTCGATGCCTTCCTGCCGGGGCCGTCGATCTCCCCCGGACGGGTGAAGACGCGCGGGAGACCGTTTGTTAACGATCGTCCGGATGCCAGGCGAAGCTTGGCAAGGGGGGATCGTGCCATGCTGAATTTCGATATCGCGGCGGGAATGTGGGGCGCCAACGGGCCGCGCAGCATCGATTACGATTTCAGGGATTTCTATTTTTCCGCCTCCGGGAGCCCCGAGGCCCGGCCGAGCATCGGCCTCGGCGACCTCGCCTCGCTCGGCGTCAAGATCGGCCTTCGCTACGATTTCGGCATCGGCCTCGTCGGGCGGGCCAAGCTGGAGCTTGGCAGTATCGACGCCCGTCTCGGCATCGAGACCGGCGCCGTCGCCTCGACGGCCGAGACGACGCTCAACGCCGCGAGCTTCATCGACACGCGCGCCTTCGCCGTTTCGTCGGCGACCCTCGGGGCGACCGGCATCGATATCGCCAACAGCTTCATCGACGTCGATTTCGAGACGCGGCTGAAGGCCGACATCTATGGCGGCTTCGACGCGCGCGTCCTCTTCGAGACATGGTCGACCCGCACCTTCGGCCACACCCTGATCGACTACCGCGACCGCGTCGATCTCGTCACCATCAACGGCGGCGACATCCGGCCCTATACGTTCGACTACACCTATGGCCGCTTCTCGGCGCAGCTGCCGACCTTTTCCTACGGCGCCAGCGAATACAACGCCGCCGGCGGGCCCTATGGCGCGCTGTTTCTCTCGGGGCGATCGACGGACATCGCCAGCGTCACCTTCGATGTCGACGCCGCGCTTTTGACGCTCTTCGGCCTGCCGCCGAACACGCTGTCGGGCGGAGCGGGTTTCGACTGGGGGTTCCTCAAGGCCTCCATCGACTACAAGGTGCTCGACGCCCAGCTGCGCGGCACCGCGACGCTGGAGCAGGAATTCGCCTTCAAGCCGACGGTCGACGTGACCATGACCAGCAGCTTCGGCGAGGTGCGCTCGGGCAAGCTCGGCGACCGTTTCGCATTCGAGACGCCGGAGGGCGAAGGCACGTTCGAGGTCGACGCCGCCTATACGCTGTCGGGCGAGCTGACCTCGACGACCTTCACGCGGCTCTCCTCCTTCCTCGACTACCGCGTGCTCGAGGGGCGGCTGGCCGTCAACCTGCTCGGCATCCAGGGATCGGTCGGCTTCGGCCCGCTGCTCAACGACACGCTCGGCATCGGCGGCGGACTTCGCCTGCAGCTGTTCAGCAATACGAGCCGCTATACCGGCCAGACCGTCACCGAGACCTATACGGTTTCCTACGAGCGCTTCGTCACGGCGGCCTCGGGCGCCTACCTGCAGCTGACCAGCCATCAGGTCTCGGTCGAGGGCGGAGACATCGACAACACCATCGTCGGCAATGCGCGCGACAACACGCTGAACGGCCATGGCGGCCATGACACGATCCTCGGAAACGAGGGGAACGACACGCTCGACGGCGGCGACGGCAACGACACGCTGGACGGCGGCGCCGGGGAGGACGTGCTGGTCGGCGGGCTCGGCGACGACACTTTCGTGCTCTCGGACGGCCAGGACACGGTCAGCGACGCGGACGGCGTCGACACGATCACCTCGACGATCAGCCGGTCGCTCGCCGGCCACGAGGCGATCGAGAACCTCGTCCTCCTCGGGCGTGGCGCCATCGACGGCACCGGCAACGCGCTCGACAACGTCATCACCGGCAATGCCGGCGCCAATGTGCTCGACGGCGGCGGCGGCGCGGACACGCTGATCGGCGGGCGCGGCAACGACACCTATGTCGTCGACGGTCTCGACCGCGTCGTCGAGGCCGCGGGCGGCGGGCGCGACACGGTGATCGCCTCGCTCTCCGTCACCCTCGCCGCCCATGTCGAGGATCTCGTCCTTTCGGGCACGCAGAACATCCACGGCACGGGCAATGCGCTCGCCAACCGGATCACCGGCAATGACGGCGCCAACCGGCTGAAGGGCGAGGGCGGCAACGACGTTCTCTCCGGAGGAAACGGCAACGACGTGCTTGCCGGCGGGCTCGGCCGGGACACGCTGACCGGCGGCGCGGGACGCGATACCTTCCTGTTCGACACGGCGCCGAGCCGCTTCAACCTCGACGTCATCACGGATTTTTCCGTACGCGACGACACGATCCGGCTGGCGCAGGATGTCTTTGCCGGCCTTTCGCGCGGCAAGATCTCCGCCGACGCCTTTGCCCGCAACACGACCGGCCGGGCGAGCGATGCGGATCACCGGATCATCTACGAGACCGACACGGGCAAGCTGTTCTACGACGCAAACGGTTCGAAGGCCGGCGGCTCCGTCCAGTTCGCCACGCTGGAGGCCGGTCTGAGGCTGACGACCAGCGACCTGTTCATCGTCTGAGCGGGATCGCGCCGATCCCGATCGCGACAAGGGCCTGGCGCCCGACAGCCAAGGTCCGGAACAGGCTCTTTCCTTGCTCTTTGGCGGATGCCGGCTCGGGCGACACATATAAGCAACATTTCATGTGTCGCCCCGGCCATGCCTGCCTCAAGCGTGCTTGCGCGCCGGCAGGTGCTCCTTTTCTCCCGATCTGCCCCTAGAGATGATGGTCGGCAGGAAAACGGCCTCCTGCCAGGCGTGACGCCCTCGTTTTTCGGCGATGCATCCGCTTTCGGGAGTCTGCTGCACCGGCGCCCACCCCGTCTGGCGTCCCAGAAAACGAGGTCCGGGCAACCTTTTTCCGCCCGCGCAAACCGGCATTCGCCGGAAACGTCAGGGGCCTATCTGCACTCCGTCAACAGCGATATGTGAAACGGAGAATACGAAATGGCAAGGAAGAAGACCGCGGTCCTGAAGGCCGCCCCGCCGGCCGACAGCCTGACGGCGGCAATCTACGGAACCCTTAACGACGACGTGCTGAGCGGCCGCCAGGGTTACAACAACACGATCTTCGGCAAGGACGGCCATGACACGATCAGCGGCGCGAACCTGCGTGACGGTCTCTATGGCGGCAACGGCAACGACCGGATTTTCGCCGGCGGCGGCAACGACGTCGTCGATGGCGGCGCCGGCGCGGACATCGTCAATGCCGGCACCGGCAACGACGAGATCCGGGCGCTGAACGACGGCGACGTCATCGACGGCGGCGCCGGTACCGATGTCGTCAGCTATGCGCAGGCGGCCGGCGCGGTCTATGCCTCGCTGAAGGCGGGCCATTCCTTCCGTTATGCCTCGGAGACCGTCATCGACACCTATGCGAATGTCGAGAACCTCGGCGGGTCCGCCTTCGACGATTCTCTCGAGGGCAATGCGAACGCCAACACGCTTTCGGGCGGCGCGGGTAACGACACGCTCGCCGGCGGCCTTGGCGCCGATACGCTGATGGGCGGCGCGGGCGACGATCTCCTGCTCGGCGAAGGAACGGAAAGCGGCGGCATCGACGTCGGCGACCGGCTCTATGGCGACGCCGGCAACGACACGTTGCGCGGCTATGCCGGCAACGACCAGCTCGACGGCGGCGACGGCGACGATCTCCTCAATGGCGGACAAGGGCGCGACGCCCTGTCGGGCGGAAAGGGGATCGACACCGCCGACTATTCCGACGACCTGACCGGCCACGCGCTCGGCCACGGCGTGATCGTCGATCTGACGCGCGGCATCGGTTATCGCGGCCACGCGGAAGGCGATACGCTGACCGGCATCGAGAACGTCGTCAGCACGGTCAACGGCGACCGGCTGACGGGCGACATGGCCGCCAACGTGCTCGACGGCGGCATGGGCAGCGACACGCTGACGGGCATGGCCGGCCGGGACACGCTGGTCGGCGGCACGGGCAGCGATTTCCTGCTCGGGGGCGCCGGCGCGGATCACCTGTGGGGAAGCGTCCCCGGTGCCGTGAGCGGCGACGGCATGCGCGACTATTTCCGCTACGAGGCGTCCTCGGACTCCTTCCTGTTCGCGATGGACACGATCCACGATTTCGACCAGAACGCCGCCTTCTCCGGCGACCGTATCGTCCTTGATTTCGACGCGAAGACCGGCGTGTCCGGCATGCAGGACTTCGTCTTCATCGGCGACGGCGATTTCACCGGCGCGGGACAGCTGCGCAGCTATTTCTCGAAGGGCGACACCTATGTCGCCGCCAACACCGGCGGCGGCCTGGAGCCGGAATTCGTCCTGAAGCTCTCCGGTCTCTACGAACTGACGGCGAGCGACTTCATTCTTTAGGCGATGCGGACCATCTCCGGGCCGGCGGCGGCACTCCGCCCGTCTGCCGCCGTCGACCCCGGTCTTTCCCCCGTCATGCTGCGTGACGGACGCCGTGCCGATGTCAATCCCGTCCATGAACAACAGGCGCGCATGGTAGAAATTCTATGCTCTGCCCAGCCGCATGGCGAGGCATCCCGCCGGTTTGCCGATTGGCGCCCCCAGGCCTCGCCCCTCGCCCCTCTTCTGGATAGAAGCCCTTGAGGTGAAGAGACGGGAGCGGGTCGGCCTTCCCGGTTTCGAAAGCAAGATCCGCGGCAAACGACCGCGATCGCGGCGTCGGATCCGACCGCCGGCACGTGTCGCTGAGCCGATCCGCCCTCGTGTTCGAAAGCGTGTGCCGTCGGTATTCGACGAGGATCGGTAGAGCGCGGATCTGGTCCGGAGTACCGAAGCCGACGAGGCCGCCACGGGAAGCGCGGCCTCTTCAGGCAGCCCCGTCTCCAAAGGAAATGCTCCGGGAACCGCGCGGCTCAGCCGCCTCGTTTCGACCGCGCCCGCAGTTCGGTCGAGCTCAGCGTCGAGCGCGGGCCGTGGATGAAGGTCCAGGCGGGCGGCTTGCGGGCGGCGAGCGTGTCGGCATCGTCCTCGTCGATGCGGGCGCGGGCGAAGGTGCGCGCCATCTTCGACGAGAGAAACGCAAGCGTCGCGCCGGGACGGTCGACGACGGCGATCGGCAGGGCATCGGCGATACGCCGCCAGTGCTGCCATTTGTGGAAGTCGCGCAGGTTGTCGGCGCCCATGATCCAGACGAAGCGGACGCCGCGGTTGCGGGCAAGCACATGGCGGAGCGTGCGCTCCGTGTAGCTCTGGCCGAGCGCCTGCTCGAAGGCGGTGACGCGGATGCGCGGATCGCGGGCGAGCGCCTCGCTGAGCGCGATCCGCTCCGGAAGCGGCAGCCGTCCGTCGGCGCCCTTCAGCGGATTGCCGGGCGTCACCATCCACCAGAGCTGGTCGAGCCGGAGCCGCCGGAGCGCGATCTCCGCGACGAGCAGGTGCCCCTCATGCGGCGGATTGAACGAGCCGCCGAAGAGCCCGACCGCCATGCCGCGCTCGACATGGGGCATGCGCAGGAAGCGCGACGCGACCGTCTCGCCCGCCACGTCAGGGCCGGGTCTGGCCGGTGCCGCGCACGCGGTACTTGAACGAGGTGAGCTGCTCGACGCCGACCGGACCGCGGGCATGCATCTTGCCCGTCGCAATGCCGATCTCGCCGCCCATGCCGAACTCGCCGCCATCGGCGAACTGGGTCGAGGCATTGTGCAGGAGGATGGCGGAATCGATTTCGGTAAAGAAGCGCTCGACCACGGCCGGATCCTCGGCGATCACCGCCTCGGTATGGGCCGACGACCAGCGCTGGATGTGCGCGATCGCGCCGGAAACGCCGTCGACCAGCCGCACCGAGATGATGGCGTCGAGATATTCCGTCGACCAGTCCTCGGCCTTTGCCGGCACGAGCCCGTCGGCAAGCGCGCGCACATCCTCGCTCGCGCGCACCTCGCAGCCCGCCGCCCGCAAGGCCTCGACGAGCGGGACGACCAGGCGGTCCTTCGCCGTCGCGTCGATCAGCAGCGTCTCGGCGGCGCCGCAGATGCCGGTGCGGCGCATCTTGGCGTTGACGACGATCGCTTTCGCCATGTCGAGATCGGCGGAGGCA
The DNA here is from genome assembly GCF_041928815.1 of Ensifer soli. Taxonomy (NCBI): domain Bacteria; kingdom Pseudomonadati; phylum Pseudomonadota; class Alphaproteobacteria; order Hyphomicrobiales; family Rhizobiaceae; genus Ensifer; species Ensifer soli. The sequence continues at coordinate 5,819 of NZ_JBHFEI010000012.1, read as the reverse complement.
TCGACATAGACATGGCAGAGGCCTTCGAGATGGGCGAAGACCGGCACGCGCGCCTCTTTCTGCACGCGCGCCACCAGACCCTTGCCGCCGCGCGGCACGATGACGTCGATCGCGCCGTCGAGACCGGAGAGCATGGCGCCGACGGCGGCGCGGTCGGAAACCGGCACCATCTGGATCGCGTGCTCCGGCAGGCCGGCGTCCCTCAGGCCCTTGACGAGGCAGGCATGGATCGTCTGCGAGGAATGGAAGCTGTCGGAGCCGCCGCGCAGGATCACCGCGTTTCCGGCCTTGAGGCAGAGCGCGCCGGCATCGGCCGTCACGTTCGGCCGGCTCTCGTAGATGACGCCGATGACGCCGAGCGGCGTGCGCACCCGCTCGATGTGAAGCCCGTTCGGCCGGTTCCATTGCGCGATCACCGCGCCGACGGGATCGGGAAGGTCGGCGATGGCGCGAATGCCGTCTGCCATCGCCCGGATGCGGGCGACGGTCAGGGTCAACCGGTCGATGAAGGAGCCGGTGATGCCGTTTGCGCGCGCGTTTTCGAGATCGATCTCGTTGGCGGCGAGAATGTCCTCCTGCCGGGTGACGATCTCGGCAGCCATCGAGACGAGGGCGGCATGCTTGCGCTCGGCCGAAGCGATGGAGAGTGGCCGGCTTGCCGCCTTCGCCTGCCGGCCGATCGCCGACATGATCGCGTCGATATCGTCCGCTTGTCGCACCGTCTCAAGCATCGGCGTTCTCCCTTGCCGTCTCCTGTCCGTGGTCGCGCGCCGTCATGACGAGGTCGTCGCGATGGATCATCGGCCCGCGCCCGGCATGGCCGAGGATGGCGGCGATCTCGCCGGATTTGCGGCCGGTGATCTGCCGCGCCTCGTCGGCATCGTAGCCGGCAAGGCCGCGGGCGATCTCGATGCCGGAAAGATCCGTCACCGCGATCGTGTCGCCGCGGCTGAACGATCCCGTCACCTGCACGACGCCGGCCGGCAGCAGGCTCTTGCCCGAGCGCAGCGCGGCCTGCGCGCCGAGATCGATGCTGAGGCTGCCCGCCGGCAGCAACTGCCCGGCGATCCAGGTTTTTCGCGCCGTGACCGGCGAGGCGGAGGGCGCGAACCAGGAATTCGCGGCCCCGGCCTCGATCGCCGCCAGCGGATGCACCGGCTTGCCCGAAGCGATGATCATGGCGCAGCCGGCCGTGGTCGCGATCTTGCCGGCGTCGATCTTGGTGCGCATGCCGCCGCGCGACAGTTCGGACGCCGGCCCGCCGGCCATCGCCTCGATCTCCGGCGTGATCGCCGCGACGGTGTCGAGAAGCCGGGCGGACGGATCGATGTGCGGCGGCGCCGTATAAAGCCCGTCGATGTCGGAGAGAAGGATCAGCAGGTCGGCGCCGATCATGGTGGCGACGCGGGCGGCGAGCCGGTCGTTGTCGCCGTAGCGGATCTCTGCGGTCGCGACCGTGTCGTTCTCGTTGATGATCGGCACGGCGCCGAGCTTCAGGAGCTGGTTCATCGTCGCGCGCGCATTGAGGTAGCGCCGGCGCTCCTCGGTGTCGCCGAGCGTCAGCAGCACCTGGCCGGCGACGATGCCGTCGCGCGACAGCCGCTCCGACCAGGCCCGCGCCAGCGCGATCTGGCCGACGGCCGCCGCCGCCTGGCTTTCCTCCAGCTTCAGCACGCCGGCCGGCACGTCCAGAACCGATCGGCCGAGCGCGATCGCGCCGGAGGAGACGACCAGCACCTCGACGCCGCGCGCCTTCAGCCCGGCGATGTCGGCGCACATCGCGTCGAGCCACGCCGCCCTCAGCCCCGTCGCGCGGTCGACCAGAAGCGCCGAGCCGATCTTGATGACGATGCGGCGGTATTTCGAGAGAGGTTTGCGCTTCGCCGCCATCGGCCTTACTCGTCGTCCTGCCGGCCGGCGCTGACGATGACGTCGCGCAGCGCCCGCAATGTTTCCGTCATCCCCTGGCCGGCAATGGCGGAGAGCACGAAGGGCGTCGTGCCGCTCGCCTTCGCCAGCGCCTTCGCCTTCTTCCTGAGGGTCGCCACGTCGAAGAGGTCGGCCTGCGACAGGGCGACGATCTCGGGCTTGTCGACGAGGTCGCCGCCATAGGCCTCGAGTTCGTATTTCACCGTCTCGTAGGCGGCCGCGACGTCCTCCTCCTGCGCCGAGACCAGATGCAGAAGCACGCGGGTGCGCTCGACATGGCCGAGGAACCGGTCGCCGAGGCCGACCCCCTCATGCGCCCCCTCGATCAGCCCGGGAATGTCGGCGAGCACGAATTCGCGCCCGTCGATGGTGGCGACGCCGAGGTTCGGATGCAGCGTCGTGAACGGATAGTTGGCGATCTTCGGCCGGGCACGGGTGCAGGCGGCGAGGAAGGTCGATTTTCCCGCATTGGGCAGGCCGACGAGGCCGGCATCGGCGATCAGTTTCAGCCGAAGCCAGATCGTCTTCTCCTCGCCTTCGAGGCCGGGATTGGCCCAGGTTGGCGCCTGGTTGGTCGAGGATTTGAAGTAGGCATTGCCGAAGCCGCCATTGCCGCCGGCGGCGAGCCGATAGCGCTGGCCCTCCGCGATCATGTCGACGATCAGCGTCTCGCCGTCCTCCTCGAAGATCTGGGTGCCGACCGGAACCTTGAGCGTCACGTCCTCGCCGCCCTTGCCGGTGCGGTTGCGGCCCATGCCATGCGTGCCCGTCGCGCCCTTGAAATGCTGCTGGAAGCGGAAATCGATCAGCGTGTTCAGCCCGTTGACCGCTTCGACCCAGACATCGCCGCCGCGCCCGCCGTCGCCGCCGTCCGGACCGCCGAACTCGACGAACTTTTCGCGCCGGAATGACACGGCCCCGGCCCCGCCGTCACCGGAGCGGATATAGACTTTCGCCTCGTCGAGAAACTTCATCGCTTCGCCATCTGTTTTCCATCGCCGGCGGATCGGCGCCATCGATACAGAGGCGCGCCGCCGAGGTCAAAGATTATCATCGTTCGAACGGTCGGTCGGCCACCCGAAAGCGGCCGGCCGACCGGATTTGCCCGGTGTCACGGACGGGAGAGCATCTCCGCCGTCGCCCGCATGGCGATATGGCTCACCATCGCGCCCCGCGCGGCGCAATAGACCTCGCCGCAATCGACGATCGCAAGGCCGATGCGCCGCTGGATCTTCAGCGCCGCCGGATTGTCGGCAAAGGCGCCGGCGTAAAGCTCCGCTTCCGGCATGCGCCGGAAGAAGCGCTCCGCCACGGCATGAACCGCCTCGGCGGCGTAGCCGCGCCCCCAGAAGTAACGGTTCAACCAGAAGGCGAGTTCCCACCGGCCCCGGCGCTGCCCGATCATGACCGCACCGAGGGCGGCATCGCCGCCGCCGGTGACGGCAAAGCTCCAGCCGGCGAGGACGCCGCAGGTCTGCCGCACCAGGAACACCGTCGCGTCCTCCCGGTCGAAGGGAACGGGAACGTCCGCCAGCATGCGCGCGACCTGGAAATCGCCAAGCGTCTCGGCGACCGCGTCGCGGTCCTCCATCCGCAGCGGTCTCATCACAAGCCGCGCCGTCCTTACGAGCGGCGCGGGTCCGGGGAGACGAAGCGGCAGGCATGCCGGCCTCGCCGACACCGCGCTCATCGTCCCGTCCCCCAGCTTCGAAGCGACAGCCAGGTCTTGCGGTCGAGCCGGTACCACTCGACCGCGACCGACCCGCCGAGGGCGAGGCTGTCGACCATGCCGCCGCCCTGCAACTGGAAGCCGCACTTCTGGATGACGCGCCGCGAGGCGACGTTCATCACCCGGCAGCGCGCGTCGATCCCGTCGATCTCGCGGGTGCGGAAGGCCATGTCGATCAGCGCCTGCGCGGCCTCCGTCGCATAGCCGCGGTTCCAGTGCGGCTCACCGAGCCAGTAGCCGATCTCGACGGTGCGTCCGTCCGCCCCGTGCGGCTCGACGCCGCAGCAGCCGACGAAGGCGCCCGTCTCGGCGATCGTGATGGCATAGACGCACTTGCCGATCGCGCCGTCTTTCGTGCGTCGCACGAAATCCGCCGCGTCTGCCACCGTGTAGGGGTGGGGCATGCGCGAAACCATGGTGGCGACATTGGCGTTGTTGGCGAGATGGGCAAGGGCATCGATGTCGTCGTCGTGGGGGGCGCGCAGCACCAGCCGCGGCGACAACAATATCGGGCAATCGGTTCTCGACCGGCTCGGCCTCAGCCGTTCCTGGGGGGACCGGGATTGGCCCTCCCTCAACAATTCGCTTTGCATTGGTTCTGCCTCCAGAAACGAAAAAGGGGAGTTGGGACTTGTCCCATCTCCCCTGTTCGATCTTAAGGCCTGAACCGTCAGACATTGAGCCGGGTCGATGAGACGCCGGCTGTTTTAGAGCGCTTCCGGCTTATTCCGCTGCTTCCGCTTTCGGCATGACGGACACGTAGACGCGACCGTTGGCCTTCGCGCGGTAGTTCACATTGCCGGCCGTCAGCGCGAAGATCGTGTGATCCTTGCCGATGCCGACATTGGCGCCCGGATGCCACTGCGTGCCGCGCTGGCGCACGATGATGTTGCCCGCAATGACGGTCTCGCCGCCGAACTTCTTCACGCCAAGGCGCTTGGATTCGGAATCGCGACCGTTGCGCGAGGAACCGCCAGCTTTCTTGTGTGCCATGGGATGTCTCCTTTAACCTTCGATCCTGATCTTCGAACTCAAGCGCCTGCGACGATGTCCAGGATGCGGACGGTCGTCTGGTGCTGGCGATGGCCGCGCGAGCGCTTGGAGTTCTGCCGGCGGCGCTTCTTGAAGGCGATGACCTTCCGGGCGCGACCCTGCTCGACCACTTCCGCGCTGACGCTGGCGCCGGCGACGAAGGGCAGGCCGATCGTCGCATCGGCGCCTTCGCCGACGATGAGGACCTCGGTGAATTCGATCTTGGCGCCGGCGTCGCCGTCGAGCTTCTCGACGGTGATGACGTCGTTGGCGGCCACGCGGTACTGCTTACCGCCGGTCTTGATGACTGCGAACATTTCTTATCCTTTCATGTTCGTTCCGGCTCTTGCTGCGGAAACCCGCGGACAGGCCGTCTTTTTACCAGTCGGGACATGGCAGGATCGATCCTGCCGGTGAAAGGAAGCGCAAAAGCACCTCCCGAGCGGCGCGCGCATGGCGCACCTCTTCAGGCGGGCAGGTAGCAAGAAGCACCGCGTCCTGTCAAGCCGAAAGCCTGTCGCGCGGGCCGGCACCGCGGCACAATATCTGCCTCCCGCCCCTTGTCACACGGCAAAACTGCCGCTATGAACCGCACCGCGCCCGCAAGGGCAGACCGCGGACTTCCGGAGAGGTGGCAGAGTGGTCGAATGCACCGCACTCGAAATGCGGCATACCTGCAAGGGTATCGTGGGTTCAAATCCCACCCTCTCCGCCATGGTGGCCTAGGGCCGCAAGGGTTTTCCCAATATCCGCTGACTTAGCGCTGACGCGAATTGCCCTACTAAATCTGACGAGGGCCACACTTACGGCGCTGCCTGCAATTTGAGGGGCTCTTTCGAGTAGGCCGTTTCGTCATCATGTAGCGTGCGGTAGCGGCGAGGGTGTGTTTCAAGCTCCGTCGCTCATCAAAGCCTCAGACAACACCTGTGACGTCGCCGATGCTGCCGCGCAGACGCAAGGCGTCTCGGATCGGCGGCACACCGAACAGTCGCGCATATTCGCGGCTGAACTGCGAGGCGCTTTCATAGCCGACGGCATAGGCCGTGCGCGCCGCGTCCGCGTTGGTCGCCAGCAGACGCCGCGCGGCCTGGAGCCGCAACATCTTCTGGTATTGGAGCGGGCTCATGGC